>CAZWUZ010000031.1:0-20054 GCA_964637655.1 uncultured bacterium | reverse complement strand
CAGGACGATCATCCATCAGGCGACCACGGTGCGGGCAACGCGAACTGTTACGGTCCGTACGCATGCTGCCGATACTGCCTGTCTTGCTGTTGCCTCTGACGCCAAGGCCAGGATCATTGTGAGCGGCGACCGGCACCTTCTTGACCTCACCTCTCAGCAATTGCGCCGTCATGGATTGCCGTATGTGCGGATTATGTCGCCGCGCGATTTTGTCGATGAGTTTCTGCTTTCCTGATATCAGTCGGTGCCCTGTCCGGTAAAATCGGCCGCAAGAATTATGCTGAAGGTTCTGTCTATGGTGAGGTCCGGGGAGCCACTAACCGGTGTGGCGCCTGCTCGCAGGAGCGGGCGGCGCTTGTCTGACACTGTTTGCGAGGTGAGTCCCGCGATGCACGACGGTACTGGCCGCGACAGGTGCATCCGGGCATCCGGGTGAACGGAGTTCGCCGGGACTCCCTTTCCGGCGCCTTGTGATACAATAATGGCGGCAATGGAAACCATCTCACGGAGTCTATCGAGGTCGGCACGCAATGGCCTGGCAACGGATGGGTTTGACTGACGGGAAACGGATGCTGATGAGCATCGTCATCGACCTGCTCGGCGCGGTTGCGCTCCTCGTCTTCGTCAACGCGCTCCCCTTTTGCGCGAGAATCCCGGGCGGTTGGCAATGGCTCGGGCAGTATATTCCTGACGGCGATGATGCAGTGGAGGGGCTGCTCTTTTTCGCGTTCTTCGCGTCCGCGCCGGCCATTCCCCTGGTCATCCTTTTCTGGTTGCGGCGGTTCCTCTGCGTGACGTTCGGCGCGACCCTGGTCGTGACTTCCGGCGCACTCCTGTTCTTCCACGGGACGAACGACCTCGCAGTTGATGCGCAGGCCGCGCTTACGCTTCTGTTCATCCCGTATCTGGTCACCGGCCTCGCGATTATCTGCGCCCTCGTCTGCGCTCTCCCCGAGGTGATTATCCGGATCGTACGCTACGGCATACGCAGATCGGACGGGAAAGGCAATTCCGGTAATGCAGCGCCCCATTCTGACAGCGGAACAGGGTAAGGCGCCGGATTGCCCGCGCGCTGCGCCGGCGGACACCACATTTACGGTGCCGGCGGCAGATGCTACCATGGCGGGATGAAACGCTGCTGAACGGCAGCACACCAGCGAGGGTCGCGGAGGTGTAATCATGGCAGCGCCACAAGCAGCGCAGCAGACCACGGGTGACAGCTACCCGCTCAGCCATGCGCAGCAGCGCGAACTGATCACCGAAGTGACCTACCCCGGCACGCCATTCGCCAACATCGTCTTTGCGGTCAGGTTCACCACGGCCATCGATTTCGGCATGCTCGAGCAGGCGATCAACCTGTTCATCAGCCGGCACGCCGGCATCCGTTTGCGGTTGCGGCAGGAGGGGTACGACTACCGGCAGTACCCGGTGGACGACAGCGCGCGGAAAATCGATTATTTCGATTTTTCGAGCGACTTCGGGCGCGACCGCTACGCCACGTGGCTGACGCGGCAGAACCAGACCCCGTTCACGCTGCTGGATGCCGACCTGTTCTATTTCGCCCTGCTGAAATACCCGGACGGCGCGACCGGATTCTACTACCGCATCCATCACATTATCGCTGACGGCTGGACGGCCAAGCTGATCATCGACGGCATCGTCGATACTTACCGGCGGCTGGCGGCGGGGGAGGAACCGGACGGCAGCCCGGCGCCCTGCTACACGGAATACCTCGCTGCGGAAAACGAGTACCTGCAATCGGCGGCGGCCGCGGCGGACCGCGCGTTCTGGCTGAACAAGTATGCGACGCTGCCGCCGGAGATTATTCTGCCGTATAACCGGGCGAAGGAGAGCGGCATCAAAGCGGAGGAACGGCGGTACGTCCTGCCGCGCGCCATGACCGCCGCGCTGAGCGCCTATTACCGCGACACGGGCGTGTCACCGACGGTGTTGTTCCTGTCGGCCATCACGGTGTATCTCGCGAAAATCACCGGGCATGATGACGTGACGCTGGGCGTGCTGACGCGCAACCGGAACACGCGGCGGGAAAAGCAGATGGTCGGCATGTTCGTCAATACCCTGCCGTTGCGCTACGCGGTTGACCCGGAGCTGACGTTCAGCGACTACGCGCAGCGGAACACGAAGGAACTGACCGCGGTCCAGCGGCACCACGCCCGCTACCCGTACGACCTGCTGGCCAAGGACCTGCGGGAAAAGCATGGCAGTGTGCCGAACCTGCTGAACATCATCGTTGCCGGCCAGAACTTCACCTATGCCGGCGTCAAGGCCGAGTACCTGACCACCGGCTACGAGCAGCCGCCCTATCATCTGCTCATCTACCCGGCGGAGCGGTACGAAGATTTCGAATTGCACTTCACGTTTCCTGCGGGGATGTATACGGATGCCGATATCGCCCGGATGCATGGCCATATCGTCCGCCTCGCCGGCGCTGTGCTCGCCGACCGCGCGGTGAAAATCGCGGACCTCGATATCATTACTGATGCCGAGCGCGCGGAAATCATGGAGACGTACAACCGGACGGACGCTGATTTTCCGCGCGACACGACGGTGGTGGCCCTGTTCAACGCGGCCGCGCGGCGGCATGCGGAGCGGCCGGCGGTGGCCGGCAGCGACGGCAGCATGACCTATCGCGAGCTGAACGCGCGGGCCAACCAGGTGGCGCGGCGCCTGGTGCCGCTCGGGGCCGGACGCGACGCCATCGTGGCGATCATGCTGGACCAGCGCGCGGCCATGGTCCCCGGCATCCTCGGCATCCTGAAGAGCGGCGCGGCCTACCTGCCCATCGACCCCGCCTACCCGGCCGCGCGCATACAGCAGATCCTGCGCGAGAGCAACGCCATCGCACTGCTCTCGACCGGCGCACTGTGCGGCAAGGCCGGTTTCGCCGGGCCCGTCATCGACCTCACCGATCCGGGCACGTTCACGGGTGACGACACTGACCTGCCGGTGACCACCGCGCCCGCCGATCTGGCCTACGTGATCTACACCTCGGGCTCGACCGGCAAACCCAAGGGGGCGATGCTCGAACACCGCAACCTGCTGAACAACGTCATGGACTGTCTCCGGGAATTCGCCCTGACCGAGAACGATCGCACGACGAAATTCGCGGGTTTCGCCTTCGATGTCAGCATCGACGAACTGTTCCCGACCCTGCTGGCCGGGGCGGCGCTGCATATCGTGCCGGCGGACATCCGCATGGACCCGGAACAGGTGCGCCAGTTCTTCGTCACGCACGGCATCACCTCCGCCTTCCTGCCGACGCAGTTCGCCGAGCAGTTCATGGCGCTCACAGGCGACACCGCGCTGCGCGTGCTGCTGACGGGCGGGGATAAGCTGAAGACCTTCACGCCGCGCCCGTACCGGCTGGTGAACGGCTACGGCCCGACAGAGTGCACGGTCTATGCCACGTTCTTCACTGTGGACCGGCAGTACGACAATATTCCCATCGGGCGCCCGTGCGCCAATTACCGGATCTATATCGTGGACCGGCGCAATCACCTGCTGCCGGTCGGTGTGCCCGGCGAACTGTGCATTGCCGGTGCGGGGGTCGGGCGCGGCTATCTCAACAACCCGGAGAAGACGGCGGCGGCGTTCGTTGACAACCCCTTCGTGCCGGGCACGAAGATGTACCGGACCGGCGACCTGGCGCGCTGGCGTGACGACGGGAACATCGAGTTTCTCGGCCGCATCGATTTCCAGGTCAAGATCCGCGGGTTCCGCATCGAGATCGGCGAGATCGAGTCCTGCCTGCTGCAGCATCCGGCTGTCAGCGAGGCGATTGTCGTGGCGCGCGAACGCGCGGGTGGCGACAAGTACCTGTGCGGCTATTACGTGGCGGCCGGCGACCTTGCGGCGGATGCACTGAAGGAGATGCTGGGCGCGGCGCTCCCCGAGTACATGATTCCCGCCTTCCTCGTGCCGCTGCCGCGCATGCCGCTCAACCCGAACGGCAAAATCGACCGCAAGGCGCTGCCGGAGCCGGTCCTCGCCGGCGAACTGGTCCGGCCCGCGAACAGCATCGAGGAGCAGCTGCTGGCGCTCTGGCAGGAAGTGCTGGGGCTCGACCGTATCAGCACGGAAAGCAACTTCTTCGACCTGGGCGGCCATTCGCTGTCGGCGACCATGCTCGCCGCGCGGATCAGCACGTGCTTTGGCGTCGAGGTTCCGCTGGCCAGCGTCTTCCGCTATCCGACCATCAGGGCATTCGCGCCGGTGATCCAGGGCGCGCACCAGGTCCGGCTGGCGACGATCGACCGGCAGCCGGAGCAGGAGCACTACCCGGTAACCTCCGCGCAGAAGCGGCTGTTCATCATCGGGCAGCTGCAGGGGATCGGCACCACCTACAATATTCCCTGCGTGTTCGCGCTGACGGGCGAACTGGACGAGGGGCGGCTGAGCCGCGCCCTCGACCGGCTGATCGCCCGCCACGAAGCGCTGCGCACCTCGTTCGCGCTGGTGCAGGGTGAGCCGGTGCAGCGCATCCATCGCGAGGTCAGGTACAAGAAAACCTTCCGCGAAATCGCCGACGACGAACTGGCGGCGTCGGTGGCCGCGTTTGTCAAACCGTTCGACCTGCAGGCCCCGCCCCTGTTCCGGCTGCTGCTGCTCAAGGTGACCGCGCGGCAGTATTACCTGGTGTTCGACCTGCATCACGCCATTTTCGACGGCACTTCCATCCCGATTCTGCTGCGCGACCTGGTGGCCCTGTACGCGGAGCGCGACCTGCCGGAACTGCGGGTGCAGTACCGCGACTACGCGGTATGGCATACCCGGTTGCTGGCCTCCGGCGCCATCACGGAACAGGAACGGTTCTGGCGCGAGCGTTTTGCCGGCGACCTGCCCGTCCTCGACCTGCCCGCCGACTTCACCCGGCCGGCGCTGCTGGACTATGCCGGCGACACGTTCGCCAGCACCCTGGACGAGACGCTGACCGGCGCCCTGCGCGAACTGGCGCAGCGGCGCGGGGTCACGCCCAACATCCTGCTGCTCGCAGCCTACGCGGTGCTGCTCCACAAGTACGCCGCGGCTGAGGATGTGATCATCGGCATCGGCAGTGCGGGACGCAGCCACGTCGACGTGCAGCACCTGGTCGGCATGTTTGTCAATACGCTTCCCTTCCGGGCGCGGCCGGAAAGCGGGAAGCTGTTTACCGCGTTCCTCGACGAGGTCAGGCACGATTTTCTCGATGCCCTGGAAAACCAGGATTACCCGTTCGAGCAGCTCGTGCAGCAGCTGCAGCTCGCGCGCGACCCGGGGCGCAACCCGCTGTTCGACGTGGGCATGGTGTACCAGGGGAGCGGTGCGCAGGAGCAGGTCAGCGGCGGCCTGCGGTTCAGCCACGCCCCGTACACGCATCACATCGCGCACCTCGACCTGCTGCTCGAGGTCTGCGAGCACGACACCACCATGACGGTGAACTGGGAATACCGGACCAGCCTGTTCCAGCGCGCCACCATCGGGCGCCTGGCCGGTCATTTCCGCACCATCCTGCGCGCGCTGGTGCGGGATCCTGAGCAGGCCATCGCGGATATCGACCTGCTGACCGCGAGCGAGATCGACGAACTGCTCTACGCCCACAACCAGACCGACGCGGACTACCCGCGGGAGATGACTGTCCACGCCCGGTTCGAGGAGATGGCGGCGCGGTTCCCCGAACGGGTCGCGGTGACGTACAAGGAGCGCGCGCTGACCTACCGTGAACTGAACGCGCGCGCCAACCGGCTGGCGCGCACCCTGCGCGCGCGCGGCGTCGTCCCTGACAGCATCGTCGCGCTGATCACCGATATCCGGCCGGAAATGATCGTGGCCATCCTGGCCATCATCAAGGCGGGCGGCTGCTACCTGCCGATGAAACCGGAATTTCCCCGCGACCGGATCGAGTTCATGCTCGAGAACAGCGGGGCCCGGCTGCTGCTCACCACCCGCGAGTTTTTTGAACTGGCCGGCAGCTACCGGGGCAACATCATCGACTTCATGGATGAGGCACAGTACGCTCCCGAGGACGCAAACCTGTCACCCGCCGCGACGGCACAGCACCTGCTGTACATCATCTACACGTCCGGCTCGACCGGCCGGCCCAAGGGCGTGATGCTCGAGCACGGGAACATCCTGCGGCTGTTCGTCAACGACCGTTTCCAGTACCAGGTCGACGAGCATGACGTCTGGAGCATGTTCCATTCGTTCTGTTTCGATTTCAGCGTCTGGGAAATGTACGGCGCGCTGCTGTATGGCGGGCGGGTGGTGATGGCGCCGAAGGAGGTCATCATCGAGCCTGCCGCGTTCGTGCAGCTGTGCAAGCGCGAAAAGGTGACGGTCCTGAGCCAGACGCCGGGCGCCTTCTACAAGTTCATCGAGGAGGATCTGCGCACCGCAGACCGCGACCTGGCACTGCGCTACGTGACGTTCGGCGGCGAGGCGCTCAAGCCGGCGCTGCTCGGGGCATGGCATGAACGGTATCCCGCCACCCGGCTCATCAACATGTACGGCATCACCGAGACCACCGTGCACGTGACGTTCAAGGAGATCACCGCGGCGGAGATCACCGGCAACATCAGCAATATCGGCGTGCCCATCCCGACGCTGCGCACCTACATCATGGATGGCCGGCTGCGGCTGCTGCCGCCCGGAGTGCCCGGCGAAATCTGCGTGGCGGGTGACGGACTGGCGCGCGGCTATCTCGGCCTGCCTGACGTCACCGGCGAGAAATTCGTGGAGAACCCGTATATCGCCGGCGAACGCATCTACCGCTCCGGCGACCTGGCGCGGCGCCTGGCCAACGGTGAACTGGAGTATCTCGGGCGCATCGATTTCCAGGTCAAGATCCGCGGGTTCCGCATCGAACTGGGCGAGATCGAGAGCCGCCTGCTGCATCATCCTGACCTCACCAACGTCGTGGTGCTGGCCCGCCCGGACGAGCAGGGGGCGGCGGAGCTGGTCGCCTACTACAGCGGCACGCGCACCGTGGCGGTGGCCGAGTTCCGCCGTTTCCTCGCGGCCGACCTGCCCGATTACATGATCCCGTCGTATTTCATGAAACTCGACGAACTGCCGCTCACCGCGAACGGCAAAGTCGACCGCAAGAAACTGCCGGCACTGAGCCGGCAGGTCGACACCGGCGGCGAATACGTGGCGTCAGCGACGGCCATCGAGCAGAAACTCGCCGCCACCTGGCAGCGGGTGCTCGGGGTTGCGCAGGTCGGGATGCTCGACAATTTCTTCGACCTGGGCGGCCATTCGCTGAAGGCGGTGGCGCTGGTGGCGGAACTGCAGAAGGAATTCGAGGTCAGTGTCAACGACATCTTCAATTACCCGACCATCGCCAAACTGGCGCCCCGCGTAAAGCTGCGCGAAAACAACATCCAGACGCGGCTGGCGCGGCTCAGGGAGATGCCGCTGATCCCCGGCCTGCTGTTCGCTGAAACGGACCTTGCCACCTACCACCTGCACACGGCGGAAATCGACGCGCAGCTGCAGGCATATCATGAGCGCGCGACGGCGTACGCGCAGCGTGACTATGCTGCGCGCCGGGATTACCGCACCATGATGCTGACCGGGGCGACCGGGTACCTCGGGTCCTACCTACTGTACCAGCTGCTGCGCACCACGACGGCGCAGCTGGTGCTGCCGGTCCGCGCTGCCACGGACGACCTTGCCCGGCAGCGGGTGCAGGAGAGCATGGCGTACTATTTCGGGGACGGGTTCCTTGATGGGGATGCGGCCCGCATCCGCGTGGTGCGGGGTGACCTGACGGAGCCAAACCTCGGCCTCGACGAGGCGACCTGCCGCGAACTGCAGGAGACCGTCGACTGCATCATCAATCCCGCCGCCAACGTCAGGCATTACGGCAAGTACGAGGACTTTCACCGGGCGAATGTCGAGACGGTCAGCAACCTCGGCGAATTCGCCCTGGCGGGGAGGAAGAAGGACCTGCATCATGTCTCCACCCTGTCGGTCGCGGTGGGTACGGTCGCCGGCCGTGAATTCGCGCTGTACACGGAGTTCGACGACGATATCGGCCAGCAGCTGGACCACGTCTATGTCAAAACCAAGTTCGCGGCGGAAAAGGTCATCCGCCAGCTGCGTGAACGCGGCCTGAACGCCAGCATTTACCGGGTCGGCAATATCACGTTCGACACGCTGCGCGGCCGGGTGCAGAAAAACGTCGCTGACAACGCCTTTTTCCAGACGGTGCGGGCCTACGTGAACCTGGGCGCGGTACCGGACCGGTTCGACGAGGCCGACCTGTCGTTCGTGGACCAGCTGGCGCTGGCCATCGTCACCCTGTTCGACCGCACGGCACTCACCAACGAGACCTTTCACCTGTTCAACCCGCACTGGATAAAACTGTCGGATGTGCTGGGGAGCCCGGAATTCGGCCTGAATATCCGGCGGCTGGCTTTCCCGGAATTCGTCGGCCTGCTCAGCGGGCATTACGGCCGCCCCGGCTTCAAGGAGCATATCGACAACCTGCTTCTGCACCAGGACTGGCTGGCGCAGGAGGACGGGGCGCTGCAGACGCGGAACCTGCTGACCAATACCATGACCCTGACAGCGCTGGGCGCCTGCGGCTTTGCCTGGCCCGAACTCGAGCCCGTGAGGATGCGTGAACTGATCGGTGCGGCACTGGCGGAGCGCGCGGCATTTCTGCGGACGGTGCCGCTCTTCAACGCGCTATCGGGGGCGACCGTGACGAACATCGCCGCCGCCGCGCGCCTGGAACATTGTGCCGAGGGACAGGACCTGGTCTTCGAACAGCAGGCCAACGACCGGCTCTTTCTCGTCGCGGAGGGGACCATCGAGCTGCAGCAGCATTCCTGCTACGGCTGGCTGGGGACCATCGGGGTGGTGAGCGCATCCGGTTTCCTGGGCGAGGACTGTCTGCTGGAGAACGGCATGTCGCCGGTTACTGCCGAGGTCATCCTCGGCGACGCGCGGGTCTACACGCTCGACCGGACGGTGCTGCTGTCGCTGATGCGGGATGATCCCGACGTCGGCTGCCAGTTCCTCAAGGCGGTGATCGCCAAGAGCGTGCGACTGCAGAAACTGATTTTCTGAGGCGCATATGTCGCTGCGCTGCCCGGCGGCACTGCCGGCAACGCCATCGCACGCCATGGCAGGTTACTCACACCCGTGGTGTCTGCCGGCGGCTGCGACCAGGTCGTGCAGGAAACGGTACGCCAGTTCCATGGTGCGCGGGTCGATGCTGTCGAGCCGGTTATCCAGTTTATTGTTGTGTTCGCGCAGGAAGATGTCACCGATAACCTCGTCGTAGCCGCCGTTGCCGGCGATGATGAGCAGGCCGGGAATGCCCGCCCCGGCAAAGATGGTGCTGTCGGAAAACGGCACGTCGCGCAGTTCATTGACCTGCCCGTCAGGAATCGCGTAGGGAAAGCCATTGAACCGTTCGATCTGCAGCGTCTTTCCGTGCCCGACCACGTCAACATTGATGGTGGCCAGCGGGCGGCGGAGTGTGCAGTAGAGCTGCGCGCCCAGTCCGACATGCTCCTCGTTGTCGGTGAAGACGACTTCGACCCACGGCGGCAGCTGCGGCAGGAGGTCGAGCAGCACGGCCACCCCCGTACCATTGTCGTAATAGCCCATGCTCCCCGGGAAGGTATCGTAATGCGCGGCCAGTGTGATGAATTGAGCAGCGCGTGCCGGGACCACCAGGTTGGTGCTGACGCCATCCTGCTGCAGCTCGTGCGGCGGCAGCAGGCGGCGCAGCGCTTCACGACGCAACCCGTTATCAGGGAAACAGAACTGTTCGAGCAGGGCAAGATAGCGGTGGTGGCTCATACCGGTATATACCGGGGGAACGGCTGGCGCGTTGCAGACGGGCATTGACGATGCTCCGGCGCGTTAGTATGATGCGGGCATGACGAATCCGGGTATCAGCACGGACAATCCGGCGGCTGGCAGCATACGGCCGTATCACCTGTTTGCGCACCGCGGGCATTACTATGTTATCGACATCGGGGCGATGCGCGCTGTTGCGGTGACGGATGACGATGCCCGCTTGCTCAACCGCTTCGCTGCCGCGCCGGCATTGTCGCCCGATGCTCCGACGCGGGAGCGGCTGGCACGGCTTGGCCTGCTGGCAGCGCCGGAGGCGCGCCCGGTGCGGCATGCCCGCGGCGCACCGGTACCGGTGGTCACCGGCGAATTCTTTCTGACCCAGTCATGCAATCTCAACTGCATCTACTGCTATGGGACCGGCGGCAGTTACGGTACCGGCGGAGTCATGGAAGAGCGCACTGCGCGGCAGGCGGTCGACTGGCTGTTCCGCCAGGCCGGGCGGATGAAGAAAATCCACATTGGTTTTCTCGGCGGTGAACCGTTGCTGAATTTCACCCTGCTGCAGACGGTGGTGGCCTATGCCACGGCGCGTGCGGCGGCGCTGGACCGGCAGGCGGCCTTTTCCGTGACGACCAACGGCACCCTGCTGGATGACGCAACCGTAGCGTTCCTCAGCAAGCATGCGTTTGACGTCATTGTCAGTTGCGACGGATTGCGCGCGGTGCAGGATGCGCAGCGTCCGTTTGCCGACGGGCGTGGCTCATACGACACGGTGGCAGCCGGCCTGAAAAAACTGTTGGTGGTACTGCCGCAGACGGCAGGACATGCCGTGCTGGCAGGCGGGGCTGAACCGCAGGCGGTCAAAGACGCCATGCGGGCGCTCGGCTTCAGCCGGGCCACGGTGACGCCCGCTTCGGCCTCGCTGCTCGACGGGCGGAACGATGCTGCCGCGCGGCAGCGGGATACGGAGCGGCTGCTGATGCACCTCGAACAGGAAGCGGAAACGTGGTGGCGTCTGATCGGCGAGCGTGATGTCAGGGGCCTGCAGGAACTGAAGGTGGTCAGCGAACTGCAGCGGGCGCTGCTGGCCCTGCTGCACCAGCGCCGGCAGTTCCACGCCTGCGGGGCGGGGCGGCAGGCAGTGGCGATTGCCTGCAACGGGGATGTCTATCTCTGCCACCGGTTTGTCGGGCGGGAAGAGTACAAACTGGGCAGCGTCTTTGGCGACGCCCTCGACCGCGAGCGGTACCAGGAGAGTCCGCTGACGCTGGTCGCCGCCTGCGCCGCCTGCCCGGCGCGCCATTATTGTGCCGGCGGCTGCAAGCACGATAATGCGGGTGCCAGCGGCTCGGTCTTCATCCCGGCGGCGGACTTCTGCCGCCTGCGGCGCCGCGAACTCGAACTGGCGGCAGTGATTGCCGGCGACCTCGACGCGGACGCGCGCGCTTTCCTGGCGGACCACGACCTCGTGCCGCCCAAACCCTGCCTGCTCGACTTCTGAATATGTCATTGCGGGACGAGGTGACGGCTGCCGGAGCAACGGCATTTTCCACGTATGAGCAACTCGACCCGGCCGACCTCACGCTGTTCCGCGAGTTTACCTATGCCCGCTACGCGGAACAGGCGATAGCGGCACCGGATGGCATGGTGGCCATCGGCGCGTTTCGCTACGGGGTGTGCGCGGCGGGACTGGCGCTTGGCCGGGTGGGGACGGGCGAGAAAACCGGAAGTGGTGACCTGCTTTCCCTGTCAGTGGCGCTCTCCTGTCGCGGCGCGGTGATTGAGCGCGAACTGCTGGGGCATTTCGAGTCAGCCATGCACCGGCGCGGTTGTCGCGCGCTGCGGTTCGTCTACACAGAGGAAACCCACGGATATCTGACGGGAACGCTTGCCGCTGCCGGGTGGTCGTCGCCACAGCCCCGGTTTGCCCTGCATACCGTGCCACTGGAAAAACTGCTGGCGGAAACGGCGGTTTTCCGGCGTGACCTGCTGCCGGCCGGCTGCACATTCTTTCCGCTGAGAGAATTGGCGACAGTCGCGCGGGAACGGTTTATGGACTTGCTACGGCCGGAGGAACAACCGCCGGCGATCTTTATCGATCCGTACCGGCATCTGTCGACGCTCGAACCGTCAATCAGCGTCGGTGTGCGTTGCGGCGAAGAACCGGCCGGCTGGGTGATTGCCACGCGGACCGCACCCGACCGCATCGCCTACAACGGGCTTTTTGTCCGCCAGCCGTGGCGCGGCAGCCCGCTTGCCTGTGCCCTGATGGGGGAAGCGCTGCGGCGGCAGGAACGGGCGGGGATTCCGCTCGCTTCGTGCATGATCCGTCATGATAATCAGGCGATGGCGGCGATGTTCCGCCGCCGGTTCAGTCACGCGGTGTCAGTTACCCGGCACAGTGTGCAGGTGGAAAAAGTACTGGTGCTACCCGCTGCCCCGGCCGCACAGTCAGTGCCGCCGTGGTGACCGCAGTTCAGCCCTTCGGGTCGGCGGTGTCGCCGGTGCAGCAGTAACCCTTGCCGCCGCCGGCCACCTGCTCCAGTTCCGCGTCCGACAGTTCGCTCGCCTGCGCCCTGATCTCAGCTGGAGAAAAGTCGAAGCCCTCGGCTTTCGCCAGTGCCAGGCGCGCGGTGGAGCTGGGGCAGGCCTTGATCCGCGCCACGAAATCCTCGTCAGTGCGCAACCGCTCGAGAAACGCTTTCGCCGATTCGCTGCTCATGCCGCCCGCCTGTTCATTTCCCGCAGGTATTGATGATGCTGTCAGTGAAACAGGGTAGCCCGTCAAAGACGCCGCCCGCGACGCCATCCAGTTCGTCATCTGACAGTTCGCCCGCCTGCGCGGTGATTTCTGCCGGGGTGAAATCGAACCCTTCGGTTCTGGCCAGTGCCAGTCGCGCGTCGGCGTCGGGGCAGGCCTTGATCCGCGCCACGAATTCCTCATCGGTGCGCAACCGCTCGATAAACACTTTTGCCGATTCGCTGCTCATGCCCCGCTCCTGTTGTCCGTCCCGGAGTATGTTACATGACAGCGGCGCGGTAAGCAACATGCCGTTGTCCCGGTAGACGGGGTAAACGGGGGATGATAAAATAAACCATTACGCGTGGAGGAACTGCCATGAAAAAGGGCTGTCTGATTGCTGCGGGATCTGTTATCGGGCTGGTGCTCATTGCCGGTGTGGCGCTGCTGGCGCTGGTCGGTTCGCCATTCACCGCGTATAACACGCTGGTGGAGAAGCAGGAGGCGGTGACGACGGCCTGGTCGCAGGTGGAGAATGTCTACCAGCGGCGCGCTGACCTCGTCCCCAACCTGGTGGCGACGGTAAAAGGGTATGCCGCGCACGAGGCGGACGTGCTGACGCGGGTGACCGAGGCGCGGGCGCGCGTGGCGGGAATGGGGGCTGCGCCCGGCACGGTTGACAACCCGGAGAAATTCGCCGCCTTCCAGCAGGCGCAGGGTGAACTCAGCTCGGCGCTGTCGCGGCTGATGGTGGTGGTGGAAAACTACCCGCAGCTGCGCGCCAACGAGGGGTTTCTCAACCTGCAGAGCCAGCTGGAGGGTACGGAAAACCGCATCACCGTCGAGCGGATGCGCTACAACGAGACAGCGCAGGACTACAACACCTACCGCCGCAAGTTCCCGATGAACATCATCGCGGGCTTCTTCGACTTCCAGGCCAAGGAATATTTCCAGATGCAGGAAGGCGCGGACATCGCACCGCAGGTTGATTTCACCACTCCGGTTGCGCGCTGACCGATGCGTCGCCGCCTGACTGCCGTCGCGGTCGCCACCGCGCTCTTTGTCTGCTGTGCGGGGTTGGCTGTGCCCGAACGGCCCGCCGCGCGGGTCAACGACAGCGGCGGGATGATTTCAGCGGCAGTCGCGGAGGAACTTGAACGGCAACTCGAACGCTACGAGCGGACGACGGGCAACCAGGTGGTGATCGCCACCTTCCCGTCGCTGGCGGGCGACAGTTTGGAACGGTTTTCCATCAAACTGGCGGAGCAGTGGAAAATCGGGCAGCGCGGCAGGGATAACGGGGTCATCCTGCTGGCATTTCGCGACGATCGCAAGCTGCGTATCGAGGTCGGCTACGGGCTGGAAGCGACCCTGACCGACGCGTGCAGCAGCAGCATCATCCGCAACGACATCACGCCGCGGTTCAAGGCGGGTGACTACGACGGCGGGTTCCGGGCCGGCGTGACGGCCATCCTCGCGGCGCTCGGTGATACCGGCGCGGCGACAGCGATGGTGCAACCGCGCACCATTGACAATTCACTGCCTGATTCCGCCACCATCGGCAAATGGGTGAAGATTATCATCGGGCTCATCTTTCTCTACCTGTTTCTGACGGGACGCCTGCGCTCTTCCCATACGTACAGTTCGCGCGGCTGGCGCTCTTCGGGCTGGGGTGGCGGCTCGGGCTCGCGCGGCGGTGGTTTCGGCGGCTTCGGTGGTGGCGGCGGCGGCCGGTTCGGCGGCGGCGGTTCCTCAGGCGGATGGTAGGGGGGGCGGAAATGACACGATCGGCGAATCCGCGCTGGTTTCTCAGCGAACCCGAGCGGCAGCGGGTGATCGCGGCGATTCGCGCGGCGGAGCAGCAGACCTCGGGCGAGATCCGCGTGCATCTCGAGCGGCGCTGTCCCGGCGACGCGACGCAACGCGCCATTCACTGGTTCGAAAAACTCGGCATGACGGCCACCGCGCAGCGCAACGGCGTGCTGCTCTACCTTTCGCCCGGCGCCCGGAAATTCGCGGTCATCGGCGACAGCGGCATCGATGCGCGTGTCCCGGCCGGGTTCTGGGATGCCACCGCGCGCCTGCTGGAGGAACGGTTCCGTGCGGATGATTTTGCCGGCGGCCTGGAGGCAGGCATCCGCGATATCGGGGTCCGCCTGGGCGAGCATTTTCCGTCGACGGGCACCGCCGATCGCAACGAACTCTCCGACGATATCTCCGGGAATACCTGAGCCCTGCCTGATGGACGGCGTCACGCCGGGCAGCACGCTGCCGTCACCAGCTGACCTGCGCCTGTGGCGGGCAGGCGAACGCTGGGATGAGCGGCTGGCGCGTGCTGCCGCGGCACCGGCGTGCCCGGTTGCTGACGTGGACGGACTGCTTGCTGACTGGCGGCGCGCTGTCGATGCTGATGCGTCAGGCCTGTTCGCCCGGCGTCTCGCGGCGGGCGGACTGGATGAGCGGTCGGCTGCCATCGCCCTGACGGATAACCCGGCACTGACCACCGCGCCCGCGTGGTGGCCGGCATACCTGCACCTGGGTGAGGCGGTGCGCGCCGCGGCGGCCGGCCCGGCGGACGACATGGCGTGGCTCGCAGACACGGCACTGCCCGCTGACGCGGCCGCTGCGACGGTGCCGTTCATCCACCTCTGGTGGTTGGCGACGCAGGCATGGCCTGTTCCGGACGGCGGCACGGCTGTCTTTACGGCGGAGGCCATCAGCGACGCGCACTGCTGGCTGGCCGGACGCCTGTCGTACCTCTCCGCGCGCGCGCTTATGGAACTCTTTGCCGCCGGTCGTGACCCGGGGCTGTCGCTCAAACTCGCCCTCGGCACGGAACCGGTGGCGGCGGAACGCGTGCGCTACGCCGCGTTCGTCCGGGCCATGGCTGCCGGCGGACTGACCGCACTGAGCAGCGCATTCCCGGTCCTGCCCCGCCTGCTGGCGACGACGGTGCAGGCCTGGTCGGCGATGTTCGGCGAACTCGGGGCGCGGCTGCAGGCCGATGCCGGTGCCATCGCGGCAGCGTTCGGTGCGGCATTGCCGCTGCGCGTGCTGCGCCTGACGTGCGCCGGGGATGCGCATCGCGGCGGCCGCATGGTGACCATTGTCACGCTGGCCGGCACCGGCGACCCGGTGCGCGTCGTGTACAAGCCCAAGGATATGCGGCTCGAGCAGGCATACCACCGGCTGGCGACGGATTTTGCCGGCGCGCCACCGGTGCCGGTGCTTGCCGTCGGCGAGTCATACGGCTATGCCGGTTTCGTCGCGCATCGCCCCGTCGCTGATGCCGCGGAACTGCCGGCATTCTACCGCCATGCCGGGCGCCTGCTTGCCCTGCTGCAGTTGCTGGGTGCCACCGACTGCCATGCGGAGAATCTCATTGCCGGCGCGGACCGGCTGGTATTGATCGATCCGGAAACGCTGTTCGACAGCCGGGTGAAAAGCGCTGCCGGCGACGATGCCGGCGCCGGCGCGGAGCACGATGACCCCGGCATGTCGGTGCTGCGGGTCGGCCTGCTTCCGGCCTGGCAGTACAGCGCGTCACGGAAACGGGCGACTGATATCAGCGCGCTCGGCATCGTCTCCGGTGCTGATGCGGAGGAAACTGCTGGCTGGATCAACTGCAATACCGACGCGATGGCCTGGGGATGGCGCCCGGCACAGCCGGCGGTGCGCCCGTCACTGCCGGTGGCGGCCGGTGAACCGAATCCGCTGGCGCACCATGTTGACGCGCTGGTTGACGGTTTTTGTACGGCGAGCAAAGAATTGCTGACCCCGCCGCGGCGTCAGGAACTGGCAACGCGAATCGCCGCTTGCAGCGGCCTGCGCCGGCGCACGGTGCTGCGGGCGACGCGCATCTACGCCATACTGGAGCAGCGGCTGCTTTCGCCCGACTGTCTGCGTTCCGCCGCCGCCCGCGGCATCGAACTGGAACGCATGGCCCGCGGCTACCTGCTCGCACCGTCAGTCGGTCCGCTCTGGGACTGCTACGGCGCGGAACTGCATGACCTCGAAGCGCTGGACATCCCGTATTTCGATCACGTGTCCGGTTCCCGCGACCTGTACGGCGGCGGGCGGTGCATCCGCGACGTGCTTGCTGATGACGGACTGGCGGTTGCGCTTGCCCGCGTCCGGCAGACGGGCGCGGACCAGAGTGCCTGGCAGGCACAACTCATCCGCGCTGCGGTTGGCGTGCGCACCTACCGGATGCAGGGCGTGACTGATGTGCCGTCAGCACCGGTGGCGGCCGGCAGCGACCGCTGGCGTGACGGCGAACAGGAACAACTGTTTGCGGGCATGCTTGATGTGCTCGAGCGGAACGCGGTGACAGACGGACGCGGGCGGCTTACCTGGCTGAGTTTTGGCCTGCTGGGCGACGGGATGCAGGCGGGACTCGGTCTCATGGATGACGGGTTCTATTCCGGGCGCAGCGGACTGGTGGCATTCCTCAGTGCCCTGGCGCATGCCGGGCTGAGCGCCGGCGTGACTGCGCGCGCCGCTGCACTGACGGCGCGGGTATGGCAGCCGCTCGGCGAACGGCTGGCGCAGTGTCCGGATGACGAATTGCACCGGCTGCTGCGCGACCGCGGCCCGGGACTCACAGGGGTCGGCGGCTTCCTGCAGTTGCTGTCGCTTCCCGGTATCCCGGCGACGGCAGCGGAGGCGGAACATATTCGCGTGCGACTGCTCACGGCGCTGTCGGACGGTTTGGTCAGCAACGATGTGCGGCTTGATGTGATTGGCGGTGCGGCGGGTGCTGTCGGCCCGGTGGCCGACCTGTGCGACCATGGCTATGGTGCAGCGGCGCGTGCAGTGCTGCACCTGCTGGCCGGGCAACTGCTGGCGCGGCAGAACCTGCACAGTGGCGGGTGGCTCACGGCGTCAGCCCCGCGCGCACTGACCGGCTATGCGCACGGAGCATCAGGCATCGGGCTGGCCCTGCTGCGTGCCGGCGCGGTACTCACTGACGAACGGTATATCGACGCCGGGGCGCGCGCATTCGCGTACGAACAGGCGCTGTTCGATGCGCATGCGGGCAACTGGCCTGATCTGCGCAGCGCGACTCCGACGTTCATGAACGCGTGGTGTCATGGCGCGGCGGGTATCGGACTGGCGCGCGGGCGCGCCCTGGAACTGTTCCCCGGGCATCCCGCCGCGGCGCACTGGCGCGAAGAACTGCATCGCGCCGGGGAACTCATGGTCAACGCGCCGCCGCTGCCGGCGGATCATCTCTGCTGCGGCAATGCCGGTCGTGCAGCGATTCTGCGGGCGCTTGGCTTGTGGACGGGGGAGGAACGGTATGCTGTCGCGGCACGGCAACTGACTGGCGCGCTGCTCGCACACTGGCGGATGACGGCAACATTCCGGTTCAATGACCTGGGGACGGGAACGACGGTGGGGATGGCCGGTCTGATGACCGGCCTGCCGGGCATCGGCATGCATCTGCTCGACCGCAAGACAGCAACCGCGCGCCTGCTGCTGTTCGCCTGACTGCGACTCAGGCAGGAGGGGTCAGCACTTCAGGGTGCAGTAGACGTTGGTCCATGGGTTATCGCAGTAGATCCAGTCTGTTTGCGGGAAGGTGTAGCCGCCGGCCACCTGCTCGAGTTCGGCGTCGCTCAGATCGTCCGCTGTACCCGAAAGGAAATCCTGTGCTGACACGGTAAAGCCGGCTGCTGCCGCCAGTCGTTCGAACTCTGCGGGACTTCCCGCCGCGGCGAGTTTTGCGCGCAGTTCCCTGTTGTCACGCAACGCTGCCAGCAGCGCCGCCAGATTTTGTTTGGTCATGTCGGTTCCTTTCGGCAACAGAGCAACTACCGGCAAGTTATCCTGTTGTGCTGTTTCTGTCAAATGGAACGAATAAGCTTGGACAGTGATGCAGGCGTCTGCTATGATGGAAACAGGTGGAGGTGTTTCATGCGTCTCATGCTCATTGGTTTGACTGTCGCACTGCTGTGTGCCGGGTGCGGCGGCTATTACGGCACCTATGACGGGAACGACGGGGGAAGTTCGTCGTCGAGCAGTTCGGTCTGCAGTCCGTGCGGCGGGTCGGGGCGTTGCAGCACCTGCAACGGCACCGGGCGTTTCCTCGGCTCGGGCGAAACCTCCTGCAGCACCTGCAGCGGCACGGGGGTCTGCATCAACTGCGGCGGTGACGGACGCTGGTAGCACGCACCCGGCGGCGCGGCTCTCTCACCGCCATCGACCTGGCGCGTGCTGCCGGCACGCATCGCAGCACGGTCCTCAAGTACGAGCAGTGGGAACTGCTGCCGCCGGTGGCGCGCCTGCCCAACGGCTACCGCACCTACACGCCACACCATCTCGAACAGATGAAGTTCGCGCGTCTCGCGCTCCCCGGTCCGTTTCCCGGCGGAGGAACACCGGTCTATGCCATGGTCAAGGCGGCGGCACGCGGCGACCTGCGTGAGACGCGCGCGCAGCTGGACACCTACGCGCGCAATGTGCAGCGCGAATCACGACGCGCGCACGCGGCACTGCGTGAGCTGGAACGCTGGGCGCAGCAGCCGCCGCGCCCGGGGCGGGAAGTGTTCGTGCACCGGCGCGCCGCGGCGGAACGCATCGGCTGCACGGTCGAGGCGCTGCGCACGTGGGAACGCAACGGGCTGGCGCGCATTACCCGCGACCGGCATGGCTACTGTCGCTATGACGGAGTGATGATCAGCCGGCTGAAAATCATCCGTGCCCTGCGCACTGCCGGCTACAGCATCGCCGCCATCCTGCGCATGCTCGGTGAGTACGACACGGGCAACCGGCAGAACCTGCGTCACGCGATCAACACCCCGTCACCCGATGCGGACATCGTTTACGTGACGGATTACTGGCTGACCACGCTGGGCGAACACCGGCGGCGCGTGGCGCGCCTGCGGCGCCAGCTGGTGCGTCTGGCGGCGGTCAGCCGCCGGTCATAAGGTGCGGCAGCAGGCGGGCGATGCGCGCCACCACGCAGGTATCGACGAGCGCCGGCACATCCGCCGCCGTATGCACCTCGGTGCCGACGGCGGTCAGCAGACCGCTGCTGGTCAGCGCGATGGTCGGCACGCCGTGCGGCCAGAAGAAGCCGTGATCGCTGGCGTAAAACGGCTCTGTCACGCAGGGGACGGCCGCATTGACCAGGGCGAGCAGGGCGGCGCTTGACGGGTCGTCGTAGTTGAACAGCGCCAGCGCGGTCGGCCGGCCGCGATAGCCGACCCCGTCAAGATTGATCGCCTGGCAGACCCGCGCGGGCGGGTACGCCAGAATATATCCCTCATCGCCCGGCCACCAGCTGTCCTCACCGCCGAAGAAGACCAGTTCCAGCGCCGGCCCGGGCCGGGCCGTAAGGTCACGTGCCGCCAGCAGCAGCGCGGCGACGCCGGCGGCATTGTCCAGTGCCCCGGGCGTGTCCGGTTTCGTGTCATAATGCGCCGAGAGGAGTACCGGTTTGTCGCCGGTGCCCGGGCGGCGGGCGATCAGGTTGGCCCCGGTGCCATCACGT
>CAZWUZ010000030.1:3432-20133 GCA_964637655.1 uncultured bacterium | reverse complement strand
CTATCATACTGCCAGACAGCGAAGGAGTACACACCTACTACATCCGGGTGCTTGATGCCGCAGGCGAAACCTCGGCGGCGGCGAGCGATTCCATCACCTACGACAAGACCGCACCGATGCTGTACCTGCTGACAGAAACCCGTGCGTTCAGCGGTCCGACGGCAACGCTCGAAGGTGTGTTGCTCGACAGTTATGCGACTTCCGGCACTGTAGCGGTGACCTGCAACGGCGCAACCAGTATCGTAGCGCTCGCCGGCGGGAATTTCACCTGCTCGGTGGCGCTTGCTCTTGGTGGCAACTACCTGTTTATCACGGGCACAGATGCGGCCGGCAACGTGGCTACGTACGGTTGCACGCTGACACGGGCCGCTCTTGTCATCACCCCTGACTCGACAGATACCACGGTCAACGTGCCGTCTGACACGGGCGCGGGTGGGGTGGTTGTGATTGTGCCGACTGGCGACACGCTGATCATCGCTGTCCCCGTCCTTCACACCAGCGGCAATTTCTTTGGAGACACGTGGTGTGTGGAACTCAACACCCGTGATAGCGCGGTACAGTTCGTAGCGCAGCAGGCAGACCCGGACAGTTATCATACGGGCACTGACCAACTCTATCGCTGGGATGAGTTCAAGTACAGTATCTTTGAATTCACGCTGCTAAGTGATACCGGCGCCGATATTGGCGGTGACACCACTTCATTTGACGGCCTATGGGTGACATTCCACGTCTCGCCGACGGTGCTTGCCGGCCTGTCCGCGTCAGACCGGGCGCATCTTGACCTTTTCTGGTTCAACGAAAGCAGCCGGAAATGGGTCCCCATCGGCGGCACGCAAGTCGATGTTGCGGCGGGTACCATACGCGCCCGACTCACGCACTTTTCCATCTACGGGATATTCTCGGGTGCGGCTTTTGCCACGCCGGCCGCCAACCTGCAGAACCTGCTTATCTACCCCAATCCCTACCGCCCCAACGATGGCGATGCCACAACCGGCGTACCGTACCGCGGGCAGGGAGATGGCTCTGGCATCTACTTCAACGGGCTGGTGCCCGGGACAAAGATTGAAATCTACGACGTGCGCGGGCGGTTGGTGGACGAGATGAGCGTTCCCGCCGGCACGGGCGCGGTGCAGTGGGACGTGCGCAACAAGGGCGGAGAAGATGTGACGAGCGGCGTGTATCTTGCCGTGTTCATCAATGGCAGCGAAAAAGTCGTGCAGAAGATCTTTATCGTGCGGTAGGAGAAGATGGGGAAAACTGCGGCGTTCATCCTGATGCTGCTGGTGGCTGTGCCGGGGATCGTGTATGCCAATGACCCCGGCTCCAGCGGCGCCGGGTTCCTCGGGATAGCACCTGATGCAGCAACTGCGGCACGCGGAGGGGCGGGGACTGTCCCGCCGGGCGGGGCGGCAACGCTCTACTGGAATCCGGCCGGCCTGGCGCGGCAGGATGCCTGCGAACTGCTTTTTACGCATACGCCTTGGCTGAATGACCTGACCTACAACCATCTCGCGTATGTTCATGGTGAAAGCGTGATAGGGGGGAGAGTTGGGGGAAGCATTACGCTGCTCGACTACGGCAGCATCAATATCACGCGCATCAACGGGCAGGCCCCGTTGACCAATCTGGGGACGACAGATGCCAATGACATGGCACTTACGCTCGGTTACGGGCGTGAATATGGCAATCTTGATATCGGTATCGCTGTGAAGTACATCCAGCAGGATATCGCCTCGGTGAAGGCCACGGGGCTGGCCTTTGATGCCGGCATAGTGATGCGTGAGACCGGCGTGCGCGGCCTGACGCTTGGCGCGGTGCTCAGAAACATGGGGAATGGCCTCAAGTTCGACCGCGACGATGCTGACATGCCGCTGCAGTTGCGGCTTGGTGGCGCGTATCAGTTGGACCGTGTCCCGCTGGTGCTGCTGGCTGATTGCATTATCCCCAATGATGACCGCGTGTTCCTCAATCTCGGGACTGAATGGCGACTGGCTGACATGCTCGCCCTGCGTCTTGGCTACCTTGGTGACAACGATGCCGGCAGTGGCTTGACTGCTGGCTTTGGTGTCAATCTCGACAACCAGTTCCTTGTTGATTACGCGTATGTGCCCTATGGCGACTTGGACGATGCGCACCATTTGACGATGCGCTATCGATTTGGCCAGTCACAGCCCGTCGCACCCTCAACGGTTACTGTTCCTGCTGCCCCGGCGCCGAGGGCTGTTCCTGCCCCGCCCGCGTCAGCAGGCGAACCTGAGTTTATTCCTCCGATGCCTGCATCACGGTATCAGCGCATTCCGGTGACTGTGCATCGTTCCGGTGGGGAATCAGAATACATCGGAGATCTCAAGTAGTGGACCAGATAGTCATCTACCAGAGCGAAGACGGACGTACGAAACTTGATGTGCGTCTTGAGGGGCGTGATGTCTGGCTCAGCCAGAAACAACTCACCGAATTATTCGGCAAAGCCAAGGGAACGATAAGCGAGTATATCGGCAACATCTATGATGATAATGAGTTAGAAAGAGGCGCAACTGTTCGGTTATTCCGAACAGTTCAAAAAGAGGGCGAACGGGAGGTTGTCCGCGAGGTGGAATGCTACAACCTCGACATGGTGCTGGCCTTGGGGTTCAGAGTGCGCAGCCAGGCGGCAGTGCGTTTCCGCCAATGGGCCGCGGAAAAACTCCGGGAATATATCGTCAAGGGGTTTGTGCTGGATGATGCACGCCTGAAAAACCCGCAGGCCGGCAATGAGTATTTTGAGGAACTTACCCGCCGCATTCAGGACATCCGCACGAGCGAGCGGCGTTTTTATCAGAAGATCACGGACATCTATGCCACGAGCATCGACTACGACAGGGACGATCCGCTGACAAAGGAGTTTTTCGCCACGGTGCAGAAAAAGGTACACTATGCCATCCACGGGCAGACGGCGGCTGAGGTAATTGTCGCGCGTGCCGACAGCAGCAAGCCGCACATGGGACTTACCAGTTGGGAGGGGGCGCGAATCCGCAAGACGGATGTTGCCATCGCGAAGAACTACCTGAGCGAAGAAGAACTGCGGGCGCTCAATAACCTGGTCGAGCAGTATCTCATCTTTGCCGAAGGGCAGGCCGAACGTCGCATTGCCATGACCATGCATGACTGGATCAGCAAACTGGAGGGGTTCCTGACCTTGAATGACCGTGAGATTTTGCGGGATGCCGGCAAGGTTTCGGCAGAACTTGCCAAAGCACATGCGGAGCGTGAATTCACTGCGTATCGCCGGGCTGAAGATTGTTCCCTCGAATCTGACTTTGACCGCGCGGTGAAACAATTACCGTCGTCAAAGCAGGATAAACCGTGAGACATCCGCGAGCCGTGAGTAGCCGTCGGAAAACGTCGGTGCAACGCATCACGAATGCCCTTTTTGCTAACCGACCCGCGCGCGATGTTATGTAAAGTCGGCCGTCATGCGTAAGCGGCTGATTATATATGGCATACTGATTGTCGCGCTCTATGGGCTATGGCAGGCGGGGCCATGGGCGTTCTGGGCCATACAACGCTATGGCAATGCTGCCGGGGCGCCTGACACTGAGGCCGGGGCGGCGCGCATCACGACAACTATCAGGCACGAGGCGCCGCTCGACACCTCGACGCTGCCATTGCGCAATGCACGCATTGTCGTCGACAAAAGCGAACGCCAACTGACGCTGTATGATGGCGACCGCGAAATCAAGCGCTACAAAATCGGGCTGGGGGGCGCGCCTGAGGGGCACAAAGAGCGCGAAGGCGACCAGCGCACGCCGGTCGGCAATTACCACCTGTGTAATCGCACAAAAAGTACGGCCTTTTGGCTGTTTTTAGGGCTCAACTATCCGAACGCTGCTGATGCCCGCGCAGCGCTGGCCGGCGGTCGTATCGACACCCCCGCGGCCGAGGCGATAATCGGGGCGGAAAACGCGCGCCAGACGCCGCCCTGGGATACGGTTTTAGGGGGCGCGGTCGGCATTCACGGCTCTGGAAATTTTGCTGACTGGACGCTCGGATGCATCGCGCTCGATAATGCCGATGTGGAAGAGATATGGGCGGCCTGCCCGGGGTGGACACCGGTTAAAATCAGCGAATAACGCGTACAGGGCAAAAATTATCCGTTTCGCGAACAGTTTGAGCGCGACATATATTGTTTTTTAGCATGGCTTTGTGCGACATCCCGGCAAAACTTAATAACTTAATCTCCGTCCCCTCTTCATCAACGACTTTACATAATACATATTATCGGTAGTTGATTATCGGGGGAAAGGTTGGGCAGCGACGGGAAACGACGGCGTGTCAGGCAATGAATTCGGCTATTGCGCTGGCCAGTGCCTTGGGGTTGTCCAGGTGCGGGAAATGGCCGCTGTCGGCTATCTCTATCACCGGCAGGCCCGCCTTGCGCAAGGCCGGCAGATAGGTCAGACCCCGGTTGCGGTCGCCATGCACGTACAGTTTCGGCATTGGCAGACGTCCGAACCGCTCGATAAGCGTACCGCTGTCGGAATAGTCGACCAAGGAACTGCCAACGTCATACAGGGCCTGCGGTTCAGCCGCCGCCAATGTCTCAGCATAGCGCTGCAGTACTGCCTGTCCACTGGCCCGCAACTTGCCCAGATATGCCGGCAATGACACACCGGCAAACTCTTCTGCTGTCCTTCTCTTGCTCTCACGCGAAAAATGGCAGTTTTCGGGAGCGAGGTTTCCTTCGAGGTTGATATAACACTTTGCCGGGTGGCGTTCAGCATACAGCAACCCAATCGTCCCGCCCATGCTGTGCCCGATGAGCACTACAGCATCATCCCCGGCAACCTGATGTGCAACCTCAACGCTATCATCAAGGGTCAGGCGAACCCCTGCAGGCAAACTTGTGCCGCCATGCCCGGGCAAATCGGGTGCACCGACCGCAAAACCGGCCAAGGCCGGCTGCGTCAGCAGCATTTCGGCATCCTGCCCGTCACAGCCAAGTCCATGCAGATACAATAAGCGCGGCAAGCGTCCCGCCCGCTGCCAGACGCGAATCCGGCACATCTGCCCGTGCAGCGTTACCGTCGTTTCCCCGGCCTGCAGTTTCATACTTCCGGTGTACCTTCGCCAAACAGTTCGCGCAAGCGCGCGGCATGCGCCATGCTGAGTTGGCGGTCAAGCAGCACGGTGAGTCCGGCCCGCTTGAGCAGCGGCGCCACCATCTCGTAGTAATTGAGCCGGCTGACCATGGCGCTGTCGACCAGTGGCGCCACCAGTTCATGCAGACGGTCGGGATGCTGCGTCAGCATCGGCGCAACGAACACCCAGGTGCTGATGCCCGCCGCCTTGAGCCGTTCCAGCGTCTTGAGGCGCGCCCCGATGGGCGGCGCGTCGGGCTCGAGCAGTTTCCTGATGCGGTCATCCTCAGTGGGAATCGACATGCCCACGCTGGCCCCGGCCGCGCGCAGCAACTGGGCATCGCGCATAACCAATGGTGAGCGGGTCAGGATGCCGACCTCCCAGCGATGCGCATGCAGCAATTCGACACACTGGCGGGTCAGTTTGTAGCGCGCCTCGCACGGCTGGTAGGGGTCGCAGACGCTCGACAGCATCGCGGCCGCGGGCGGCTTTTTCCGTCGGGCCAGTTCCAGCGCCAGCACCTGCGGCAGGTTGGCCTTGACCTCGACAAAACTGCCCCAGCGCGCCTGCTGATGCGTGCGTGCGTACTGGCGCATAAAGGTGGCGTAGCAGTAGCGACAGCCATGACTGCACCCGAGGTAGGGATTGATGACATACTCGACCCCGTAGATGCGCGATTTGGTCAGCGCCGTCTTGACGCTGATTTCCGTCAGTTCAGCCATGCGCGATGGCGCGGCGGAAGCGGGCGGGAAACGCGCGCGCCGCTTTGTCTGTGCGCACGAATATGCCTGCGTCATCACGGTCGAACCAGACATCGTCGCTGATGGCGCCCGCGGCTTTCGCCTGCGCGTAGAGCGTTGTGCCCGGATAGTATGCCACGGGCGAGACGACGATGCCGTCGGGCTGCAGTTCGCGCACGAGCGCTGCGGTCGCCTCGATATCGGCCGTCGTTTCCCCCGGCGTTCCCGTCATCAGGTAGACACTGACCCCGACTCCGGCGCGCTGCGCCGCGTCGCAGGCACGGCGCAGCGCGTCGCTGCTGTCACGCCGCCCGAGCGCGGCGAGCACGCGCGCGGAGGCGGATTCCAGCCCGAGTTGGATATGCTCGAGCCCGGTCGCCTGCAGGTCGCGCAGCAATCGCGCGTCAACGCATTCCGCGCGCGCCTGGCAACTCCAGCGCCAGCCGCGCAATCCCCGCGCAAACTCGCGCACGCGCCGCGGCTGCAGCAGAAAATTGTCGTCACGCACGGAGAACTCGCGCAGCCCGAAGCGGCGGCGCACGAGACGCAGTTCCGCCAGCAGCGAATCAGGCGACCGGAAGCGCACCTGCCGTCCCCACAGCGTCGGGGAACAGCAGTAGGCACACTGTTCCGGGCAGCCACGTGACGTGATGAGCACCCCGAACTGTTTCGCCGGGTCGATACCGGTCATAGCCCCGGCAAACCCCGCCGCCGGCGGCAGCGCGTCGAGGTCGCGCAGGCGCGGCGCGCGGATGATGCCGCGCGGCTGCTCACCTGCCGCCACGCGACGGCAGAGGTCGCGCAGCGCCTCCTCTCCTTCGCCCTGCACCACGACATCGAGTTCCGGCACGCGACGCAGCAGTGGTTCCGCCAGCGCCGCGGCGTGCGGCCCGCCCGCCACGGTCAGTACCTGCGGGAGTCGCCGCTTGAGTGCGCGTATGAACGCGATACCGTCAGTGCGGTTATGCGCGAGCAGTGACACCCCGGCGACATCGGGTCGGAAGACGACAGCATCACGCACCGCCGTACGCCATGAGCGGGTACTGTCGTTGGCGAGCAGCACCTCGTGCCCGTCGCGCTGCAGCGACGCGGCGATGCTGATGAGACCGGCGGGGACCACGGTGAGGAAATAGTCGTTATGCCCGCCGGCAACAGCGGGATAACTGAGCAGGATGCGCATCAGGCGGCGAGCGGAAGGTAGACAGTAAACACCGTGCCGCGACCGGGAGCGCTGCTGACAGTGATCTCCCCGTCGTGCTGCTTGACAATGTCGCGGACGATGGCCAGCCCGAGCCCCGTCCCCTGCCCCTCGGGCTTGGTGGTGTAGAACGGTTCCCAGATGCGGGCGAGCATGTCGGGCGGCATGCCGCTGCCCGTGTCGGCCACGGTGAGCACCGCGCGACTGCCGCTGCGTCCGCGGGTCACGGTGACAGTGCCGCGATTCGCCGCGCAGGCCTGCGCGGCATTCTGCACGAGGTTGATGAGCAGCTGCATGAGCGCGGGCGCGCTGCCCCGTACCGTCATGCGGGCGATTTCCGCGTCGGGCCAGCGCAGCGTCACGCCGGGCGGTACCAGTCGCGTGAGCAGTTGCAGCGTGCGGCGCACCAGTTCGCCAGGATCGACACTCCCGTGTTCATCCTGCCCGCGCCGCGTCAGCGTGCGCAGCGACGTGAGAAATCGCTCCAGCCGCGCGACCGCTTCGAGTCCGTCGGCCGCGCTGCCTTCGAGTTCGGCAAACAGCGGCTTGAGCGTGGTGTCAGCGGCGATGGCGGTGCTGCAGCGGGCGCGCGCCTGCGGCAGGTAGGTGCGCTGGAATTCCGCGCTCCCCTTGATGACGGCGACGGGATTATTACATTCGTGCAGGATCTGCGCCGCCATGGTGCCGATCGTGGCGAGGCGTTCCGCATGCAGCAACTGGTCGGTCTTCGCCTGGATCTGCTGGCGCAGGCGTTCCTGCGCCGCGGTGCTCGATTCCCGCTCCTGCAGCAGTTCGAGCGAGGTGGCAATGATGTTCTCCGACAGCGAATCCGCGGCGCGGTACTGCTCGAAGGCCGCCGCCTGCAGGGTGTGGTGGCGGCAGGCGACGCGCAACCGGCGCAGGAACTCGTCATCATCGAGCGGCAGCACAAGCACATCGTCCGCGCCATCGTCGAACGCCGCTGCCGTACCCGCGGCATCCGCGGCAAAAGCGATGATCGGCAGGTAGGGCTGGGTCGTGCTGGTGTTGATGACGGGGATGAGCGTCCCGGCGCGCAGCGGGCCGCGGGTATCGAGCAGCAGCACCGCAAAGGTCTGTTCGCTGAGCGCCCCGGTGGCCCCGGCATCGTCAGCGCAGACCGTGAGGTCCCGCTGTCCGCACGACGCCAGCAACGCACGCACGTGGGTCGCGAGGCCGTCATCGGCAGTCACCAGCAGCAGCGGCAGCCGCGCCAGCGCGCTGCGCGCGTCGGTCATTGCCCGGCAGGCCCGCCGCGCGGCAGGGCGAGCACGAACACCGCGCCACCGCCGGGGGCATCGTCGACCGTGATGCTGCCGTCGTGCAGCAGCACGATTTCACGGACGATGGCGAGCCCGAGACCCGTCCCCTTTTCCCCCGATTGCGGACGTGCTGCCTGCGCGAACTTGTCGAAGATGCGTTCGCGTGCATCGGGCGGCACCCCGGGCCCGCGGTCGGTGACGGTGAGCAGCGCGCGTTCCCCGTCAGCCGTCACGGTGAGCACCACTTCCCCCTGTGGCGGCGAGAATTTGACCGCGTTGCTCAGCAGGTTGAGCAGCGCCTGCGCGAGGAGCGTACGATCGCCTGTCACGGTCAGCGGCTGCCCGTCAACCCGGCAGGTCACCCGGCGCGCGCCTCCGAGGATGACGGCCGCCGCGCCCTGTTCTGTGGCCAGCGCCAGCAGGTCGACCGGGGCCAGTGCCAGCGTCGCCGCTGAGCAGGCCTCGAGTTTGGCGAGGTCGAGCAGGTTGTTGATCAGCGCGCTGAGGCGGTCGCTGCCGCTGATAATCGCCTGCGCATATTCCTGCTGGCGTTCGCTGAGCGGTTCGCCATTGTTGCCCATCCGCAGCAGGTCGGCCATACCGCGAATAATGGTGACGGGCGAACGGAGTTCATGCGAGACGACCGAGAGGATGTGGTCCTTCTGGCGGTCCGCCGCGCGCAGCAGTTCGTTGGCCCGTGCCAGGTCTTCCGCCAGTGCGCGATGCCGCTGCCCGCTGGCCTGCAGTTCGCGTTCCATGGCCAGACGCGTGCTGAGGTCGACGGCAGTCAGCCCGATGAAGGTCGCCCGGTTTTCAAGTTTGACCGTCACCGCGCTGAGCAGCAGCGGCACCTGCTGCCCGTCGTAATGGCACAGGCGCACCTCGCGCGGCTCGAAGCCCCCTTCGCTGGCGCTGCGCAGCAGTCCCAGCGCCTGTTGCTGGTCGCAGCAGACGCGCGTCAGGTCTTCGCCGAGCAGGGCGTCAGGCGCATGCCCGAGCATAAAGGCGAAGCAGGCATTGACCCAGGTAAAGCGCCCGTCGACATCGAGCAGCGCCGTGCCGAAGTTGGCGCTGCGCGCCAGCGCGCGGAACTGGCGCAGCGAATCGATCAGTTCCTGCCGTTCGGTGATATCCAGGGCGAAGACCGCCACCGACTCGACCGTCCCGTCAGCCGTGACCACCGGGTTGATGATGTTGTCGAGCGTGCGCCCGAAGCGGCGGTCGGTAAACCGCACCTGCCGCCGTTCGCGCACCGCTTCCGCCAGGCGCGCCCGGCGGGCCGCCGCCACCTCCGCCGGGATAACCTCTAACATGTTGCGTCCCGCCAGCGCTGCCGGGGTGAGGTTGAGCCGCTGCGCGGCGGTGGCATTGGCTGCCAGCAGCGTCCCGTCGGGACGCATGAGGAAGGCGCTTTCGGGAATGGCATCGAGCAGCGCGCGCAGCGCGCGTTGGGCATCAGCGTGCGCTGTCGCGGTGGTGCGTTCCGCGGTCAGATCCTCCCCGACGCTGATACACCCGGCCACCGCGCCGGTCGCAGCACGCAGGTAGTTGTTGTGCCAGCGCACGGTGCGCCGCGCCCCATGGCGGGTGACGATGGTGTTCTCATGCACGGCGGGCAGCTCACCGTCACCGTTGACGATGCGGGCGAAGACCGCACGCACCGCGTCACGTTCCTCCGCGGGAATGCAGCAGGTAAACCAGTCGCTGCCGGTCAGTTCCTCCTGCTCCCACTCCAGCAAAGCGCACAGCGTGCGATTGACCAGTTGCACGCGCCCCTGCGCGTCGAGCACAATGAACAGCTCGGGCGAACGGGCCAGCAGGTGCTCGACCAGCTGCCGGCCGACGGTGCCGGCCAGGTCGAGGGCGGCGTTCATGCCGCGCCACCGGCGGGCGGCAGGCGGCGCGCGATATCGGCGAGCAGCGGACCGACCCGGAACGGCTTGAAGTAGAGCAGTATGCCCGCCGCGGTGCACTGTTCCTCGATGGCGCGCACCTCCTCGGGCATGGCCACCCCGGTCGCGAGCACGCGCACCGCGGGCGGCACCGTCAGCGCCAGCAGCCAGGGAAGTCCCTTCTGCCCCGGCAGGCCATGGTCGCAGATGATGACGTCGGGCTGCAGGCCGTCCGCCAGCAGCGCCTGCGCCTCTTCCGCGCTCCCCGCCGTCGCCAGCTGCTCGCGCGGCACTCCCGCCACGCTCACGAGATTGAGGCGCAGCATCTGCAGGATGCCCGGTTCGTCGTCCACCAGCAGGAAACGCCGCGCATGCAGCAGCGCCTTGAGCCCGTCAGTCAGTTCCATCGCCTGCTCCTCCTTCGCCGCTCAGCGGCAGGGTGACGAACACCGACGTCCCCTGCCCTTCCTCACTCTCGACCCAGATAACCCCGCGATGCTGCGCGACAATGTCATAGGCCATCTTCAGACCGAGTCCCGTGCCGTCCGCCGCGCTCTTGGTGGTCACGACCTCATGCCCGAGCCGCTGCAGCACTGCGGCGGAGATACCGCAGCCGTCATCGCTGATGCGCACGCAGACCCGGCGCAGTGCCGGCGTGGTCACCGTCATCGCGATGCGACCGCCCGCGCGCACCGCCTGGGTCGCATTGACCAGCAGGTTGGCGAAGACATGCGCGAGATCATTCTCGTTGCCGCGCACCCATTGCGGCAGCGGGGCGGTGAATTCCTGCGTGATATAGGCGCATTTGTGCTTCCAGCGGTCGCGCGTAACGATGATGGCGGTGCGCAGCGCCTCGTACAGATCGAAGACGGCGAAACTGTCGTCACGCGGGCGGGCAAAAACCCGGAGGCGGTTGACCGTCTCGAAGATGCGCTCGCACCCTTCGCGCGCCGCGGCCAGCGCCGCGGGATACTCGCCGGCCAGTTCCGCCGCCGCGGGGGGCAGCTCCGCCTGCAGTGCGGGGAGCAGCGCTTCGAGCGCCTCGACATTGCCGCGCACGACACTGAGCGGATTGTTGATGTCGTGCGCAATACCACCCGCGAGCAGTCCGAGCTGCGCGATGCGCGACTGCGCCGTCAGCTGCGCGCTCTTCTCCTTGACCATCTGCTCGAGGTCGGTGGCGTAGGTCTGCAGCACCCCGTCCAGCCGCCGCCGTTCGAGCGCCTCGAACAGCACCTGCCCGGCGACGCGCAGCAGCGAGACGACCTCGTCAGGCCACGACTGCGATGCCCGTTCGGCGTCAAAACCGATCCAGCCGCGCACCTCGTTGCCTGCCACCAGCGGCACGGCCAGCAGCGAGCAGACCCCGCGATACGCGAGCACTGCCTTCTCCGTCGCCGCCTGTTCCGGCAGCAGGGCGAGCGCGGGCAGGTTGATGACCTGCTGCGCGCGGAGTTGCGCGCTCCACCACGGCAGGTCGTTGCACGGCAGGTCGTGCTGCTCGTCGCGGTGCGAGCGGACGCCCGGAGCGCACCACTCATGCGTGTTGTGCATGCGCGTTCCCTCGGGGTTGAAGCGGAAGAGCGTGGCCCGGTCGGCATTGGCAAAACGCCCGAGCGAAGCCAGCGCGCGCAGGATGCCCGCATCCACCTCGTCCCCGGTGACCCGGACGAATTCCGAGGAGATTTCGCTGATGATCGTCTGCAGGCGGGCGTAGGTGCGCAGCCGCTCCTGGGCCGACTGCTGCCCGGTGATATCGCGGATCAGGCAGAGCACCCCGGCCACCATGCCGTCGCCGCCGAATTCCGGCAGCAGGCGTGCCTCGAGATCGCGCGTGCCGCGCAGCGGCGGGTCGAGGGTCAGGCGCAGTGTCCGCTCCTGCCCGTGGCGCAGCACCCCCTGCAGCGCCTCGTCCCAGGCCGGGTGAAAGGCCGCCGGCAGTCCCGCCGCGTGCAGCGGGCGGCCGGGATAGGAGGCCGCGGGCTGCCCGGTGAGCATCTCCACCTGGCGGTTGGCATAGCGGTGGCAGAGATGGTGGTCGTAGCGCAGGATGATGTCAGGGAGGTTGTCCGCCAGCGAACGGAACTGCTGTTCCTGCTCGCGCAGGCGCAGTTCGAGGTCGCGCCGGTCGGTGATATCCTCGATGGCGGCCAGCACGTGACGCCCGCGGTCGGAGCCCACTGCCACGGTCGAGACCAGTACCGTGGCCGCCACCGTCCCCCCGTCACGCCGGATCGATACCGCCGCCTCATAGCGGTTGGCCGGCTGCCCGGTGCGCAGGGTGCGGTTGAGCGTGGCCCGCAGCCCGCAGCGCGCGCAGCCCGGGGCACTGCCGCAGCCCGCGAGATGGTTGAGGCAGTCGAGCGCGGCGCCCGCACTCGCCGGCGGCGTCCCGCCCCCGGCAAACTGTGACGCGGCACGGTTGTACTGGGTCACGCGCAGTGCCGTGTCGAACATCAGCACCGGTACCGGGGTATGGGTGAAGATGGCGGCGAACTCCGCGCGGCTGCGTGTCAACTCCTCCTCGTGCTGCCGCCGCGCGGTAAGGTCGAGCGCGCTGCCGATGATGCGCATCGTCCCGTCGCTGCCGCGCAGCGGCGTCGCCGAGGCGAGCACCCAGCGGCGTGTCCCGTCAGCATGCAGCGCGGGGAATTCCTCGGTGACGTTCTCCCCGCGCAGCGCCCGGGCGAACGTGGCGCGCAGGCGCGTCCGCGCCTCGGGCGCGACATACGGCAGGTACTCGCGTCCGACCAGGCGCGCGGGCGGACGGCCGAGCAGTGCCCCGAGCGCGGCATTGGCCGAGCGGATCCTGCCGCGGGCATCGATAACAAACACCCCGACTGAGATGGTGGCCGTCAGGTTCTCCGCGAAGGTGCGCGCCTCCTGCGCCGCCGCCACCGCTTCCTTGAGCACCGTGATATCGACGTGCGTGCCGGTCAAACGCTGCGGGCTGCCGTCCGCCGCGCGCTGCACCACCGTGCCGCGCCCGAGCACCCAGCGCCACCCGCCCGTCGCGGTACGCATGCGGAATTCCATGCTGAAATAGCGTCCGCGCTCCTTGAGAAAACGCTGCAGCGTGGCGCGCGTCGCCGCGCGGTCGTCGGGGTGGATGCGCTTTTCCCACTCGCGCACCGACGCGGGAAACGCGTTCGGCCGGTAACCGAGCATGGTGTAATAGCCGGGCGAAAAGTAAGCGGCCCCCGTGGCGTAGTCCCAGTCCCAGAGCCCGTCACGCACCCCTTCCATGGTGATGCGGAACCGTTCTTCCGCCTGCGCCAGCGCCTGCTGCGCAGTGACGCGCTCACTGATGTCGCGGAATATCCCCTGGACGATGACCTGGCTGCCATGCCGGGCCAGCGTGGTGCTCACGCTCACCGGCACGTCGCTGCCGTTGGCGCGCCGGATAATCACTTCCTGCAGCGCCTGCCGCTGCCGCAGCGCCGCACGAAAAATCCGCCGGTACTTTGCCGCATCCGCCGGCGGATGCAGTTCCGCCTGATGCATGGTCAGCAGCCGCGCGCGCGCATAGCCCGTCAGGCGCACCGCCGCGCGGTTCGCTTCGATCAGTTTTCCGGTTTTCCCGTCCGCCCAGATAATGGCGTCAGGACAGTTGTCGCGCAGGGTGCGGAACAGCGCAATCAGTGCCGCAGCGTCGGGTGTTGCTGCTGCCGTGCGCGATGTCACGGCCCGCGCAGACGCACGCGACCGCACACGTTTTTTTTTCGCTGTTTTCTTCTTCGCGACGGGTTTCACAAATTGAGTATACCCTATTCAATCCGCCGCGTAAAGTACCAATCTGTTCAGTAGAGGCGGATGCCGGTATCGGCTGCCGGCTGCGGACGCACCACCGAAGTATCAGTGCGCGAGTACAAGTTTTCTTCGATATCGAGGTTGACCGTGCGTGACAGTTGTTCCTGCAACTCCAGCGGGATGTCACCGCCGGCATACTGCTGCTGCAGCAGCGATTCGGTGCGCGTGCGTATCACCTCGCGCTCGTCGGGGGTGGGTGCCCGCTGCAGCGTCGTCTCGCGCAGAATCTGCTCGCGGACCGCGGCGCGCACGGTCTCCATTTCACCCTGGAGGGCACGTGCCTCTTCGTACTGCTCCGCCGCGGGATTGCGCACGATCATCTGCCACCAGAGCAGGGCGGAGAGCGTGACGGCGACGGCAAGGACGATGAGATGCACGGGGCGCAGGCGCGGCCCGAACTGTTCGTCCACGATTCAGCCGGCGGGCTTGAGTGCCGCCACCGCCGCGTCAACCGTCGCATGGAGCTGCAGCACCACGTCGATGCGCGACAGGTGGAAAAGTTCCTTCACGCGCTGCTGCGGGGCCGCAACCGCCAGCGCACCGCCGGCTTCTTCCAGCAGCTGATGGGCATTGACCAGTTCGCCCAGCCCGACACTTGCCATGTAGTTGACGCCGGAAAGGTCGACGACGACGCGCGTGGCGCCTGTCGCCGGCAGGCCCGTGAAGAAGGCGCGCAACTGCCGCCCGTGGGCTGCAGTGATATCACCCTGAAAGCGGAAGATGGCGACGCCCTCGCCCCCGGATCGTTCGCTGATGCTGAATTCCATCATGGCCACCCCCGTGCCGGTACGCGTCGTGCGCGCGTCCCGACACGACAAGTATACCGCACTTCCCCCCATCCGGTCAACGCCCCGCAGTTAGTAACAAAAACAGGGACGGAGACCCGGATCGTTACTAACTTTTCCCGTAACTATTCACCCTCTCCCGCTGCCTGCAGGGAGAGGGCAGGGGTGAGGGTGAAAAATGTGTGCGCCTTGCAACCCTCACCTGACGCTGCGCGTCTTCCACGCATCCTCCGGAGCGACCCTACGGGACTCCCGCTATGAACCGCGGGCGAGGGGACAGACGGGCTGAATAGTTGCCTTTTCCCGTGGTCACTCAGGGGACGAGGAGCGTCTCAGGGGTAAGAATGAGGTGGCAGCGCGGTTCATCAGGCCGCGCCGGCAGCGTATCGACCAGCAGTTCGCGATAGCAGAGCCCGACGCGCGTCACGCGCGGCAGCCGGGCGAGGAACCGGTCGTAATAGCCGCCGCCGTAGCCGAGGCGACTGCCGTCGCGGGCGAAGAGCAGACCGGGGACAAGGATGAGGTCGATGCTCTCCGGCGGCAGCGGGGCGCGGTCCGCCGGGGGCTGCCGCAGGCCGAAGGGTCCGTCAGCCAGTTCCGCCCAGTCGGCGATCAGCGCGACGGCGTCCATGTGTCCCGCCCGCGAGACGCGCGGCACGCAGAGCAGTTTTTCCCCGCCGCCCGGCAGCGTCTGCAGCAGCGGGTTGACATCGACTTCGTCGCGCACCGCGACATAGCTGAAGACGCAGCGCGCCTGCTGCCACTGCGGCAGCGCGACCAGCCGCGCGCAAATGGCTGCGCTCTGCGCCGCGCGGTCAGTGAGCGCCGCGCGCTGCTTCTTCGCCTGCCGCCGCAGTACGGAACGCTCGTCCATGCTCAGCACTGCGCGAAATGGCAGGCGACGCGGCTGCCGCCGCACTCGCGCAGGGCCGGCATTTCCGTCGTGCAGCGCGGTTGTGCCAGCGGACAGCGGTCGCGGTAGGGACAGCCCGACGGGATGGCCAGCGCGGCATGCGGCTCACCGCGCAGTTCGGCGCGCGGCCCGTCCCAGCCGTAGAAACGCGGCAGCGCGGCGAGCAGTCCGCGCGTGTAGGGATGGCGCGGACTGCGGTAGAGTTCCGCGTTGGGCGCCTCCTCGACGATATGCCCGAGGTACATCACCGCGATGCGATCGGCCAGGTGACGCACGAGGCAGAGATCATGAGCGATAAGCAACAGCCCGAGCTGCCGTTCGCGTTTGAGGTCGAGCAGCAGGTTGACAATACCCCCCTGTACGGAGACATCGAGCGAAGCGGTCGGCTCATCCGCGATGAGGAATTGCGGGTCGAGCGCCAGCGCACGCGCCACCGCGAGCCGCTGCCGCTGCCCGCCTGAAAACTCGTGCGGGTGGCGCGTCGCGATTGCGGCGTCCATGCCAACCGACGCGAGCAGGGCCGGTACCTTCTCCTCCGCCCCGTCGCGCCCGTGCACCTGCAGCGGTTCGGCCAGCGCCGCGGCTACGGTCTGCCGCGGGTCGAGCGCCGCCCCGGGATTCTGGAAAACCAGCCCGATGCGGCGGGCGATGGCGAGTCGACCGGCATGATCATGGCGCAGCAATTCTCCGTCGAGCGTAACCGTGCCCGCATCAGCGACCAGCAGCCCGGCGAGCAGGTTCGCCGTCGTCGATTTGCCGCAGCCGCTTTCCCCGACCAGCGCGAGACATTCTCCGGTCGCAAGGTCAAAGTCAATGCCGTTGACCGCGTAGAGCATGCGCTGTTTCGCCCACGGGGTGGGACCCGGGATGCGGAAGCGTTTCTGCAGACCGTGCGCGCTCAGCATGCCGCCACTTCCTGCCGGAACTTCGTTCTACCACGGAGCACACGGAGTCCACGGAGCACT
>CAZWUZ010000030.1:0-3422 GCA_964637655.1 uncultured bacterium | reverse complement strand
CCCATGGGGTCTGACTGATCAGTGACGACACTACCGAACGGCATAACCGTTCACCACAGAGCACACAGAGCACGCAGAGTACTGACCTGAGCACCACAGGCGGGGCCGCTGCTGCAGAACAAAATACATTCTTATCACGGAGCACACGGAGAACGGAACAACCTTTACCACGGAGCACACGGAGGGCACGGAGGACTGCACCATGACCGGGCTGGATTCCCGATAGCACAATGCGGGAATGACCGGCAGCGTGGACTGCGGAACCGACGCCGGCAGACCGCAGACGCTCCGCGTGCTCCGTGTGCTCCGTGGTGAACGCCTTCGCCGTTGTCTTCATGCCGGCGTTTCCGGATACAAACAGGCGCAACCGGCCAGCGCATCGCCGCGCCAGGCAGGCACCGCCGCGCGGCAATCATCCGTCGCACGCGGGCAGCGCGGGGCAAACACACACCCTTGCGCGGGTCGCTGCAGTTCGCCCGGGACGGTGCGCATCGCGCTCCCCGGCGGCGCGTCGATGCGCGGCAGCGTGTCCAGCAGCGCGCGGGTGTAGGGATGCGCGGGCGTGCGCAGCACCATCGCCGCCGGGCCGCGCTCGACCACCGTCCCGAGGTACATGACGGTCACATTATCCGCATAATCGTGCGCCAGCCCGAGATTGTGTGTGATAAAAAGCACGGCCAGCCCGCGGCTCCGGCAGAGCCCGGCAATCAGTTCCATCGCTCCCTGCTGCAGCGAAAGGTCGAGCGCGGTGGTCGGTTCGTCAGCGAGCAGCAGGCGCGGCTCCCCCGCCAGCGCGACGGCCAGCATCGCCCGCTGCAGCATGCCCCCGGACAACTGATGCGGGTAGGCGCGGGCGATACGCTCCGGGTCGGGGATGGCGACCGCGGCAAGCAGTTCGTGTACTACCGGCTGCGGGTCGCCCGCGCGGTGCGCCGCCACCGCCTCGGCCAGCTGGCTGCCGATGCTGTAGAGCGGGTTGAACGCCGCCAGCGGCTCCTGAAAAACCATCCCCGCCGCCGTGCCGCGGCGTGCAACGAAAAACGCTTCATCACGCACGGCGCCCGTATCGCTGCCGTAGGTGACACTCCCTGACGCGGTCGCCGCGCCCGGCAGCAGTCCGAGAAAGGCGAGTGCAGTCAGCGACTTGCCGCACCCGCTCTCCCCGACCAGCGCGTGGAATTCGCCCGCAGCCAGTGCCAGCGACACCCCGTCAACCGCCGGCGGGTGACCGGGAAAGGTGACGCGCAGATCGCGCAGCGCGGCGACGGTCACAGCCGCGCCCCCTTGTCGTACGGGTCGAGCAGGTCGCGCAACCCGTCGCCGAGCAGGTTGAACGCCATGACGGTGATGACGATAAACAGCCCCGGCATGAGCAGCCACGGCTCGTTGGCCAGCACCTGCACCGAGCGCGCGGCGTTGAGCATGTTTCCCCACGACGCCTGCGGTTCCTGTATGCCAAGCCCGATGACCGAGAGCGCCGCTTCGCCGATGATGTAGCCCGGCACGCTCAGCGTCATGGCCACGACGGTGAACGACATGGTATGCGGCAGCAGGTGGCGGAAGATGATGCGCGCGGGCGACGCGCCGATGGCAAGCGCGCCGCGGATGAACGGTTCCTCCTTGAGCGCCAGCACCAGCCCGCGGATGATGCGTGCCAGCCCCGCCCAGCCGACCAGCGACAGCACCACCACGACCATCAGGTAGACCTGGCCCGAGGACATGTCGAGCGGGAAGATCCCGCGCAGCGCGAGGATGAGGTAGAGCGCGGGGAAGGCGATGATCACCTCGCAGGCGCGCATCAGCAGCGCGTCAGTGCGGCCGCCGCAATAGCCGGCGATGCCGCCGACGGCCAGCCCGATGGCGAACGAAATCGCCACGCCGATCAGCCCGATGCTCAGCGAGATGCGGCTGCCGTGGATGAGCCGCGACAGCTGGTCGCGCCCGAACTGGTCGCTGCCGAGCAGGAATTCACCTTCCGGCAGCACGAACAGGTGGCGCTCTCCGGGGATAAGCCCCCAGAGTACGTACGGGTCGCCCGGCGCGAACCAGGCGACTGCCGACGGCAGCGACGGTGAGCAATGCGCGCGTTCACGCTGCATGCGGTCGGGGGCGCAGGGAGCGAGCACATCGGCAAAGAGGGCGAGGCCGTAGAGCAGCACCAGCACGACGGCGGCAGCCGCCAGCAGCGGGCGGCGGCGCAACGCGGCGCTCATGTGGCCTCCTTGTCGGCGAGGCGCACGCGCGGGTCAGCCAGCGCCAGCAGGAGATCGGCGAGCAGGTTGCCCAGCACGAGCAGTACCGCCCCGACGAGCATCGCCGCCATGACCAGGTAGAGGTCCTGCCCGATGACGGCCTCGAGCATGAGCGAGCCCATCCCCGGCCAGCCGGTGATAATCTCGACCAGCGCCGCGCCGGAAAAGAGTCCCGACAACTGGTAGCCGAACATGGTAATCAGCGGGTTGAGCGCGAGGCGCAGCGCGTGGCGGTAGTTGACCCGCCACGGGGCGAGTCCGCGCGCGCGCAGCGCGGTGACAAACGGGCGATGCATGACCTCGAGCAGGGTGCTGCGCAGAAAGCGCTGCAGCGACGCGGCACTGCCGAGGGCGAGCACGCCTGCGGGAATGATGAGATGGCTGATAAGGTCGCGCAGGCGGTCAAAGGTGCCCAGTTCATCGTGGTAGGGCGAGACCATCCCCCCCGTCGGCAGCCAGCCGGTGCGCGCCGCCAGCCAGATCAGCAGGAAGGCGAGGAAGAACTCGGGCACCGCGAGAATGACAAACGCCAGCAGCGAGAGCGCGCGCTCGGGAGGGCGCCCGTCGCGCAGCGCCGCGTAGACCCCCAGCGGGATGGCGATGAGCCACGACAGCGCCATGGCGGTGACCGTCAGCAGCAGCGTGTTGCTCAGTCGCAGGCCGATGACATCACCCACCGGGATATGCCAGGCGAACGAGTAGCCGAGATCACCGCGCACCACGCCCCACAGCCAGCGCGCGTACTGTTCCCAGAGCGGGCGGTCCAGTCCGAGCTGCGCGCTCAGGCGCGCCACCGTTTCGGGCGACACTTCGGGGCGCAGGCGCAACTGGTCGAGATAATCACCCGGGGCCAGCTGCATGACGGTGAACGAGACGACGGTGATACCGAGGATGAGCGGGATGAGGTTGAGCAGCCGGCGCCCGAGGTAGCGAAGCATCAGGTCAGGAGGCGTCGTTGCGCAGGGTGGTCGGCAGCGCGCCTGATGGTGCTGCCGGCAACACGGCATCCGGCGGCGGGGTTGACGGGTCTCGCAGTGCCGGCGGCGCCACTGCGGGAGCGGCGGCAGGCAGGGCCGACAGCTGCGCGGCAGCCGGCAGCTGGCCCGCCTTGAGCTGCTGTCGAAGGCCCACATCGCCACCACCGGCTCGTCGCGCAGCTCTCACGGCGCC
>CAZWUZ010000029.1:0-20250 GCA_964637655.1 uncultured bacterium | reverse complement strand
CAATGGCCGCAGCAAGAAACGCCGCGCTGCTTAGTATCCCCCGATCAAGATCTGCCAACTTCGCGCCGCAGCGGGCGCAGACGGCAGCGCCCGCGGGGCGCTCATCGTTGTGGCAAAAATATATGAACGAAACAAAATTGCCAGGATGATACCGGTTGCAGTCCGAATATTCAATTATCTCAACTGATTGAGATAATTGTTGACGGCGGCATAAACATATGCTATATTTCGCGCTATGAAACGGTATATTCGCCGTCATCACTATGACGCGCTGTGGCTGGCGTTGTCCGGAGAACCGAACCTGCTGCAGGTTATTGTCGGTCCGCGACAGGTGGGAAAATCGACACTGGCCTTGCAATTAATCAGGCGCTGGCCGGGCAAAACGCTCTACCAAACTGCTGACCGACCGGAAGTGCCTGGTCCGGAGTGGCTAAACGAACACTGGCTGCAAGCCCGCCGGCTATGCCGTCGCCGGAAACCCGGCCTGCTGGTACTGGACGAAATCCAAAAAGTTCCCCGATGGAGTGAACAGGTAAAGCGCTTGTTTGATGAAGATCGCGCCCGGGACATCAATCTGCGCGTCATCCTTCTGGGTTCATCAGCGTTGTTGATGCAGAAAGGCCTCGCAGAAAGTATGGCGGGCCGTTTTGAACTGCATCGGCATCTCCAGTGGTCATTTGCCGAATGTCACGCCTGTTTCGGCCTGAGTTTCGACGAATTTCTGTATTTCGGCGGTTACCCCGGCGGCCTCGGCCTACGCAATCAACCGCAACGCTGGGCAAGTTATTTACGCGAGTCGCTGATCGAAACCGTGCTCGGGCGCGACCTGTTGCTGCTGGCACCGGTGTCAAAACCAATCCTTCTGCGCCAATCCTTCACGCTGGCGGTGGCAAATCCGGCCCGCATCATCAGCTATCAGAAAATGCTGGGCACGTTCAACGATGCGGGCAATGTGACGACTATCGCCTCATATCTGCGCTTGTTGGCGATGGCGTTTCTTGTCGTTCCACTGGAGCGCTGGAGCGGAGGCCACATACGTCAGCGCGGGTCGATTCCCAAAATCCTCGTCATGGATAACGGTCTGATTGCCGCAATCACCGGTATCCAGCGCAGCCGCCTCATGCGTGAACCGGCGCTGCGGGGCTTCTGGCTGGAAAATGCGGTTGGCCGCGAATTGTACGCGCTGGCGCTGGCGGTAGGCGGCGAGCTGTATTACTGGCGTGAGCGAAATTATGAGGTCGATTATGTGGTGCGATACGGAGATCGATTGCTGGCCATTGAAGTCAAGTCGGGTGTCCCCGGCAAGACATTGTCCGGGCTCGCCGCCTTCAAGCGCCGTTATCCGAAAGCAGAAACAGTACTTCTCTCGCCGGAAGCCGATCAGGCTACCGTTTATCGCTATGTTTCTCTCGAGAGTTTCTTTGCCGAAAGCATCACTGCTCTTGGTATTGGGCGGTAATGATGGACAGCATCCGCCACAACTTCGCGTTGCTGCGCTTCGCCGCTGGCACGGCTCAAGGCAGAACGTTCATCGTTCGCACAAAATAATCAGATATGAATCGAAAGATGATAAATGGCGGCAAATAGTTGCTCTGTGCCGGACGTTGTGGTAGTATCTGATTGAGTCAAGGGATGATGATATATTAAGAAGGAGGATATTCATGGGTACTACGGCAAAAAAAGTTATGGCGGAAGCAATGGGGCTACCCCCTGCATTACGCGCGTTCGTGGCCGAGAAATTGATCGAAAGCCTTGACGCGCCACCCGCCCCCCCTTTATCGGCAAAGTGGAAAAAGGAAGTCCGTCGACGCTGCGCTGAGGTGGATCGCGGCGCGGTAAAACTCCGCGCCGCAGACACCGTATTTGCTAAGGCGTACGCATCACTCACATGAAAATCGTCAGGTTTCACCCGGCTGCTGATTCCGAACTAAAGGCAGCCGCCAAGTATTATGAAGGGCAGCAAGCTGGTCTCGGCAAACGCTTTCTAATGTCAGTGCAAGACGCAGTCAATCGCATTTTTCTAAACCCCAACCTGTATCAAATTGTCGAGCTTGATGTACGCCGCTGTCTCACATAAACATTTCCTTTCGGCGTCCTGTTCCGCAAACGACCAGGAAAGATCGTCATCATTGCGGTCATGCATCTGCACCGCAATCCGAATTATTGGAAAAACAATAACCTGCGAACTTCGCGCGGCAGCGGGCGCGGAAAACAGCCCGCTGAACGCTCATCGTTCATCTGCTTGCACGCGGCGGCGCGGCCCAGACCTCCCGCACCCGCGGTGACAGCGCGTAGAGTTCCCAGACCGTAACCCCGGCCCGGGTCTCCGTCCGCACCGGATCAGTCGCCCGCAGCGCCGGCGGCATGGCGGAATCCAGATACCCCTCGCGGTACCAGACCACCACCGCTTCCGTATCGGACGCCGGGTACGGCACCACGTCGGGGCGCAGTTCACCCAGATCGCGGTAGATGCGCAGGACGGGAATGATGTCGGGCAGCAGGGCAAGACGGGTGCCGGGCGGCAGCGGCTTGAGGTAGCGCGCGATGAACTCGCGATTGATACACCCGCCGCTGTACTGCGTTTCCAGTCCGAGGCGCTGCGCTCCCGCCGGTCCGCCGCACGCGTCGCTGTAATACATTTCGTAATACGGCCGCAGTGACGCGGTCTGCAGCACGGTCGCCGCCAGCAGCAGCAGGCAGCCAGTACGGGCCAGCGGGCGGCGCAGGCACGCATACCGCCGGCGCAGCGCGACGTACCCCTCGGCAGCCACCAGGTAGAGCAGCGGCCAGATAACCAGGTACAGACGCACCCCGTCATAGCGCGGCGCCCCCGGTGTCAGCAGCATGGCGAGGAAGACGGCGATCACCGCCGGCGGCAGCAGGCGGGCGCGGCCGCCGCGGCGCAGCATGACCAGGATGCCGGCCGGCAGGAGCACAGTGACAAACAGCGGCAGCGTCGCCGTTATCATCACCGGCACATAATGCCAGGGCGGGCCGCCACGATCCGCCACGCGCACCCATATCGTGTCCAGATAGCGTACCGGCACCGTCGTATGTCCGCCGAAGAGCGGCGTATTTTGGCTCCAGGTGCGGGCATACTGCGCGGTCGCCAGCATACGGCCGAACGGATCGTGCCAGAGCCAGGGACGCCCGACCCAGTAGACCAGCGGCGCCAGCAGCACCACCGCCACGGCAAAACGGCGCAGGGCGCGGTCGCGTACCAGCAGGGCAAGCAGCACGAGCGCAGCCGGCACCGCGGCGGTCTGCGACTTGGTATTGAGTGCGCAGCCGACCAGCACCGCCGCCGCGATGCAGGCCCCCGGGCGCGCCGGCAGACGCATCAGGGCCAGCAGGGCGAACCAGGTCATCATCATCGCCGGCGCGTCGAAGGTGGCATGATGCAGTTCATGCCAGACGCGCCCGTTGGCGCAGAGTGCCACGACAAAGAACAGCGCCACGCCCGTCCCGGCACGCCGCCGCAGTTCGCCATACCACAGCGGCAGGAAGAGCAGCACGAAGACCACCTGCGTGCCAAGTCGCACGGCGGCAAACGGTCCGAGCGTATCGCCGGCGAGCACGAGAAAGCCGGCATTGACCAGCCGGTAGAAGTCCGGGTGTCCGGGGAGCCACGCGTAGCGGTGGAAATGATAATCGATGAAGTCGGGCGAGAACGGCGTCTGCAGATCGTCGGCCCGCAGCGCCGCCATGCTCCCGGCAAGATAGTCGCGCATCGATTCCGCCCGCCGCAGGTAGCGCGCCTCATCGACCGTAACCCCAAGGTCATCAGCCGTCAGCACCAGCAGCGCGGCAACCGCGAGCATGAGCCCGGCGAGCGGCAGCCAGCGGCGGGCACGGCGGCGGCGCACAGCAGTTGACAGGCGGTCTCTCACGACGCCACCGTTCCTGTCCGCATCAGCCGCCGGCCTTGATGAGGATGACTGCCAGCAGGGCGAGCACGATGGCGCCCCACCGCCGCGCGTTCAGGTGTTCGTGATAGACCATCGCCGAGAGGATGATGGGAATGAGAATCGAGAGGGCGAACACCGGCTGGATAAGCGCCAGCTGGTACGCCGCAAACGCGTGCAGGATGCAGTAGTAGCCGATCCCGTTGAGCAGCCCGATGAGCATCCCTGCCGCGACCTGGCGGCGGTCGGTAAGCGCCGCGCGCAGCGCGGAGCGCGACAGGCGCAGCCGGGCAAGCAGCAGCGCATAGCCGAACACCAGCGTATACGACACGAACATGTAGCCCGCCTTGTCGACGCGTTCGGCGGCAAGTTTCCCCGCCGTCATCGACAGCGCGGTGCAGCCGGCGGCCAGCAGTGCCAGCAGCACCCCTGCAGTATGGGCCGCTTTCCGCTCCCCCGGGTCCTGCCGCACCAGCAGGACGAGCACCGCGACCGCCAGCACCATTCCCGCCGCCTGTATCCCCGTCGGGCGGTCGCCAAACCAGAGTATCCCGATGATGATGACAAACAGCACATTGAACTTGTCGAGCGGAAAGACCACACCCGCCGGCGCGCGCCGCAGCGCCGCCAGTTTGGCCAGGTGTCCGCTCCCGTAGAAGAACCCGTTGAGACAGGCGAAAACAGCCAGCAGTCCCGCCGCCGCCGGCATGGTGCCGCGCAGCAGCAGCGCCAGCAGGCAGCCGGTGCTGACCGTCGCCGCCGAGACCGCGACCATCACCGGCGCGCTGTAGCCGCGCTCGACCGCGACCTTGTTGACGAAGTTCATGACGCCGTAGAGCAGTGTCGCAGCCAGCGTGTAGACGAGCCACATGGGTTCCGCTCACCGCCCCGGCGCGCAGGTCATGCGGCCAGCGCCACGCGCAGGTCGGCCAGCGTGGCAAACGAGCGCCCGCTCTGCACCACGCGCGCCAGTGTCGCGGCATCGGGTATGCCGCGGTAGCGGTCATGCAGCGGCGCGGTGATATAGAGCACCGCCATCAGGTTGCCTGTCTGCACCGCGGCGGCAAGGTCGGGCGTGCCGCGGCGGAAGGCATCCGCCTGACGGGCCAGCACGGTGAGCAGGCCGGCGCGGAACGCGTCACCCGCTCCAACCAGGTCCCGCACCTCGCCCACCATGAAGCGCGAGGCATGGAACACCGGCGGCTGGAGAGCGCCGTCCGGTGTCACCAGGCAGGTATGCGCGCCGTCGCGCACGGTCACCCCGAAGAGTTGCGTGCGGCGGCGGTCGGCAAAACGCCGGGCGAGAAACTGCAGGAACCCCGGCGCATCCGTGTCGCCACGGTACTCCGGGTCGAGCGTGAGGCGGATCAGGCGGGCCTCGTCCTGCGAAGTGAAAAAGATGTCCAGCTCGGGGAGGAGCGGCTCGAGCAGGCGGTAGGCGGCAAGCGGCTCGCGCCGGTCGATATGCGCCTGCGGATCGCCCGTCAGCGTGTGACTGTCGACGATGGTCAGCGCCCCACGTTCGCGGCACTGACCGATGAACGCCGCCAGGTCGCGGCCGCCATGCGCGTCACCGCGCGCCGAGAGTCCGGAATAGAGATACTGCACCACGCGCGGCTGCAGGCGCGCGACATGCGGGGCAAAGACCGCGAAATCAAAATCGTCATTGGCATTGAGGAAACAGGCGAGCCCGCCCCGTTCCCCGGCCGGCACCTCGTGAATGAAGGTCATCCCGCTCGGCAGCGTCGGGTGGACGAGCACCGCGGAGAGGTCGACTCCGGCCGCGGCGAGCAGGTCGTGGAAGGCGCGTCCTGCGCTGTCCAGCCCGTGATACGGTCCCCGCCCGAGATAGCCGCCCACCGCGGCGGCGAGTCCGGCGCGGGTGAGCAGCGGCGCCACGTTCCCCGCGCCGCCCGCGGTCGCGCTGCGCGCGATGAACGCGTCGAGTTCCGCCGGCGTGTAGGGGGGAAGATCGGCGGTCGCGCATTTCGCCAGCCCGCCCGGTCCGGCCAGTTTCCCGGCGAACGTAAACGCGGGACTGCGCAGGTCGAGAATCAGCGCATTGAGCACCAGCACATCAACCGCCATGGTCATCCTCCCTTCAGGACAGGTAGGCATCGCGCACGCGCGGGTCGTCGGCAAAATTCTCCGCCGCCCCGTCCATGAGCACGCGCCCGTTGCCGAGAATGTAGGCGCGCTGTGCCGCCGCCAGCGCGAGATGCGCGTTCTGCTCGACGAGCAGCACCGTCACCCCGTCGCGGCTGATCTCCCCGACGATGCGGAAGATCTCGCGCACCAGTTTCGGGGCGAGCCCCATCGACGGCTCGTCGAGCAGCAGCAGCGTCGGGCGCGCCAGCAGGCCGCGGGCGATGGCGAGCATCTGCTGCTCCCCGCCCGAAATCGTGCCGCCGCGCTGCGCCAGCCGCTCGCGCAGCCGCGGGAAGAGATTGAGCACCTTTTCCTCGTCGCGGGCGATGGCCGCCGCATCGCGCCGCAGGCAGGCCCCGAGGCGCAGGTTTTCGCGCACGGTCATCTCCGGGAAGATGCAGCGCCCCTCGGGAACATGGATAAGGCCGCGCCGAACGATGGCGTCGGGCGCCAGCCCGTCGAGCCGTTCTCCATTGAAGCGGATTTCCCCCGCCGCCGGGCGCAGCAGTCCCGACAGCGTGCGCAGCAGCGTCGTTTTGCCCGCCCCGTTGGCCCCGACGATGGCGACCACCTCGCCCGCCCCGACGGTCAGGGTGACGTCGTCCAGCGCGGTAATGGCGCCGTAGGCGACGCGCAGGCGCTCGACAGTGAGCAGGAAGCCGCCGTTCATGCGGTCTCCTCCCCGTCGTCACCGAGGTAGGCGGCAAGCACGCGCGGGTGGCGCTGCACCTCCGCCGGCGTGCCGGTGGCGATCACCTTCCCGAAATCGAGCACGGTGATCGTTTCACACAGTTCCATAACCAGCTGCATATGGTGCTCGATGAGCAGCGTCGTCAGCCCGTATTCCTCGTGCACCGCCTGCAGCAGCGTGCGCAGCTGCCCGATTTCCGCCGGGTTCATCCCCGCCGCCGGCTCGTCGAGCAGCAGCAGTTTCGGGCGGCAGGCGATGGCACGGGCGATCTCGAGACGCCGCTGCTCGCCGTAGGGGAGCGACTGCGCCGGCTGGTCGCACACCGCGTCGAGGTTGAACAATTTCAGCAGGTCGCGCGCCGCACGCTCCATGCGCGCTTCGCCCGCTGCCGCCGTGCCGCCGGCCAGCAGCGCCGCCGGCAGCGGGTAGGCGAGCCGCGCATGTGCCGCCACGCGCACGTTGTCGAGCACGGAGAGCGACGGGAAAAGGCGGATGTTCTGGAAGGTGCGGGCGATGCCGTGCGCATTGACCGCATGCGGCGGCAGCCCCTGCAGCGGCTCGCCGTCACCGATGATTTCCCCCGCGTCAGGCGAGTAGAGGCCGGTGATGAGGTTGAAGAGCGTCGTCTTGCCTGCGCCGTTCGGCCCGATGATGGCATGTTTCGCCCCGCGCCGCACCGCCAGGTCGATCCCCGCCACCGCCTGCAGGCCGCCAAACGCGACCGAGACGCCGCGCAGTTCCAGGATATTCATGCGCGCGGCTCCCGGCGGCGCAGCGCGGGCGGCAGCAGCAGACGCCATTCACGGCGCCCGAAGAGCCCGGCGGGCTTGCAGAGCATGAGCACGATGAGGATGAGCGGATAGGCAACCATGCGCCACTGCGCGAGGTCGAGCGCGCGCAGCGCCTCGGGGAGGAGCGTCAGCCCGGTGGTCGCCGCCAGCACCCCGCTGAAACTGTGCATGCCGCCGACGTAAAGGTAGATGAGATAGTCGATGGTCTTGAGGAAGGAGAAACTGTTGGGATCGATAAACCCGAAGAGATGCGCGTAGAGCGCGCCGCCGACGCCCGCCCAGAAGGCGGCGGCGCAGAAGGCGAGCGTGGCGTAGCGCGCCGTGTCGATGCCGAGCGTCTGCGCCGCCAGTTCGTCGTCGCACAGCGCGCGGCAGGCGCGCCCATGCGTGGAAAAGATGAAATTGCGCGCGGTGAGCACCGCGGCAAGCACGGTGAAAAAAACCAGCCACGGGTCGGCAAGCGCGGGGATGGCGATGATACCGCGCGGACCGCGCACCTGCGCCAGCAGTTCACCCGCCGCGGGCCACACCTGCCCGGCCAGCGGCGCCAGTTCATCCGAGGCGCGCAGCAGCGCGCCGATGATCTCGGCAAAGGCGAGGGTGACAATGGCGAGGTAATCGCCGCGCAGGCGGAAGGTCGGCTTGCCGATGAGCCAGCCGGCAGCGGCCGCCACCAGCCCGCCGAGCAGCATCCCTGCGACCATGAGAAAGGTGCCGGTAACCGTGTGCGGCTGCGCCCCGTACGCCTTCGTCAGCAGCGCCGCACTGTAGGCCCCGAGCGCCATGAACCCCGCATGCCCGAGCGATAATTGCCCGCAGAGCCCGTTGATGAGCAGCAGGCCGATGACCACGACGAGGTTGACCCCGACCTGCAGGGCGAGGGCGCGCACGTAGGCGGGGAGCGGCGCGAAGCCGGGGAGCAGCGTGCCGTCGGTAAGCACGATAAGCAGCGGCACCGTCAGCACCAGCGCGATGAGCACCGCGTCGCCGCGCAGGAAGGCACCGAGCGCGCGCACTCAGACCTTCTCCCTGCGCGTGCTGCCGAGCAGCCCCGTCGGTTTCCACAGCAGCACGAGGATGAGGATGACAAAGGCGATGCCGCTGCCGAGGTTCGAGTTGAGCGCGGTGGCGAAGGTCTCGGAGACGCCCATCAGGTAGCCGCCGAGCATGGCGCCCGGAATGCTGCCGATGCCGCCAAGCACCGCGGCGATGAACGCCTTGAGCCCGGGCGTGATACCGAGCGTCGGGGAGTTGAGCGAGCCGTAGGAAAGCCCGAAGAGCAGCCCGCCTGCCGCCCCGAGCGCACTGCCGATGACGAAGGTCAACGCGATGATGCGGTCGACATTGATGCCCATGAGCGCCGCGCCGTCGCGCTGCTGCGCCACCGCGCGCATCGCGAGGCCCGTGCGGGTGCGGTGCACGAACCACTCGAGCCCGAGCATGAGCGCGACCGCAACGAGCAGGCAGGCGAGTTTGACCGAACTGAACGACACCCCGGCCACGGTCAGCGGCACATCCTCAATCAGTTTCGGGAAGGCGACGGGGTCGGGCCCGAAGACGACGGCACTGACCGGCCACGGCACATCCTGCGGCGGCAGCGCAAAGAAGTTTTCCAGCAGCAGCGAGACGCCGAGCGCGGTAATCAGCGCCGAGAGGCGCGGCTGGGCACGCAGCGGGCGGTAGGCGAAACGCTCGATGCACCAGCCGAGCAGCCCCGTCGCCGCCATCGCGGCGATAAGCACCGCGGGGAGCGCCACCCACGCCACCTGCCCGCGCGCCAGCGCCGCCGTACCGGTGAAACAGGCGACATAGGCACCGAACATGAAGAGGTCGCCATGCGCGAAGTTGATGAGTTTGAGAATACCGTAGACCATGGTGTAGCCAAGTGCGATGAGCGCGCAAATGCTGCCGAGGTGCAGCCCGTTGAGGAGTTGCTGCGTAAAGGTGGCGGGGCCCAGCCAGGCCACGCCGCCAGCTACGGCAGCCGCCAGCACGCCGCCCCAGCACAGGCACCGGCGCAGGTTATGTGGCACAGGCGCCCCCGCCTGTGTCAGCACGCATGTTTACGGGTTGACCGTCAGCAGATAGGTCTGCCTCCCGCCCGTCAGGCGCAATATGGCCGCGCTCTTGACCGGGTTGCGGTTCGCATCGAGTGAGATTCGCCCGGAAACCGTCTGCAGGTCGCGGGTCGCAGCCAGCGCCGCGCGCGCCGCCTCACGGTCAGCCCGACCGGCGCGGCGGATAGCGTCAGCCAGCATCAGCGCCGCATCGTAGCCGAGCGCCCCCATGGCATCCGGATCGGTGCCGTACTTCGCCCGGTAGGCGCTGACAAAGGCCTGCACCTCGGGCCGCGTGTCGTCCTTGCTGTAATGATTGGAGAAGACGCCACCCTCGATGGCGGCGCCGGCAAGTTCCGCCAGTTTCGGCGAATCCCAGCCGTCGCAGCCGGCCAGCGGCACGGTCAGCCCGAGCCCGCGCGCCTGTCTGGCGATATGCGCCGTGGCGGTATAGTAGCAGGGCACAAAGAGCAGGTCGGGATTGGCCGCCTTGATGCTGGTGAGTTGCGCCGCGTAGTCGGTGGTGCGCGCCTCGTCGGTGAACGCCTCCGCCGCCACGACCTCGCCGCCCAGTCGGGTAAAGGCGGCGCGGAACGTTTCCGCCAGCCCCTTGGAATAGTCGTTGCCGTTGTCGTAGATGACCGCGGCGCGGCGCGCGCCCGCATACGCATAGGTATAGCGCGCCATGACCTCGCCCTGAAAGGCGTCGACAAAGCAGGCGCGGAAGATATGGTCGCCGATTTTTGTCACCTCCACGTTGGTCGAGACCGGAGCGATGGTGACAACTTTCGCCGCCTGTGCGACGGGTGCGCCCGCCAGCGAGCAGTTGCTGGTCAGCGAGCCGATAATGGCGAAGACCTTGTCCTGGTCGATGAGCTTGCGGAAGGCGTTGTTCGCCCCTTCGGGTTTGCTGCCGTCGTCCTCGCAGACGAAGCGGACGGTATATGCCTTGCCGTCGGCGAGCGTAATGCCGCCCCGCGCGTTCAGTTCGTCAAAATATAACTGGATGGCATTGCGCATGGAGACGCCATAGGTGGCGATTTCGCCGGTCAGCGGCAACACACCGCCGATAACGATGGTGGTTCCCTCCACGCCCGTCGTCGTGGTTCCCTGCTGCCCGCCACCGCAGCCGGACGCCAGCAGGGCGATGAGCATAGCGAGCATCCCGATATTCCGCATGGTGCCTCTCCTCCTGCCGCCGCGCGGCAGCACCGGAAAAAGTTACCTTATTCCGCCGCCGGGGTCAACAGAGACGGGACCGGCCGTGCGCTGGCGGAGAAGAAAGGCCGCGGTGGCGGCCCGGAACCGGCAGTACGCACCCGGCACGCCGGGGAAGGTGAACCGTACACAGCGCCACAGCCACTGCTGTTCGTCCGTGACCGCAATCTCCGCCCACGGGATATGCAGCGGCGGATGGAACGGGCGGAACAACAGCCACGGCTTGAGGTAAATCCCCTGTGCATCCGCCCCGGCGATCAGGCAGCCCCCGTAGCGCGTCAGCGCGCGGAACTGCGCACTGACGAAATACCGGCAGCCGTCGGGGAACGGCAGTTCCGTCGCGTAGCGCTGCGCCAGCTCTGTCCAGCCGCCCAGACGCGCAAGCAGGAACAGCACCCCGCACCAGAGCAGCAGGAAAGCGGGCAGGGCGAGCAGCGGCAGGTAGCGTTCCATGATTTCTCCTCCGTCAGTGGCTGACACCGCGAGATGCGCGGCCAGCAGCAGGTAGAGCGTGCCGGCGGCGCGGTTGAGCAGCTGCTGCAGGCGCGGGTGGCGGCGCAGGTGTACGCCGATGGTAGCGGCCCCGAGACATAGCGTCCCGAAGACGATGAGCGCGGCGGCGATAAAGAGCGCACCGAGCAGCATGACCTGCAGCGGTACGGACCCCCGCTGCGGGTCGGTGAACGGCGGCAGGAAGGCAAGGAAAAAGAGCGCCACCTTGGGATTGGTGATGTTCATGATGATGCCGCGCCGGTAATAGCGCAGCAGCGGCATGGCCTCACCGTCGGCATCGGCGGCGGTGACCGGCACGCGCAGCGCCTGCCACGCAAGCACCAGCAGGTAGCCGGCCCCGAAGAGGCGGACGAGCAGGAATGCCCCGGGCACGGCATGCAGCAGCGCGGCAATGCCGAGCGCCACCAGCGCGGTATGCACGAGCAGGCCGGTGCAGAGACCAAGCGTGACGGCAATCCCCTTGCGCGCACCATGCAGTGCCGACTGTGCCAGCACAAAGAGGTTGTCCGGGCCCGGCGCGAGGGCCAGCAGCAGGGCGGCAGCGAAAAACGCGGCCAGCGACGGCAACGGCAGCATTACCGGGCAGCGCGCATCCGGCGCCAGGTTCCCTGCAGCAGCCAGGCGCCGGCCAGGGCCAGCACACCACCGACAACCGTGATGATCACCGGCGGCGCATGGGCAGTCAGCGGCGTGTCAAGCCCCGCGCGTGACGGATCAGCCGGGTCATAGCGTACCGGCACCGTGTCGCCGACCAGGAATGCCTGCACCGGCGTGTTGGGGGCCGGGTCGCGATAGGTGACGGTCCGCCCCTCCCGCGTGACAAAGGTGATCACCGGGAACGCCGTCACGCGTTCCCGGCCCTCGCTGCCGCTGTACGCGGTCTGTTCCTCGAGGGCGACCACGGTGCCGGTCGCCGGCAGTGAGCGGGCCCGCCAGGCCGCCACATCATCACGCGCGGTCGTCAGCCCGGCATGCACGAGTGCCGTGCCCAGCAGGAGCAGGCATACCGCCACCCCCGGTTGCAGGATACGCCACCAGCGACCTGTCTGTTCCTGCTGCATGCGGGCATGGTACTACCGCGCTGCCGGCACGTCAATGTTGCGCGTGGCGCCTGCTTCTGCTATGCTACCGCGCATTATCCGTCGGGCATCGGCCGGGCGGATGATACGGCCGTTCCGGCCGCGCCATCACGACCGGAGGAAACGACCATGTCGACCCTCAATCCGCAGGCAGTACAGCTCAACGACGCCCTACAGGCATGCCCCACCGTGCTCAAGCTGCTCTCCGACCGCGGCAAAGCCATCTACTTCCCGAAACTGGGCATTCTCTCCCAGTCGGCGGAAGCGAAGGGCAAGCGCATCAACGCCACCATCGGCGCGGGGATCGATGATGACGGCACGCCGATGCGGCTCCCGAGCATCGCCGGCAAGATTGCGCTCCCCCCCGCGCAGGTCTTCCCCTACGCCCCGAGCTTCGGCACCCCCGAGATCCGCGCCGCGTGGCGGCAGCAGATGCAGGCCAAGAACCCGTCACTCCCCGCGCACGTGTCGAATCCCGTCGTCTCCTGCGCGCTGACCCACGGACTGTCGATGATCGGCTACCTCTTCCTCAACGCGGGTGACGAGGTCATCCTCGCCGACAAGTACTGGGAGAACTACGACCTGACCTTCGAACTCGCCTACGGGGCGAAGCTGAAGTTCTTCCCGACGTTCGCCGGGCAGGGTTTCAATGTCGACGCCTTCCGCACGGCGCTGGGCGGCAGGACCGGCAAGAAGGTGGTCGTGCTCAATTTCCCGAACAACCCGACGGGCTATTCCCCGACGAAAGCGGAAGCCGCGGCCATCATCGCCGCCATCCGCGAGCGCGCGGAAGCGGGGGACGAGATCCTCGCGGTCTGCGACGACGCCTACTTCGGGCTCAACTACGAGGACGACATCTACCCCGAGTCGCTGTTCGCCCCGCTGGCTGACCTGCATGAGCGCGTGCTGGCGGTGAAGGCGGACGGCCCGACCAAGGAGGACTATGTCTGGGGCTTCCGTGTCGGTTTCATCACCTACGGCTGCAAGGGGATGACCCCGGCGGTGGCGGCGGCGCTGGAGAACAAGACGGGGGGCGCCATCCGCGGCAACATTTCGAACGCACCGATGCCCTCGCAGTCGCTGCTGCTGCAGGCGTTCACCTCGCCGGCGTATGCCGCGGAAAAACAGGAGAAATTCGTGCTGCTGCAACAGCGCTACCGGAAGGTGCGCGAAGTCCTCGCGGACGCAAAATACGCGCAGTATTTCGCCCCGCTGCCGTACAATTCCGGCTACTTTATGTGCGTGGAACTGAAGGGCGGGCTCGACCCCGAGCAGGTGCGGCAGAAACTGCTCACGGAGTACGACACCGCGGTCATCGCGCTGGGGAGCGTGCTGCGCATCGCCTTCTCCTCGGCAAAAGCGAGCGACATCCCCGAACTGTTCGAGAACCTCCACCGGGCCTGCGCCGCACTGAAAGCGTAACCGTTCAGGCCGCGGCGCGAAAACGCGTTGCGGCTATTTTCTGGTCAGCAGGGCGGCGAATGTTGCGGCAACCGCCGCCGGGTCAGGCGCCGCCATCAGCGCGGTACAGACCGCGAGACGCTGCGCTCCCGCCGCCACCACTTCCGCCGCGTTCCGCTCATTGATGCCGCCGGCCGCGAACCACGGCACGGTGATTCCGGCCGCGGCCAGGTCGCGGATGAGTGTAAGACCGCCCGGCGCATCGGGAAAATGCTCGTCACGGGTCGGAAAGGCGGGCCCGGCCATGAGGAAGTCGGCCCCGTCAGCCACCGCTTTCCGTGCCTGTGCCAGCGAATGCACCGTGCAGCCGATGAGACAGTCGCCGCCGATAACCCGCGCATCCGCCACCGACATGTCCTGCTGCCCGAGCTGGAACCCGTCGGCGCCGCAGGCGATGGCCAGATCAAACCAGTCGTTGACCACCAGCGGCACGCCGCGCGGGCGGGTGACATAGAGGAGGTCATTGATCTCCTCGCGCCGGGCATAGTCCGACCGCCCCTTCTCGCGGTACTGCACCATGTCGGCGCCGCCGCGCAGGCAGGCGGTAGCCGCCGCCAGCAGGCCGCGCGCCGCCGTCTGCGTGCTGTCCGTGATCACCATCAGCCGACCGATAGTCGTGTGCATAGTCGGGCTCCTTACGGGAGAATTTCGACGTTGATCGTGCGGTGCTGGACGGGATCAACCCCCGCCTCCCACGGCCGCACGTAGGTGAATTCGAGCTGCGCTGCACCTGCACGCAGGGCGCGGAAGGTCCAGGTTTCCGTCCCGCCGCTCCCCAGCCGCTGCGGCGTGTCCGCGACAAAACTGCGCGAAACGAACTGCACCGACGCCTCAGTGGCCAGCGGCACCAGTTTCCACTGGTAGCCCGTGGTCGGATTGGCATTCAGGGCGACAGTGAATTCGCTGCCGACCCGCGCCTGCACCACTTCGTCCGCCGGCGCCAGGTGTGACGCCGGCCGCTGGCAGGCACACACTCCCGCCGCCAGCAGTACCAGCACTGCCATCTTCATTCCTGCACGCATGATTCTCCTCCTCGTACTTCATGATCCGCCGCGGGCCCGGCCGGGCGCGTTTTCCAGCGGTTATGCGCCCAGAACCACTGCTCCGGGTACCGGGCGATGAACTGCTCGTAGACCGCGTTGTACTGCGCGGTGTTGACCGCAATGGCGTCCTGCCCTTCGGCAGCCGGCAGCCACGGCAGCGGCGGCGCGATGGTCACCGTATGCGTTCCGTCCGCCAGACGGCGGATGAACAGGGGCACCACCGCACACCCGGTGCGCTGCGCCAGTTCCGCAACAATAGCATAGGTCGAGGCAGGCCGCCCGAAAAACGGCACAAAGATCCCCTTGTGCCCGGCGTTGACGTCGACCAGCACGGCAATGCCCTCGTTGCGGCGCAACGCCGAGAGGAGGTTGCGTCCCGCCGCGTCCTTGTCGATCATGCGCATGCCAACCGAGCGGCGCACCTCCTGCAGCAGGCGTTCGAGCGCGGGCGCGTCGGCGCCGCGCGCCAGCGTCACGAAATTATGCCCGCGCGCGGTGATGACCGCGCCCAGCAGTTCGAAGTTGCCGAGGTGCGCGGTGAGGATGATGAGCCCTTTGCCCGCCGCGTAGGCGTCGCGCAGGTGCTGTTCGACGGTAAACGGGATGGCGAGGAGGTGCCCACCCGCGGCAAACTGTTTGAGGCGGACGAATTCGACGAGGCAAAGCCCGTAGTGACGGAAATTGTCACGGATGATACGCCGCGCTTCCGCGTCGCCGTACTGCGGCAGTGCCTGCCGCAGGTTGGCCACCGCCAGTTCGCGGTGGCGCCGCAGCGCGGCATACGCCAGCGTCCCGAGCAGCCGCCCGCTGGCGAGCGCCACGCGCGCCGGCAGCAGCCGCCAGCACACGGCGGCGGCGCGCAGCAGCCATTCGCCGCAGCGGTTGCGCAGCGGGACGCGCGCGTCCGCCACGGATTTTTCCGCCTCGGCGGTCAGGTTGGCGAGCTGCTGTTCCAGCCGCCGCCGGTACTCCTCCGCCTGCGCTTCTGTCAGGCCGGGGGGCACATGCAGCGGCGGCCCGAGGCGCACGTGAAAGCGCGACCACGGCAGCGGCACCTGGAAGCGGTCCCAGCTGCGCAGGCGGCATACCGGGTGTGCCGCGGTCGCCATCGTGACAATGGGTGCCCCGCTCATACCGGCGAGCCGGATGATGCCTCCCTGCACCCGCTCGCGCGGTCCGCGCGGCCCGTCGGGCGTGATGGCCACGGTCGCGCCTTCACGCAGCAGCCGCAGCACCCGCACCGAGGCACGCGCCGGGTCGCGATGGGTGGAGCCGCGCACGCAGCAAAAACCGCGCGCCGCAATCAGCCGCGCGATAATTTCCCCGTCGCGGTGCGTCGAAATGAGCACGGCGATATCCTGCTGCCGGTAGGTGACCGCCAGCGGGATCATCTGCGCGTGCCAGAAAGCGAGGATAACCCCCTTGCCCGCGGCACGCGCGTCGGTCAGGTACTCGCGAAAATAACTGTCGCCATCGACCCGCGGCTCCAGCCACCGCAGATACCAGCCGCCGAGGCGCTCCGCGGCAGCGAGCAGCCAGCGGTCGCGCCGCCGCGACGTACGTTCCGCCATCGTCCTCAGGCCTGCCGCGGCGGCAGGGCCAGCACGCGGTCGAGCGCCGCCAGCACGGTATCCGGGCGGAGTTCCTGCATGCAGGAAACCGGGAGCGGACAGGCGGCCTTGTAGCAGGGGGCGCACTCCCGTTGTGTCACCACCTTCTCACCGCGCCCGTACAGGTCGATTTCCGTCGCCGAGGTCGGGCCGATAAGCGCGACCACGGGCACCTGCCGCGCCACGGCCACGTGCAGGGCGAGCGTGTCGCCCGTCACCACCGCGGCACAGCGGTCGATCAGCGCCACCAGGTCGCGCAGGTTGTCCTGCGTCGCCCCGATAACCGCGCGCCCGTCCGTCGCCTCGCTGATCGCCTCGTTGCGCGCGCGCTCGTCGGCCCCGCCGAGCAGCAGCACCTGCTGCCCGCGGCGGATGAGGGTGCGCGCCAGCGCGATGAAATTCTCCTGCGACCACGACTTGGCGGCATAGACCCGGCCGCAGCCGGTATTGAGCCCGATGACCGGGCGGTCGCCGAACCACCCGCGCAGGCGGGCGCGGGCGCGGGCCTGCTCCTCCTCCGCCACCTCGAGTACGAAGGTCTCATGCCGATACGGGAGTTCCGCCATGGCGAAAATGATCTCGGGATAGGTGAGGGTATTGCGGCGGAACTTGAGGTCGTCATCCACCCCGAGTTGCAGCGCGTAGCGCGAGGCGGGGTTGAACACCGTCAGCGCGCCGTGCTCGGTCATGGCGAACCCGCGTTTTTCCGTCGCGCGCACCTGCATCGCCATGCCCAGCGCCCCCGGTTCCTTGTCGAACGAGAGGAGCAGGTCGAAGGTCTGCGGCAGCAGGGCGGTCACCCCGAGCGCGTCGAAGGCATAGACCCGGTCGACCAGCGGGTTGTGGACGAGCAGCGGCACCGACTCAGGCGCGGTCAGCCAGGAGATATGCGCGTCGGGCCACTGCGCGCGCAGCGCACGCAGCACCGGCGTGGTGCGCAGCGTGTCGCCGCGCGCCCCCCACTTGATGATGAGGATGCGGTGCCCGAAGCGCCGGTACTGTGTGCAGCCGCCGCAGTCGCCGCCGGCGGCGCAGGGACGGTCGCCCCGGTAGTGGCGGCAGTCAAAGTGGTACAGCCGTTCAGTCGTCATCATCATCCTCCGTGGTGCCGCCCGCTGCCGGCGCCGGCGGCGGGGCGGCGGCGGGCGGCGGTGTTTCCGCCGGCGCCTCGCCCAGCGCGCGCTGCACCCGCTGCTGCAGTTCGAAGATATCGACGGGCTTGATCAGGTAGTCGCTGATGCCGAGCGCGACGAGTTTCATGACCAGCGCCCGGTCCTCATTGGCGGTAATGACGATGACCGGGGCGGTCATCTGCTGCGCCCGCAGCGTCTGCAGCACTTCGAGACCACTGAGGTCGGGCAGATTGAGGTCGAGCAGGATAAGGGCGGGCGGGCTGGTCAGCGCGCGGCGCACCGCCTCCTTGCCGTTCTCCGCCTCGGTGACCGCATAGCCGAGTTTTTTCAGTGCCTTGCCGTAGAGCAGGCGCGTATAGGCGATATCGTCGACCACCAGCGCAGTGCGCATCAGCTGTTCCTCCAGGGGAGCCGCACGGTAAAGGCCGCCCCCGCGCCCGGGCGCGAGACCACGCTCACCGTGCCGCCGCAATCGTCCGTCATCTTCTTCACCAGCGCCAGCCCGAGCCCCGTCCCCTGCGCCCGCGTGGTAAAAAACGCGGTGAAGAGATGCGGCTGGTGTTCCGGGGCGATGCCCGGCCCGTCGTCCGTTACCGTCACCGTCAGCCAGCCGTCCGCCGCCGCCGCCGTCACGCGCAGCAGTCCGCCGGCCGGCAGCACCGCCACGGCATTGCGCACGAGATTATCGATGATCATCCGCAACTGCGCCAGTCCCGTGCGCCACGGGAGCGGGGCCGGCACGGCGGCCTGCACGCGCAGTTCCTTCTCCGTGCACTGCTGCCGGTGCAACGTCAGCGACTCGGTCACCAGGTCGGCGACATCGAGGTCGCTGGCCGTCACATCGCCGGGCCGCGCATAGAGCAGCAGGTTGTCAACCAGCCGGCGCAGCGCGTCGACCTGGCTGATGATGATCCCCGCGTACTGCCGCGCCTCGGCGGGGTCGTCCTCCTCCTGCAGCAGCTGGGCAAAGCCGCGGATGGGGTTGAGCGGGTTGCGCACCTCGTGCGCCACCGCCGCCGCCATCTCCCCGAGCGCGGCCAGTTTTTCCTGCTGGCGCACGCGCCGCTCCAGTTCCTTGATTTCCGTCAGGTCCTGGAAGAAGAACGCGGCGCCGTGCACCGCGCCGTCAGCGCTGCGCAGGCGGTTGCTGCTGATGCCGAACGTCCGCTCCCCGCCGCCGGTACTGACGCTGATTTCCTCGCGCTGCGCCTCCCGCCCCCGCGCGAGCGTCGCGTGCATCACCCGCTGCAGGTCCGGCTGCGCGGCGAAGAGCTCCGGGTACGGGCGGCCGCGCAGGTCGCCGTCGGGGAGCGCCAGCAGCTGTCGCGCGCGCCCGTTGAGCGCACGCAGCCGCCCGTCCGCCTCGAGCGTCACCAGCCCGCTGAACATCGACTCGATGAGGCAGTCGTTATACTGCCGCAGTTCCTGCAGGTGACCGATCTGCTCGTTGAGTCGTTCGCTCATCCGCTGCAGGGAAGCCGCCAGGCGTCCCAGTTCGTCGCGGCGCGTGATGCGCAGCGTGGCGCTCCGCTCGCCGCGCTCCACCTGCTCCGCCCAGCGCTGCAGAAAGAGCACGGGGCGGGTGAGGCGGCGGGCAAGCAGCAGCGCCAGGAGCAGCGCGAAGGCGATGAAGACCCCGCTCCAGGCGAGCGTATCGATGAGCACCCGCTGCCGCCGCGCCGCTTCCTCGGCCACCTGCTGCACCAGCGCGAGCACCGGCCCGTCGGGGGTGCGCCAGAGCAACAGGCGGGCCGGGGCATGCCGCAGACCGTCCGGATACGGCCGGGCCACGGCAGTCGTCACCAGCACGTTATCCCCCGCCTGCACCCCGTCCCACAGCGCCCGCGGCACCGGGCTGCGCCCGTCCGCGAGCTGCAGCACCACCACGTCGGTATCGACGGCCACGGCGTCGCTGTCAAGCAGTGCCGTCGCCGCCCCCGCGCGACGCGCCTGCAGGTAGCGCGCCTGCGCCTGCTGCCCGTGCAGGGTCAGCCGCTCCTCCCCGCGTTCCCGCAGCAGCGTATCCAGCAGCGAGAACGTGTAGAGGGTGAAGAACAGCGCCGGGGCCAGCACCAGGATGAGCAGCGCGACCACGAGATTGTCGCGCAGGTGACGCATGGCGGTTCAGGCGCGCGGCGCCGTCAGGCGGGCCAGCCGCGTCGCCGCGTCACGGTACTTGAGGTCGCCGAGCAGCACCGCGCGGTACTGTTCCGCCGCCCCAGTCGCGTTCCCCTGTTCCTCGAGCGCCCGCCCGCGGTAGTAGCAGACCGCCAGCCGCAGTTCCGGATCGAAGCCGGCCGTGTCGGCAGGAATCTCCTCGAGCTGCGCCAGCGCCAGTTCGGGCATCCCCTTGGCCAGCAGGCAGAGCGCGATATGCAGCCGCGCCTGCCAGCGCATCAGGGCGTTGCCGCGTTTGACCTGCTGCAGGTGGGTGATCGCCTCGTCATGCTGCCCGAGCGCCGCGAGCGCGCGCCCGAGTTCGAAGCGCACTTCGACCTTGTCGAACAGCGTCAGGTCGAGCAGCTGGCGGAAGACCGTCATGGCCTCCGCGTGCCGCGCATGCGCCGCGTGGTAGCGCCCGATTTCCAGCAGCTGGCGATA
>CAZWUZ010000028.1:0-20447 GCA_964637655.1 uncultured bacterium | reverse complement strand
GAATCACCCGGCGAAGTTTATCAGAATGGGGCGGCGAGGTTTGTCAGAATACGCAGATTACCGCGCGGGATTGTTAAACGAATATACGTTGTCTTCTGAAGTAGCATTTACCGATACCAATGGGATAGCATTCTTTCCTAGGAAATATGTTGTCGCGGACATGATATCACCAAGTATAGCGACTGGTGTATCAATACACATGACGCACGGCTACTACATCCGTCGTGGTTCCACAGATATTCGACGCTACATAGATATTCGACAATCCCCCTCAACAGAATATGTTTATGTGAAAATTGGGTCGGAACCGGTAGACGATATGGGGGATACTTGGAATACGGAATTCGCTGCAGCAGTTGACTATGCCAAATTATACTATAGGAACTGCAAATTGTATGGACATATCCCGAGTGTTCCTCCCGACCAAGCGGTGAAGGACTATATACGATATTGCAGGCAATATGTAATAAGATATGGAAATGTTCGGAGAGGTGAACTGATTCTACAAGCAATCCCTAGTATCGCATCGGAGGAATGATATGAAGGATTCAGCCGTAGGTGTGTATCGCCTCGAAATCCAGTCCGAGTGCATCTGCGGAAGCATGTTGACCGGCTACCCGGAACGCGGTAAAATAGCAGGCATAGGGCTAACTTATCGCTCCTGCGCTTCGCCGCTGGCGCGGCTCAACGCAGAGCGCTAATCGTTCGCCGGAAAGTAATGATGATAGATAAACCCGGGAGGTCGCATTAATGGTCGGTGCCCGATTTATTCCATTTATGACTGGAAAGTTGGCGTTTGCTGTTATGGCTCTTGTTCTGGTTATGCCGTCAGGAGCATCGAGCAGCACGATGGTGTCGTACGACCTTTTCTATCGGCCGCTAACATGCTCGGCGGCGGTTTTTTATGAAAACAATACAGATTCCGATCCGAACACATGGCACGGCCGGCGCCTACGCGCGAGTGGAGAACTAACCAGTTTTGTCCCTATTGCCGACGGTGATTTACTGCGATTGCGATGCGGGTGGCACTACATGGGGCGGGAGCGCGATCCCGGACGTCAGATTACGACAAAAATATGGAGCGAGATGGCAAAACTTGATTGCCAAGCAATAGATACTGCGGATTTTGCCGAACACAGATATGACGGCAGACCAACCGTTATTGGCGATATTCCCTTTGATCTGGCCTATCACGTCTTTGGAGATACGTTTCCCACTGCAAATATTGTTATACTTGACCGGCCCGCACCCCGGATGGTCGATCTTATGGATTCGATTGGTATTCTTACTCCCCGCGGAGAATATCGTCGTGGTTGTGACTATGGCGGCGGCCAAACTGCTTTTCCGGCGTGGTATTTTCACAGTACAACGAGGGAATATTTTATGGGTTATGAGCGGCATTTCTGGGACGGAATCTCCTCGATGACTAGTTTTCAATGGCTAATCGTTTCAGATTCGCTAACGCTCGACAACCGACGTTCCGGGTTCATACTGCCTTCGCTTGATATTCGTTTTAACAACGGGCAGCGGTGCTATCTCTGGATTATTGAGACGGATATCGAAAAGAGGGCGGAGTACTTTACTCGGTGCTTGGAAGTGGTTCGCAATTCGCGCGTGCGTCTCGCGGGCGATCGAGAACGGTAAAGGGGCGGGGAAAATGATGAACGTGCGTAACGGCGAACTTCGCGCTTCTGCGCTTCGCCGCTGGCGCAGCTCAACGCAGAGCGCTAATCGTAGCCTTACGGCGAAAATAATGACAAAGGCAGATAACGAAACAATTACTTCAACATGTGGTGCCGATGATGACTGACTTAATTAACCGCCGCGTTGCATTGATATTTTTCCTTGTAGCGTTGCCGTTCTATTATTGTTGTCTCGGTCATTTCTGTATGTGCGGTCACCTTGCCCACAACCAGCAACACGGTTGGCTCAATGACGGCCTTTGGATGGTGTTGTTGGCTATTGCCACTATCGCTATGCTGGCATCGCGTCATCCATTTCGTATGCTTATTGCCAGTGGTGTGTTTCTGCTCTACCTTATTCGGGTATTTAACGTTATTCCGGTATTGCCAGAGTCAATAGTCATTATCTTCATCGGCATCGGTTACTCAAAATATGACTCATCGAGAGCTTCCACGACGGCAGAGGTTTCGCTATGCTGCTTGCTTGCACTACTTGCGATCGTATCGTCGATGCTATTCATCGATAAATCAGGTCCTATGTTTAATCAAGCGGTTGCACCGGAAGATGTTACTGCGAGTAAGGCGGCGCTAAGCGCGCTAATATACAATGCTCCGTTAGCACGCAGTGAACCGAATTCGCCTTGGTTGGTGCTGACAGATACTCCTCATGAGTTGAGGGGCCATTAATGTTACCTTTGGCGTTATTCAGTTGCACGGGTGCGGAGGAATAGAACCAATGCAATCACGAAGCGAATTGGCTAACTTCGCGCTTCTGGACGCCGCCCAACAGCGGCGCCCAGAGCGCTAATCGGTTAGCCTATAATGAGATGATGTGATAACTTCCAGAGCAAAACCGCAAAATGTCTTGACGTTCGGCCTAAAACGTGGTACAACTTAAATAGTCAGACTGACTATATGAGGTGTGAACATTATGACGAGTTGGCAATTACAGAGCGCAAAGGCAAATTTAAGCGAGGTGGTACGGGCCGCATGCCTCAACGGGCCGCAGGAGATCACCGTACGCGGTAAATCAGCGGCGATCGTGCTTTCACGCGCTGAATATGACCGGTTGCACCGGCGCCCGCGAAAACTCGGGGAATTCCTTAAAAAATCACCGTTGGCTGGAGTACGACTAAAACTGACTCGTTCCCGCGATGCCGTGCGGAGAATCAATTTGTGAGTTATCTTCTCGACACCAATATCATTTCCGAAGCAGCCAAAGCGCGACCCGCGGCGGCAGTCAGTAGATGGCTTGATGCGGTGCCGTCCGGTTCGCTCTATTTGAGCGTTATCGCGCTTGGCGAGATTCGACGCGGAGTTGAATTGTTGCCGGAGGGACCAAAGCGGGAACAGTTGCGTCTCTGGCTTGAAACCGAGCTCACTTCCTGGTTTGAACACCGCTTGATTCCTGTTGATGCCGCAATTGCAGAACGGTGGGGTCGGTTGTTGGCTGAGGTTGGCCGTTCGGTGCCGGCGATTGACAGCCTCTTAGCGGCGACCGCGCTTGAACGAGGACTCCGCCTTGTGACCCGAAACGAGAAAGATTTTCGCTTTCCCGGCCTTGAAGTCATCAATCCCTGGAAATAGCAGCACGCCTGAAATTAGTTCTATGGCCAACTTCGCGCGGCAGCGGGCGCAGATAACCGCGCCCGCAGGGCGCTAATCGTTCGGCTGATAGATAGATATTGACAATGTACATATAATATTGTATAATATACGCATGAACAAGATCACCTTCGCCTGGGACGAAAACAAGAACAAATCCAATCGAAAGAAGCATGGAGTGTCCTTTGAAGAGGCGCAAGCTGTGTTTTTCGATGAAAAGGCGATCCGCTATTTCGACCCAGACCATTCGGAAGATGAGGCGAGATTCATCATGCTCGGATTGAGTTTCAAATTACGCGTGCTGGTTGTCTGCCATTGCTACCGTGAAAACGACTCGGTTATTCGACTTATCTCGGCCAGAAAAGCCGACAAACAAGAAGCTGAAAACTACTGGAGGTGAAAGCCATGAGAAAACACTATGATTTTGCGAAAATGAAGGGGGTCAAGAACCCTTACGCGGTCAGGCTGAAACAACCGATCACTATCCGATTAGACAAGCACACAGTCAGCTATTTCAAGGCCTTGGCGACAGAACTGGGTATGCCCTATCAAAACCTCATCAACCTATACCTCCGGGAGTGTGCCCTTCATCAAAAGAAGCTCGAGTTGAAATGGGCATCATAAACAGCCGAACTTCGCGCCGCAGCGGGCGCGAAAAACAACAGCGCCCGCAGGGCGCTCATCGATCATGCGGACGAAACGAGATACTTGACTTTCGGGCTTTCCAATAATCAGCGTTTGCTGGTTGTTGCACACACCTCACGTTCGAACGTCATTCGAATCATCAGCGCGCGGACTGCGACCAAAAACGAAAGGACAATCTATGAAGAAGGTTAAACAAAATGGGCTGAGAGCCGAATATCGCCGGGATGACCTTGGTCGTGGGCTACGCGGGAAATATCACAAGGCATACACTTCCGGCACAACCCTGGTATTACTCGGAGCTGATGTGGCCGAGGTGTTTCCAGATGAAGCCGCAGTCAACAATGCTCTGCGTTCACTTATCAAAGTCGCCCGTTCTGCGGGCAGGGCAAAACATGGCAATGGCCGCAGCAAGAAACGCCGCGCTGCTTAGTATCCCCCGATCAAGATCTGCTAACTTCGCGCTCTGCGGGCGCATACAACAGCGCCCGCAGAGCGCTCATCGTTATGCCTGAACGAGATGATTTTAAATCGGGCAAAATATCAACCGATATGCTATACTGCAACATAGGAGGGACATTATGCCGAACACCGCCAAAATAATTCAGGAAGCCGAGTCTCTTCCCGTAGAAGAGCGGGCCTTGGTAGTGGAATCCCTGTTGCGTTCACTGAATCCGCCTGACCCTGAAATTGACAAGAAATGGGCCGAGGTGGCAAAACGAAGACTTGACGAACTGCGATCCGGTCGTGTTGCCCCCATCCCAGGGGAAGAGGTTTTCGCTAGAATCCGGCAGCGGTTCGATGTATGATTTTTACTTTTCATCCGGAAGCGGATGAATAATTTGTTGCCGGCGTTGCCTATTACGAAGAATGTGAAATCGGCCTCGGGCTCGACTTCTCCCGGGAAGTTTACACGACCATAAAAAATTCCCTCGATTACCCCAAAATGTGGCCGGAAATCGCACCAGAAATCAGACGCTGCCTCGTTCACAGGTTTCCATATGGCGTATTATACAGTGTTGAGCCGCACGGAATATTTATTCTTGCCGTCATGCACCTTCATCGCGAACCGGATTATTGGAAGCACAGAAAATAAACGGCATAACTTCGCGCCGCAGCGGGCGCAGACGGCAGCGCCCGCAGAGCGCTCATCGTAGCCGCGCCTGAACAACCTATGCTACCATAGCGGCATGAGCAACACGCCCGCACGCTGGCACGATGTCCTGGTCGCGCGACAGCCGGCCGCACCGCGCGCCGCACTGCTCTGGGTACTGCTCTGCGCGCTGTGGCTGGCGCAGTTCGGCATCATGACCGCCATCCTTCCCCCGTCGCGCGACGTCGCCAATTTTCTCGTCGTCGGCAGCGAGCAGCAGCAGGGCGCGCGCCTCTATACCGGCATCTGGGACAACAAGCCCCCCGCGGTATTCGTCGTCTACCGGTACATCGCGGCAGCCACCGACCTGACCGGGCTGCTGGCGAGCAATGCCGTGCCGACCATCGGCGCCGGCCTGTTCGTCGTCGGTGCTTTCGTCGCACTGTTCTGGCAGTGGCGGAGGGCAACGCCGAACGTCATCTGGATGGCGCTCGCGCTCGCCGCGGTGGCCGTCTTCGCGCGGGCCATGGACTACTGGGCGCTGGGTCAGGCGGAGACGCTGGCCCTGCTGCCGCTCGTCCTCTGTTTCGCCTGCCTGCAGCGCTATCACACACAGCCATCAGCGGCGCTGCTCGTCGCTGCCGGCCTCGCGGGCGGGCTGCTGCCGCTCATCAAGCCGCAATTCGTCCTCTGCCTGCTACCGCTGGCGGTATGGTGGCCGCGCCGGCGCGGGCACGGGCTGCTGCTGCTCGCCGCGCTCGCCTTCCCGACGGTGCTGACGCTGCTGCTGCTCGCGGGGAGCGGGTCGCTCCCGGACGCGTATGACGCGGTGGTCCGCTTCAACCTGCGCTACAGCGAAAGCGGCATCGGGCCGGCCGGGTTCGTTATGGCGCTCTGGCAACAGCAGCCGCTGACCGCGCTGCTGCTCACCGCGCTGGGTGGCGCGGCGCTGGTGCTGCTCATCCGCCCGCGCGGCGCGGATGAGCGGGCGGCCGCGCTCTGGTGGCTGGGGAGCGTCGCGGCGGTGGCAGTGGCGGGACGCTACTGGTACTATCACTGGCTGATCGTCATCCCGGCATTGCTCGCGCTGCTGCGCGTGCTCTGGCTGCGTGCCGCAACCATCGGCACGGGCGCGGTCCATCTGCTGTGCACCGCGCTGGCAGTACTTGTCGCGGCCGCGGGCGCGGTCAGCCACCTGGCCGCCTACCGCGCGCTCGATTCAGTCGACGCCGCGTATCGCGAGCTGCGCCTGCTGGATACCATCCCGGAGAACCGCCTCAACAGTTACACGTTGGCGCGCTACGGGAAAGCGGCAGCGCAGTTGCGGGCGCTGGCGCAGCCGGGCGAGCGGCTGCAGGTCTTCGGCTATGACGGGACGATCTACCTGTTGTCGGGGTTGCGGCCGGCGACGCGCTTTTTCTACGATTTTCCGCTGCACGCGCTGCCGGCGGACGATGCACTCAGCAGGAAACTGCGGGCGCAGTTTATGGCCGATGTGCAGCGCACGCCGCCCGACTGGGTGGTGGTGGAATGCGGGGAAATGAATCCGGTGGAACGGCAGCCGTCAGAGGCGCAACTGGCCGCGTGGCCGGAGGCGCAGGAATGGCTGCAGGTACACTATGACGAGGTAGCAGGCGCGCAGGGCGCCGGTGAAGAGCATCCGGGCGTACTCTACCGGCTGTGGCGGCGCGCGCGCTGATCAGCGCACGACATCAAGGTTTGCGCCGACCCCGCTGATGGTCTGCTGGGCGGCGATCTTCACCATTTTTTCGGCGAGGGCTGCTTCCTGGTTGATGGCCTGTGTGACCGCCTGGGTCACTTCCGCCACCTGTGCTGACGCGACACTGTTGACATCCATCGGTCCCTCCTTGGACGAGAACTGCCCCTATCATCCTCATTATCGGCAGCTTGAGCGCGCCGCTTGAGCGGTTTTTGCATCAATGTTATATCCCGCTGATTTTCATCATGATACATACCGGTTTTTGACGCGCCGGCGGCAGCGTGTTAGGATGCGCGGCATGGAGATGCTCACCAACATCGGCTTTGCCGTGCCCGTGGCCATACTCGCGGGCTACCTCTGTGCGCGCGCGGGGTGGCTGACCGCGCCGCGGCTCGCGTTCTTCACCTCGGTCGTGCTGACCCTCTTCCTGCCGCTGCTGATGTTCTACACCATTTCGCGGTCGGTGCTGTCATGGGAGAGTTCCGGGCTGGTCGCGCTCGGCGCCATGCTCTCGCCCGTCCTCTGCTCGCTGGCAGCGGTCCCGCTGGCGCGCCGGCGCCACGCGGCGCTGCGCGACCGTGTCCTGCCGTTCAGTTTCCCCAACACGGGGACTCTCGGCATCCCGCTCGGCACCTTCCTCTTCGGGCGCGCGTGTATGGAGTTGAGCGTCATCTTTTCGCTGGTCACCGCGGTGATGCACTACTCATACGGGGTGGCGCTGGTCGGGGCGCGCGGCAGCGTGCTGCGCGGCATCGCGGCGGTACTGCAGCTCCCGCTCTTCTACGCCTCGCTGGCCGGTTTCGTGCTCAACGGCACCGTCTTCCCGCCGGCGCTCGATGCGCTGCTCTCCGTGCTCGCGCTCCCCGCGCTCCCCTGCCTGCTCTTCCTGCTCGGGGCGGGGCTGCACGGCACCTGCCTCCCCTGCCTGCGCGACGCCGCGTGGTGGGCGGGCTGGAAATACGCGCTCGGCTTCGGCATCATGGGACTGTTCATCGTGCTGAGCGGCGCGACCGGCGTCACGGCGGCGGTGCTGCTGCTCGGCGCGGGGCTGCCAAGCGCGGTGGCAACCGTTATCCTGACGCGGCGCTACGGGGCGGACCACGTGTTTGCCGGGACGATGGTGGCGCTGACCACGCTGCTGACCCTGCTGACCGCCCCGGCCGTGCGGCTGCTCGCGCACCTGTTCGGCTTTGCCTGAAGCGCGCGGGGCGTGCTATAACCATCGCGGAGGTGCCGCCATGCCGCCCGTTCCCGCCACCGTCGCCGTCACCGACCTGCGCGACTTCACCACCATCTTCGACGAATTCGCCGCGCGCGGCGACGGTGCCTTCGCCGCCTTCATGGCGGAATTCTACAGCACCGGGCACCGGCTGGCGCAGCTCGCTGCCGGCGGCGCGGAGGTGCACATCCACAACACGGGCGACGGGCTGCTGACCATCTTTTTCGGGGAGCGGCACGCGCACGCGGGCTACCTCTACGGGCTGCTGCTCGACCGCCTGCTGGGCGAACGCGCCGCCACGTTCCGCGCGGCGCACGGGCAGGAGCTCAATTTCGGCATCGGCATCGAGGAGGGTGAGGTGGAGCGGGTGGTGGCGGCGGACGGGGCCATCGAGACCTGGCTCGGGTCGGTGATCAACGTCGCGGCGCGCATCGAGAACCGCACCAAGTCGTTCCACCGCACGCGGCTGCTGGTCGGCAACCGGCTCTACCGCACGCTGGTACGCACGCTCTTCCCCGCGGAGTACGGGTCGGTGGTGCTGGCGAGCGAGGAGAAACTGCGCGATTTTTCCGCCATCATGGCGCACCACAACGACCTGAACCTGCTGAGCCAGCGCCTGATGCTCTTCTACCTGTTCGAGCACCGGCTCAAGGGAGTGATGCAGCCGCTGGCGCTCTTCCGTTTGTCACCGACGCTGGCGGGCAATGGCGAACGGTTCCGCGCGGTGGTGGCGCTGCTCTGCGGCAGTCCGGCGCGCACGGCAGAGGCGCTGGCGCTGCTCGACGCTGCTTCCGCCTGAACCCGCGTCAGTTGCCCGTGCGGTAGCGCTGATAGAGTTCGCGCAGGGCGGCCGTATCCCAGCCGCTGTAGGAGCGGTAGCGCTCGTCGAGCGGCGGGCCGCCGTCATGCGCGGCGATTTCCACCGCGCGATCATACGCCGCGCGTTCCGCCGGGGTCATCGCCGCCTTATGCGTTTCCAGCCACGCGACATTCTGCCCGTCGGCGCGACGATACGAGGTCATGAGTTCCTGCCGGTGCGTCGTTTCGGGATACTGTTCGCGATAGAGCCGGATGATTTCCGCCTCGATGGACGGCCAGGCGGTCGTATCGCCGCCTGTTCCGCTCCCGGTATCGCCGCCCGTTATTCCGCCACCCGTCGTGCCGCCGGTTGTGCCACCACCGGTCGTCCCGCCGGAACTGTTCCCCTGCAGCAGGGCAGCGACGATGGGCGCCACCGTCGCGCCGGGGAGCATCCCGTACTGCGCCAGCAGTTCGGCCGGCGTCAGTCCGGGGGGGAGCGTACCGAGGGCCTCGACCCAGTTGTAGCAGCGTCCCGTGGTAATCATCTGCTGCAACACCGCCTCAAGCTGGTCGTCGAGCGCAAGCAGCAGCGCGGTGAAGAGTTCACCCGCCTGCTGCGCGAGTATTTCCTCGGCGGTCAGCGAGTCCGTCGCCACCGCCGGCGCCGGCGCGAGCGGATTCTCCGCCACGCGCGCTGCGGACTGCCAGAAGAGGCGCTGCGCTCCTTCACTGCCCATCAGCGTCGGGTCCTGCGCTGTCTGAAACGCAATCTCAAGGCTCAGGCGCAGGGCGGCCTCGGTTCCGAGAACAAAGGAACGCACTTCCTGCCGGCGGGCAGCCGGGTCGGTGATCCCCGCCACGCGCCCGGCAAGTTCCTGCGCCGCGCTGCGGTAGTAATACGTTCCCAGCACCTCGCCCGGGAGCGAACGCGGCTGCGCCGCCACCACGACCAGGCGCGCCTGCAGCGCCGCGCGGTACGGCTCGATGTCCGGCTGCCAGCGCCCGACCGGCTCGAGTCCGGCCGCCGGCGCCGCCGGGCGGGCGGGCGGCGCGGGTGCCGGCAGTGCGGACGACAGCCCGAGCGGGCGCAGCACCGCGCGGGCGACATCCTCCGACGCGCCCGGATAGCAAACGAGCATGCCGACGGCGGCAATCGTCAGATAGTACGCCAGCAGGCGCACCTGCAGCAGCGCCGCGCGCATGACCTCAGCGGCGTTGCCCGGCCCGAGGCCGCGCCCGCCGCCGAGAAATCCGCGATGCGTCAGGAACGCGGCCAGGCCGACACCGGCGATAAGGAAGATCATCCCCGGGATGGCGCCCCAGTTGCTGAAGGGGATGGCGTCGCCGCGCCCGAGCGCGAGCAGCAGCAGGATAACGGTTGCCGCCGCCAGCAGCCAGGCGAGGCGGCGGCGGTAGCGGCGCAGCAGCTGCGCAATACGGCGGGAGACCGGGCGCATCAGGCGCCGCCCTCCAGGGCGAAGACGAGCAGCGGTTCATCCTTGCCGGCCACCTGTGCGGGGGGGAGTTCACGCAGCACGAACGCCTCACCGACGGCGGCGCGGGTCGCGGCGCTGACGATGATGTCGGTCCCGTACTGCTTGGTGAGCTGCTCGATGCGCGAGGCGACGTTGACGGTGTCGCCGATCACGGTATACTCCATTTTCCGGGCGGAACCGATATTCCCCGCCACCACCGGCCCGGTGTGGATGCCGATACCGATGGCGATGGGCGCCAGCCCCTGCGCCGCGCGCTGCGCGTTGAGTTCCGCGAGCACGGTGCGCATGCGCAGCGCCACGCGGCAGGCGCGCTGCGGGTCGTCAGGATGCTCCTGCGGCGCCCCGAAGACGGCAAGCAGCCCGTCCCCGATGAACTTGTCGAGCCGTCCCTCCTCCGCCACCACCGCGTCGACCATGTGGGTCAGGTAATCGTTGAGGAAGGCGACCACCTCGGCGGGGGAGAGCACGGACGCCATGCGGGTGAAGCCGCGGATATCGGACATGAGGATGGTCGCCTGCCGCGTCTCGCCTCCCATGCGCAACTGCCCGCTGAGCACCTCGTCAACCACCTGCGCGGTGACATAACGCCCGAAGACGTCGCGGATGTAGTCGCGCTCGCGCAGCCCGCGCAGCATGAGGTTGAAGCCCGCCTGCAGGTCGCCCAGTTCGTCGGCGGCGGTGACGGGCACCGCCGCGTCGAGGTCACCCGCGCGCACGCGCCGCGCCGCGGCGAGCAGCGTCTCCACCGGGGCACCGACGCTGCGCGCGACAAGGAGCGCGACCCCGACAGCGGCGAGCACGGCAAAGAGCGCGACGACGAGCGCCAGCCCGGCAAGGAGGTCGAGGCGCATCATCAGCACGATGACCCCGATGGTAGCCGCAGGGACGCCCCCGGTGGCGAGGAAGAGCGCGATGAGGCGCACGCGCAGCCCGAAGAGGCGGGACGGCTGCCGTCCCGCGAGCAGGTCAGCCGGAAAGAGGCGCGGCAGCGCGGCGGCGACCGCGTGCTCGAGCAGCAGGAAGGTGGCGAGCGCGGAAAAGACGCCGCCGACGCCGACGGTGCCGAAAAGGATATACCACGCGTCGCCGGGCGGCATGCCGCCGCCGAATATTTTTCCCGTAACGGCGTCAGTCCAGTACAGGGCGGCAAACAGCAGGCCGCCGCCGCACCAGTGACGGAAAGCGATACCGGCCGCCGCGCGCGGCAGCAGCGCGAGATGTTCCAGCGCCGCGGGCGCTTCCTCGCCCGTGCTGAAATAACGCCGGATGGTCTTCGGTTCAGGGCGGAAGTAGTTGACCGTCACGCCGCTGAGGCAGAAGAGCGTGGCCACCGCCGCGGCGGTGGCGAATGCCTGCGGCGCGATGGCGGCGGGCACATGCACGGAAAAGTAGGCGAAGTAGAGGATGGTGAAGAGCGCCCCGAGGAGATTGGCCACCACCCCGGGGAGGATAAGTTTCAGGATGACGTTGCCGCTGACGGGTGGCCGCATCGGTCAGAGCAGGCGCCGGAACTGCTGCGGCGTCAGGCCGGCATCACGGGCGATACCGCCCATGGTGAACGCGTTGACGGGATTGGCGCGCGGGATGATCAGGATGCGCTGCCCGTCGGTCATCGCCGTATGCTTCCCCTGCCGTACCACGCGGAACCCCGCCTTCTGCAGCGCGGCAATCGCCCGCAGATGGCTGCTGCCCGGCAGACGCGGCATCAGGCAACATCAACCAGGGCAGTGGACGTCCTGCCGGTCAGTTCCTCCACTGTTTCCAGATACAGTTTTATCGCTGCCGCGATGTTGGCCAGCGCCTCTTTGCGCGTTTTGCCCTGCGACCAGCAGCCGGGCAGTCCCGGGCAGTGTACCGCATACCCCTCACGATTTTTTTTCAGCACCACACGGTATTGCATGTGTCACCTCCGCAGGCATGATTCTATCACAGCCGCGCCGCCTGTCAATCAGCAGGGTGCGGCGCTGAGGAGCTGGCGGCTCTGCGGCAGCACACGCAGGCGCACCTGCTGTCCGGGGTGCAGTTTGCGGCGCAGCAGCTGCAGCGTGCGCACGGCGCGGGGCGCGCCTGACGCCTTCCCCTCGGGCAGATTGCACTCCCGGGCGAGCGTGCTGTACCAGAGCAGTCCGTCGGGAAGCGTGCAGATGATCTCCTCGACCTGCCCGCGCTGCACCTCGTCGGCCAGCGCCGCCTGCTGCCGCCCCATGACCTGCCAGATGACAGCAGCCCCGACGATGTCCATGACGACAATGAGCGTGGCAATACCGGCGAGCGCCGCCAGCGGCAGCTGCCCCTGCAGCTGCCAGACGATGATGCCGGCAATGGGGAGGGTGCCACCGATGATGGCGACAAGGGCGATGGTGCGTGTGGTGGCCAGCAGGCGCAGCATTTCCTGCGCGCACTGCGCATCTTCGTGACTCATGGCGGAAATTTTGCGGCCGGTTATTACACTCATGCTGCTTTCGTCACAGCCCGTTGCACGGCAACCGGCAGGGAAATTTCGATGAACATCGACTGCGGATAGAGATACTCCTCTCCCGATTCATCGATAACGCGCACCTGCCCGTGTTTGTCCGCCTCACTGTCAGGCAACGCCACATGGATTTTCCGCTTTTCCAGGGAAACCGCATACCCACGGTTGTTGACGCACACCAGGAAGCGTTGCACCGCCGGTTCAGCCATGTTCTTCCCCTCAAGTTACTTCAACAGCACTGTTCTGCCAGTAGTCCCCTCTCCCCCGGGGAGAGGGCGACGCGCAGCGTCGGGTGAGGGGCTACGTCCAATTGTGCACCCCTCACCTGCCGCCCTGCGGCTTCCTCTCCCGGCGGGAGAGGAAAACATGGAACCGACTGCAACGTTGCATCCCTGCCGGCATCGTACCAAGCATCTGCCTTCCGGTCAATCGAGCGGCTGCGCGGCCAGGTCGAGGTCGACGTGGCAGTAGCCGCCGGGATTCTGCCCGAGGTAGTCCTGATGGTAGTCCTCGGCCGGCCAGAAGGCGTCGGCGCGGCTGAGTTCCGTGACGAGGGGGCGCGGATAGCGGGCCGCGGCGCGCTGCAATACCGCGCGCGCCGCCTGCTCCTGCGCGGCGGTCGTGGCGACGATAAGGGAGCGGTACTGCGTGCCGCGGTCATTCCCCTGCCGGTTGAGCGAGGTCGGATCATGCATGCGCAGGAAATGGCGCAGCAGTTGTTCGTAGGTGATGATGGTGGGGTCGAAGGTGAGACGCACCACCTCGGCATGCCCGGTGGTACCGTTGCACACCTGCTCATAGGTGGGCGACGGCACGGTGCCGCCGGCATAGCCGACCGCAACCGTGCGCACGCCGCGCACACGGCGGAAATATGCTTCCGCTCCCCAGAAGCAACCGGCGCCGAAGATGGCGATGTTGGCAACGGTGTCGGCGCTGCGTCCGAAGCGGGGCAGCAGCGCGCCGTAGCCGCCCGCCGCCAGTTCGTCCACCGGGACGAAACGCAAGGCGGCGGAATTGATGCAGTAGCGCAGCCCCGTCGGGGCGGGCCCGTCGTCGAAGCGATGCCCGAGATGTGAGTTGGCGCGCGCGCTGCGCACCTCGGTGCGGGTCATCCCGTGGCTGCTGTCGCGCCGCTCGACCACCGCGTCCGGGGTAACCGGGCGGATGAAACTCGGCCACCCGGTACCGGAGTTGAACTTGTCGGTCGAGGCAAAGAGCGCTTCCCCCGAGACGACATCGACGTAGATACCGGTGTCGTGGTGGTTCCAGTACGCGTTGGCGAAGGGCTGCTCGGTGCCGTTTTCGCGCACGATGCGGTACTGTTCGGGCGTAAGCAGGCGGCGCAATTCTGCGTCGTCGGTCGGCCAGGTGCAGGCCTCCGGGGTGCAGGCGGTATCATTGGTGCCGGTCATGGGTGTCCCTCCGGAACGGACATAGGCGGCAAGCAGTACGCCCAGCAGCAGCGACAGCACGAGCAGGCGCAGGCGCGCACCACGGGTCATCCGCCCGTCTCCGCGAGCGCGGTGAGCGCCGCGGGCACATCGGCATACACGGTATAATCGCGGTCGAGTTCGACCATAACCATGACCTTGCGCACGTTGGCGTCAGGCCCGGCAAAGGCCAGTGTCCCGCCCGCAGGCACCTGCCGGCCGAGGGCGAAAAAGGCGCGCACGCCGCCGCTGCTCAGGTATTCGAGGTTGCTGCAGTCGATGAGCAGGCACCGGTCGCCGCGCGCGAAGAGCGCGCTGCCCCGCTGCAGCAGTTCCGGCGCCGTCAGCGCGTCAAGCCGCCCGCGCACCGCCAGCACCACCACATTCCCCTGCCGTAGTTCCGTCAGTTGCATCGCGTCTACTCTCCCGCGGGCTGGCGCCGCAGCGCCAGCGTAGTCAGGTCGTCGGCCGGCGGCGCGCCGGCGGCAAAAGCCGCCACCTCGGCCACCAGCGCCGCCACCAGTGCAGTTGCCGTTTCACCGGACGGCCGCGCCGCGAACCAGTCACCCAGGCGTTCGTCGCCGTAAAACCCGCCGGTCGCATTCTGCGCCTCCGTCACGCCGTCGGTGTAGACGAGCAGCGTGGCGCCCGGCGGCAGGGTAAGCGCGGTGCCCGTGAACACCGCCTGTTCCCGCAGGCCGAGCGGCCCGCCGCGCAACTGCTCACCGGCACGCACACCGCCTGCGGCTTCGCGCAGCAGCGGCAGGCAGTGCCCGGCGCCGGCATAGGCGAGCACGCCGGTGGCGGGGGTGTAGACCCCGCACCAGAGCGTGACAAAATGGCACTGGTCGTTATCCCGCACCAGTTCGGCATTGAGCCGCGCCAGCAGGCGCGGCGGATCGCCGGCCGCGTCACCGGCGGCGAGCAGGCGCAGCGCGGTGACCGTGCGCGCCATCAGCAGGGCGGCGGGGACCCCCTTGCCGGAGACATCGCCGACCGCCAGCAGGAGGCGTCCATCGGCGAGCGGCAGGCACAGGTAGAGGTCGCCGCCGATCTCCCGGGCGGGGGCGAGATAGGCCGCGAGTTCATACGGCGCTCCGGGCGGCACCGCCGGCGGGGTGAGCATCGCCATCTGGATATCGCGGGCGATGCGCAGTTCGCTCGCCATGCGTTCGCGCGCCGCGGTGGCATCCGCCAGTTCCGCGACATGCCGCTGCAGCGCGGCGGTCATGGTCGCCAGCGCCTGCGCCAGTTTACCCAGTTCGTCGTCGCGCCCGGCAGCCAGTTCGCGGCACGCACCCGCGGCCCCGTCGAGCGCTCCGAATCCGCCCGTCGCCAGCGCCTGCGCCTGTGCCGCCAGCAGCGGCAGCGGACGGGTCAGCCGCCGCGCGAGGACAAGCGCGGCGAGGATGGCGGCGAGCGTGGCAAGCAGCAGCAGCGCGCACTGCAGCGCCAGCGCCCGGTGCACCGGCCCGTCCAGGTCGCGGTCGTCGAGCACCGCCAGGATATACCAGTCGGCAGGCGCGCTGTGCCGGCCGCGCACCGTCACCGGGGTCATCCCGTCGTCGAACGGGCCGCGGTACACCGTGCCGGCGTGCACAGCCCGGGCCGCCTCCGCCACCCGCACATCCGTCCGCGCCAGTGCCGTCAGGCCCTGCGCATGGGCGATGACACCGCCCTGCCGGTCGATAATGACGAAGCGGCTGTGCGGGCCGGGCCCGAGCCCCGTCAGTTCCGCGCGCAGCGACGCGATGAGCTGCGCGCGGTAGGCGGCAACCTCGCGCTCGATGTCGTCGATATAGACCCCGGTACCGATGACGCACTGCCACGGCTCGTAGCGGCGGATGCAGCTGAGTTTCTCCGACGGCACGCTGTCACCGAGGCGGCAGAACCAGAAGGTGAGATACCCGGAATCGGCGGCCGCGGCGACGGCCAGCATCTGCTGCGTTGCCAGCGCGCCACGCACATCGCGGAACCCGAGCATGTTCCGCCCGCGGATGGCGGGATCGGCATGGGCCAGGTTCACACCCTGGCGGTCGTAGACGAAATAGTAGTCGTCATGCCCGTAGCGCATGGTGCCGGCGGCAGCGTACGCGCGCTGCCGCGCCTCGGCGTCGGTCAGACGGCCGGCGGCAGCCAGCGCGCGGTGGGCGTCAAAGTGCGCGACGAGCAGGCCGGCGGCGTCTTCGAGCTGCCGGCGGCGGGCAGCCAGCGCCGCGGCGCGGTAGCGGTCGATTTCGCGCGCCGCCCCGTCGATGCGCGCCGCCAGCTGGCGCACGCCATTGTCCGCCGCCCGTGCCACCTGTCCACCCACAGCCGCGCGCAGCACCAGAGCGGTGAGCAACAGCGCGCTCAGCCCGCTCACCAGCAGCAGGCCGGTGAGGAGCAGCAGCAGGCGGCGGACGAACATCAGTGCACGAAATGCAGCGTGACTTCGCTGCCGCCGGGCACCGCCGTGCCGGTGACGCGGTCGGCATACTGGCGCAGCAGGAAGGCGGCAAGGCGCAGCGGCGCCTGCGGGTCAGTGCGCAGTTCGTCGCGGGTCGGGCGCACCGCCCCGTCGGGGAGCAGTGGCCCGGCGTAGCGGAGGCGCGCGTCGAGGTTGAACTCGTCGAACGTCAGGGTGACCCGCACAACCGGGTCGGTGAGCGGCAGTTCCGCCGCCGCTTCCATGAATTCGGTGAGCGCCGCCTTGGCCGCGTACATCACCTCGCGGCGCGCCCCCCACGCCGCCCCCTGCTGCTCGACGGCGCGGAAGATGGTGTCGGCGGCGTCCTCGCCGGTGCGCAGGTCGAGCACGAGCGTGCGGCTGATCCCGAGGCGGAAGAACAGGTTGAGCACCACGGCGGCGAGGGTGGCCAGCGACAGCGACGAGGCGCACAGCGGCTGGCACCAGTGCGGCAGCTGCGCGTAGAGGGCGGGGCAGAAATCGACGCTGAGCCCGAAAATAACCGCCACCCCGACGACAAAGGTCTTGCGCGCATCGAGCATGCGCGCGGTGATGATCTGCAGGCCGGCAACGATCATGAAACTGACCGAGAAGACGAGCGCGGCGCCCATGACCGGGCGCGGCATGAGGACGAAGATGAAGGCCAGCTTGGGGAGGAAGGCGGCCCCGATAAGGATGGTGCCGATGGTCCAGGCGATGCGCCGGCTGGCCGCGCCGGTGGCGATGGCGAGCCCGATATTGCTCGACGAGACCGACTGCCCGAGCGCCCCGAGCAGGCCGGAGATGACGTTGCCGGCACCGCCGGCGAGCACGCCCCGGCCCAGCACCTGCATGTCCGCGCGCTTCCAGTCGGCATCGTTCATTTTCTGGCAGGTCGTCAGGTCGCCCATGGTCTTGAGTGCCGACGACAGCGTGGCGACGAGGAAGGGCACCAGCAGCGCCCAGGAGAACGTCATGCCGTAGGCGGCGAACTGCGGGACGCGCAGCAGCGGCGTGGCGATGAACTCCGTGACGCGGGTCAGCGGCAGGACGCCGGTAAGCAGCGCGACGAAGTAGCCCACCCCCAGGCCGACCAGCGCGGAATAGAGGCGGAACCGGCCGCGCCCCCAGACGTTGCTCGCGGCCATGGCAAGGAACGTGGCGCAGCCGACGAAGGTGGCGGTGGCGTCGACCCGCGGCGCCGCCGCGGTGCCGCCGAAAAAGAGCGGGATAGCCACGCGGATGACTTCGATGCCGACCATGAACACGACCGTGCCGGTCACTGCCGGGGGGAAAACCGCGCGCAGACGCGGCACCAGCCGGGAGAACAATCCCTCGCAGACGCCGCCGACCGCGGTCATGCCGAAGATGAGCGGCAGGCCGCCGGCCTGCCCGGCGAGGAGCGAGGCGGAAAGGTAGGCCGGCCCGTTGAGCAGCGGGCAGAGATAGCCCGAGCCGACGGGGCCGCGCGGCAGCCCCTGCAGGATGGTGGCAAGCCCGGTGGCGATCATCGCCATGGCGATGAGGTTTTCCGCCATCGCCTCCGAGCCGCCGATGGCCTGGATGACGACCACGGGAAAGATAAAGGCGATGGAGAGCAGAAAAACATGCTGCAGGCCGAGGATGAACGACATGCCCCACGGCGGTGGTTCGTCGACCGCGTAGATGAGGTTCGCCGGTTTGCGTGCCATGGGTATCCCCGTCAGTAGCGCGGCGACTCGCCGCGCTCGTACTTCGCGATATCCGCGTCACAGTGCCGCTGGAAGCCGGCGTTGCCGTGTCGCTGCGCCTCGCGCTGCGCCTCGATGGCCCGGTCGAACTGTCCGTTGGCGGCATAAGCGCAGGCGAGCGTGTCGAGCGCCCATTCCCAGTCGGGATTCAGCGCCACCGCTTTGTTCGCGTAGACCAGCGCGCGCGCGGGGTCGTAGATGCGGTTGTCACGCGAGGTGGCGAGCATCCACGCGTACTTGTTGATGATGTACTGCGCCTGATCGTTGCGCTCCTCGTCGTGCGGCAGGGGCATCACCTGCCCGTGCTCGAGCAGCGGGATGATATGGCGGAACGTGCGGATGGCAGTGTCCGGCTCGCGGTTGGTGCTGGCGGCAAAGGCGTAGCGCGCGTGGATCTCGTATTCCAGCGGGTAGCGGGCCGCAGCGTCGCGGTACGCGTCGCGCAGATCGCCGGTATAGGCCTGCTGCTGCGCCGCGCGACGGTCGGCGCGCGCATTGTTCCCGCTGTTATCCGTCGCCCGCGCCACGTGCTCGTCATGCCAGAGCGGGAGCAGAACGAAGAGTTGCGGGTTGCTGTCGGTGAGCAGCAGCGCCACGTCGACCACCTCCCGCGCCTGCGCCCACGAGCCGCCCCACTTGGGATAGCGCGCGTTCATGCGGCTCTGCCACGCCAGGGTGTGGTACGGGTCGGCGGCAACGGCGCGGTCGAACCAGGCGCGTTCCACCGCCTCACCCGCGCTCTGCCCCATGGCGCAGGTGATGCCCTGCGCCCCGATGTTCGGGTCGGACGGGTCAAGGTCATAGGCGCGGCGCAGTGCGCGGTCGGCAACAGCCAGTTCGGCCCGGAAGCCGCGCCAGCCGCGGTCGGAGACCGTGGCCGCCCAGTCGCTGCCGCGCGACTCCCAGGCGCGGACGATGGCGCGCCGCCCGAGCAGCAGGTGCACGAGGTGCGATTGCGGCAGCGCCGCCGCCCATGCCTGCAGCGCGGCGTCGATGCCGGTGTCGCTGCGTCCCAGCTGCAGGACGAACTGCGTGAGGTTGTAGCGGGCGTCGTAGTCGAGGCGGTCAGCGAGTTGCGCGCGGTAGTACTGTTCCAGGGCGGCGAAGTTGCCGGCCTGCAGGTCGGCGCGGCAGGCGGCGATATCGACGAACACCCAGGCGGTATCGGTATGCATGACGGGGAGCGCGACGTCAGCGACCGGCAGCGGCGCCGCGTCGTGGCCGGGGGCCACCAGTTCCGTCACGGTTTCCGTCAGGCCGGGGCGGTGCGCGACCGCGCGCACGACGAGCACCACGCCGACGGCGAACCAGGCGGCAAGCAGCAGCAGGCAGCCGCAGCCGCCGATGAGCCACCACTGCCGTCGTCCGCCTGCGGCCGCCGCAGCCGGAGCGCTTTCGCCCAGCGTCATATCCGCCTCCTGATCATCGCAGCATCGTAGCACCGCCGGCAACCGGCGTCAATGCACGCGCGCAACCGCCCGGTTTTCGCGTTTGCTTTTCGCCTGACGGAGAGTTATAGTGACTGCGTATGAAGGCGCTGATTATCGCGGCGGGCATGGGGACGCGGCTGGGACAACGGGAGCACAAGTGTCTCACGCCCGTGCACGGGCGCCCGCTCATCAATCATATCCTCGAAGCGCTCGCGGTCAACGGCGTGCGCGAGGCGTGGGTGGTCACGGGGTGGGAGGGCGCGGCCCTGCAGCAGGCGCTCGGGACACGGCGGTGCAAGGTCCGGCTGCACTTCGTGCACAATCCCGACTACGCGCGCGGCAACGGCATCTCGGTGCGCCTTGGCCTCGAGTCGCTGCCGGCAGGCGGGGAGTTCCTGCTGCTGATGAGCGACCATCTCGTGTCGCCCGACCTCGTGCACCGCGTGTGGGGTGAGCGACGGCGCGACTGCGCCGCGACGGTGGGCCTCGATCGCGACAGCCGCAGCATCCATGATATCGACGACGGGATGAAGGTACAGGCGGACCGCGACGAGAAGGTGACCGCCATCAGCAAGCAGCTGCGCGTATATGACGGCATCGACTGCGGGGTCTTCGCCGGCACGGGCGCGTTCGCGGAGTACCTGCGCACGGCGCAGGGCTTTGGTGAGGAATCGCTGGCGCAGGCCTGCGCGCGCGCG
>CAZWUZ010000027.1:2315-20475 GCA_964637655.1 uncultured bacterium | reverse complement strand
CCAGCTGAGCTAACCGCCCGGAAGCTGGACAACGCACACAACGGCTTGACCGGAGAACCGCTATGACGGATGAAACCGACCAACAGACGAAACTGACTAACAGAAAAACTGCGCAACAGACGAAACTGATCAGCGGACGAAACTGAAACTGCCTGCCGGTCCGGGAACCGGCGCTGGCGCTGGCGCTGCGGGAACCGGTGCCGGGGCCAGTCGCTGCTCGATGACGCGCAACCGTTCCGCGGCAAGCGTGTTGCCCGGGTTGATGACCAGTGCATTACGCGCGCAATCACGCGCTTTCGGCAGATCGCCAAGCGCGAGGTTGCCAATGGCGAGCAGGTCCCAGAACTGGCTGTTGTTCTGGTTCTGGCTGACATGGCGCCCGATCTCGTTGAGCGCCATGATGTAATTGTTACGGACGAGATTGTCTCCGCCGATTTCGGTTGCAGAGGTGTTGCTGATGATCGCGGTCAGCGACTCAGCATAGCGCGAAAAATCGTTGGTGGCGCGGGCGAATTCCGCCTGCCGGAGCAGCGCCTCGCTTTCGTACGGATGCCAGACCAGCGTGCGGCGGTAGTAATAGCGCTGTCGCTTTGTGTCCCCGTTGAGGCCGAAAGCGGTGCCGGTCAGCGAGAACGAGCGGGCAAAACGGTTGCGCGAATGGTAGCGGAAGAAATCAATTTCGCCCTGCACAAGGGCGTGATGCCGGGGGTCGCGGCTGCGCAGGAAATTGTGTGCGTTATAGGTGTGCCACGTCCAGTCGAAGAACTCGGCGTCGGCGATGCGCGGGAAGCGGTTGGTCGCGCGGAGGTATTCATGTAGCGGCGGGTTCATCAGCGTCGAACCGAGCAGCGTCTGGTTGTTCGGGTTGTCCTCAATGCGGGTGGCCAGTGCGAACTGTTCGAGCGATTCGAACGGTTTGCCCAGCAACTGGTAGACCAGCCCGACATTGTAGTGGATCTGCGCGTAATGCGGCGCGATGGCCATCAGCGCCCGGTAGGTGTCGAGCGCCTGCTGCGGGCTGCCCATCTGCAGGTGGATGTAGGAGAGTTTGTAGAGCACGGAGTGGTTGAAGGGGTTGGTGCGCCGTGCCTCGCTGAAGGTCTCGAGCGCGGCCTGCCAGATATGGCGGTTGCTGTCGTTGACCGCGCCCCCGGCGCCCTGCAGGTAGGCCTCGCCCTGCTTCATCAGCAGTTCGCCCTTGTAGACCTGCCACTCACAGAAAGCGGAAAAAGCGAAGACGACGACCATCAGCCCGTAGGCGACGTACTTCAGCGGGTTGAGGTTGCGGGTCAGCGGCAGCGCGCGCGGCACCTGCGGCAGCGCGTTCTGCATCAGGCGCACCGCGACGAAGCCAAGCCCGAGGACGAAGTAGGCAGCGACCGCGGTGGCGGGCCAGCGCACGTGCGGCGAGGTGGCGTTGTCGGTCAGATGCGCGATATAGGCGCAGACGAGGCCGATGAGCATATGGCGCCAGAACGGGTCGCGCGCGTTGATGATGCCGCGCCCGGTGGCATGGAAGAAGGCCCACCAGCACCAGCCGAAGAGGATGAGCCCGAGCATCCCCTGATCAGCGGCCACCCCGATATACTCATTGTGCGGGTAGTCGGTGTTATGACTCACGCCCCAGCGGTGGTAGTAGGAGGGACGGAAGCGCGGGAACATCAGGCGGAAGGTACCGATACCCTGCCCGAGCAGCGGCTTTTCCGCCCACATCTTGGCGGCGCCCATCCACATGACGATGCGCACCTGGTTGGTGCCTTTCTCGACTCCGTAGGAGACCTTGAACATGCTCATCAGTTCGTAGGCCTTGCTGCCGCTGGTCGGCATCGGCAGCACGCCGGTGTAGATGGCGGACTGCAGCATGGCAAACACCGCGGTGAGGACGATGGCCGCGACAGTGATACCGAGCAGCACGCGGTGCAGTTGCGCTGCGAGGCGCCCCCAGAGCACCTGCAGGCAGAAGAAGACGAAGAGCGCGGCGAAGAAGCCGAGCCACGCACTGCGCGTTTCGGCCACGTAGAGGCACCAGATGCCGGCGAGCAGCACCACGGCGGCAAACCCGCGCACCACCCACGAGCGGAAGGCGAAGCACATCGCCAGCAGCGGCGGCAGCGCGCACATCAGGTAGGCGGAGAAGAAGTTGGCATTGCCATAGGTCGAAATGAAGACCGGCATCCCCCACTGAATCGGGTCGAGCCCCAGCTTCTGGATGATGGCATAGCCGATGCTGTACACCGTGGCGGCGACGAATGACCAGAGCAGGAGCAGAAACTCGTTTTTCGTGCGCACGTTGTTGTAGATCAGCCAGACGGAGAGGAAGTACGAGACGTAATGCGCCATCTCCATCAGCGAGTAGTACTGGAACGGCGAGATGGCCAGCGACAGGGTGCAGCCCAGCAGCAGCCAGAGCAGCGGCCCGTTGAACTCGGCAGGGAGGAACTTGAACTTCCCCTCCTCAAGGAGCCGGGCGAACCAGAGGAAGGTGAGCGCGAAGATCAGGGTCTGCCCGAAGGTCGCCTTGATCAGCACGGTGTTCTCGGTGGCGATGGTGAACATCACCGAGACGAGGAAGATGTAGGCGGCCAGGCCCCAGACAATAAACTTGCGCAGCCACTCGCCGTAAACCGTCACGGGGTACGCTCCTTGCGCCGCTGCGGCCACAGTTCGGCCAGCAGCAGCAGAAATCCCATGGGCAGCAGCAGGACGGCCAGCCAGAACCAGAGTGACCGTCCGGTTGAACGCGGGATGCTGCCGGGTGTCTTGGTCTCCATAACTGCCAGTATCTAACATATTGGGCGGGAAAACGCAACCGGCGCTTGACGTCGCGGCCGGTCATTACGTATACTGTATGCCTGCATAAAGGAGAACAACCATGACGAAGAATCGCTGGCAGTACCTGTTCATCCGCGCGGAGTTCATGCTCCCGATGGACGGCCCCAACGGCCCGGCCGAGCGCATCGCCGACGGCTACGTGCTCATGGACGGCGAGCGCATCGCCGCGAGCGGGAAGTACACCCCCGCCATCGGCAGGAATATCGTGGCCCGCTACGGGCAGCAGCTGCGGGTTATCGGCGGCCGGCAGGGGGTGACGCAGGAGAGCGACCTGGTCAAACACCGCGGCGTGCTCCTCCCCGGTTTCGTCAAGGCGCACGGGCATGACCATGAGTCCCCGCTCATCGGGGTGGCCAAGGACGTGCCGCTGACCGAGTGGCTCGACGGCGCGGTCAACCTCTTCACCGGCTACATGAACGAGAACCGCGCGGCGCTGACGAAGCGCTTCGGCTGTTCACCCAACTACGTGACCTATATCAAGGCGCGGCTCGACGATCTCTCCTACGGCATCACCGCGTCGATGGTGCATCACTGCAACCACAACAAGTACCGCGTGGCGGAAATCGTCGAGGCGAACCGCGCTGCCGGCACGACGATGATCGTCGCCGTCGGGTCGCAGGACCGCAACTACGACCCGCGCATCCTCGACGTTCCCGCTTCGGTGGCGGTCAAGCGCATGGATGACTGGTTCGCGCAGTTCGGTGGCACCCCGCGCCTGCGCCTCGTGCCCGGGCCCGACCAGTGTTTCTCCAACGGCCCGGAGATCCTCAAGGGGCTCAAGGCGTGGGCGCGCGCCCATAACGAACTGCTGCATATCCATTCCGCCGAGGAGCCGCGCACCACGGCGTGGTTCCGCAAGGAGTACGGGGAGACCCCGGTCGAGTACTTCGACCGTATCGGCATCCTCGACGACCGCACGGTGCTCGCCCACCAGGTCAACTGCACGCCCAACGACCTCAAGCTGCTGGCGAAACGCCGGGCCAAGGTGGTGCACAACCCGCTGGCCAACACCATCCTCGGCTCGGGCATGCCCCCGGTCATCGACATGCTCAAGCAGGGAATCGATGTTGCCATCTCGACTGACGGCTCGGGGAGCGCGGACAACCAGAACATTCTCGGGGCGGCACGTCTCGCCTCGCAGTACCAGAAGGCGCTGCACCAGGACGCGTCACTGCTGCCGGCGCAGCAGGTGCTGGAGATGATCACGCGCATCCCCGCGCGCATCCTCGGGCTCAACTGCGGCACGCTGGAACAGGGACGTGACGCCAGCGTGGTGCTGATTGACACGCGCGGGGCGAACATGACCCCGACGCGCCTCGATAACGTGGTGGAAAACCTGATCTGGGCGAGCAACGGCAACGAAGCGCGCTACGTTGTGGCCAACGGCGTGCTCGTCCGCGACGATTACCGCTACCCGACGCTGGACGCGGAGAAGATCAAGGCGCAGGTGAGCGAACTGGCGGAACTGGTCATCGCCTACAAGCAGAAGGTCGGCACGGTGTGCGGTACGGGCGCCCCGAAGAAGTGCGCGGTGAAGAAACCCGCGCGCAAGGCGCCGCGCAAGCGCTGACCGCAGCAGCAGACAGCAAAGCCCGGGGGAAATCCGCCCCCGGGTTTTTTGTGAGCTACGGGCGGTCAGCTGATGAAGCCGCGCGTGCGCAGGAGTTCGAGCAGCGCGGCGACGGCGGTGTCCACGGATTGTTCGTGGACGGCAAAGACGAAGTCGGGCGCGGCGGGCGGTTCGTAGGGCGACGAAATCCCGGTAAATTCCTCCACCTCACCGCGCTCCGCGCGGGCATAGAGTTCCGGGTCGCGCTGCGCGCATACCGCGCGCGGGGCATTACAGTGGACCTCGAGAAAACGTTCCGCGCCGATGGCGGCTTTCGCGGCGGTGCGGTCGGCGGCATACGGCGAGGCGAAGACGGCGAGGGTGATGAGCCCGAGGTCGTTGCAGTAGCGGGCGAGCGCGGCGCCGCGGCGCACGTTCTCGCGGCGGTCATCAGCGGTAAAACCGAGGTCGGCGGCCAGGGTGCGGCGCAGGGCGCTGCCGGCCAGCAGGTGCGGGGTATACCCGAGGTCGAAGAGCGCGCGTTCGAGCGCCACGGCGAGCGGGGTCTTGCCCGAGCGCGGCAGTCCGGTGAGCCAGAGCGTGCAGGGCTGCTGTCCGAGGCGCCGCGCGCGCTCGGCAGTGGCAATGCCGCCGACGTCGGGCAGCGGGCCGCTGCGCGGTGCGCCCGGGAGGGGCGCGGTCGGCTGCAGCCGGTTGACCGGGCGGTCGAGCACCATGCCCGCCCCGACGGTGGCATTGGTGGCGCGGTCGATGACGATGAAGGCGCCGGTGGCGCGGTTGCGCGCGTACGGGTCGGTGAAGAGCGGGCGGGTAAAGCGCATGGCGACGCGCCCGATGTCATTGAGCCCGAGCGTGGCGGCATCGCGGCGGTGCAGGGTGTTGACGTCGATGGCATAGCGCAGCGCGGCGATTTCGCCCGGCACGGTACTGGTCGTGTGTTTGATGAGGTACTGCGCACCGACGCGCAGCGGTGTTTCCGCCAGCCAGACGAGCAGCGCCTCGCAGGCGGTGGTGACCTGCGGGACATTGAGCGGGCGCACCAGCATGCAGCCGCGGCTGACGTCGCGTTCATCGGTGAGCGTCACCGTCACGGCCTGCCCGGCGAAGGCCTCGGCGAGTTTGCCCTGCGGCCCGTGGATGTCCGCGACGGTGCTGCGCTGCCCCGAGGGGAGGACCATGATCTCGTCGCCGCGGCGGATGATGCCCGAGGCGACGGTGCCGGCATAGCCGCGGAAATTCTGATGCGGGCGCAGCACGAGCTGCACGGGGAAGCGCAGGTCGGTGAAGTTGCGCGTGCCGGTCAGCGGCAGGGATTCGAGCGCGGCGAGCAGCGTCGGGCCCTGGTACCAGGGGAGGAGCGCTGACGGCTGCGTGATATTCTCCCCGTGCAGCGCGGCGACCGGGATAAACGACAGCCCGGGGATATCGAGCCGCTGGGCGAAGTCGAGCAGTTCGGCGACGATGGCGCGGAAGGGCGCCTCGGCATAGCCGACGAGGTCCATCTTGTTGACCGCGACGATCACATGCCGCAACCCGAGCAGCGACATGAGAAAGAGGTGGCGGCGGGTCTGGGTGACGACCCCCGCCTGCGCATCGACGAGCACCACCGCCGCGTCGCTGGTCGACGCCCCCGTCACCATGTTGCGCGTGTACTGCTCGTGACCGGGGGTGTCGGCGATGATGAACTTGCGGCGGGGCGTGGCGAAGTAGCGGTAGGCGACGTCGATGGTGATGTTCGACTCGCGCTCGGCACGCAGCCCGTCGAGCAGCAGCGCGTAGTCGATGCCGCCCGCCACGCTCCCCCGCTGCGCCGAGTCGCGCTGCAGCGCCCCGAGATGGTCCTCGCAGACCAGTTTGCTGTCATACAGCAGCCGCCCGATGAGTGTCGACTTGCCGTCGTCGACGCTCCCCGCGGTGCAGAAACGCAGCAGGTCTTTGGCGGCGTCCTGCGCGAGGAAGGTGTTGCTGTCAGGCGCCCCGCGGCTGCCGGCGGTCTTCCTGCCGGCCCGGCTTGACGCTGGCGGTCGCCTGCGGCTGCCGGCGGGTTTTCTGCCGGCCATTAAAAGTATCCTTCCAGTTTTTTCTGTTCCATCGAGCCGTCGGTGTCATGGTCGATGATGCGGGTAATGCGCTCGGAATGGCGGGCGGCGACCAGTTCGGCGATGATGGCCGGAATGTCGGCGGCGGTGGAGCGGACCGCGCCCGTGCAGGGCCAGCAGCCGAGCGTGCGGAAGCGGCAGCACACCTCCTGCGGCTGCTCCCCGGGCTGCAGCGGCAGGTCGGGATGCACGGGGATGAGCTGCTCGCCGCGGACCACCATCGGCTGCCGGCGCGCGAAGTACATCGGCACCACGGGGATCTGTTCGCGGTGGATGTAGTGCCAGACGTCGAGTTCCGTCCAGTTGCTGAGCGGGAAGACGCGCAGCGATTCGCCGGGGTTATGGCGGGTATTGTACAGCGACCAGAGCTCGGGGCGCTGGTTCTTCGGGTCCCACTGCCCGTGCGCGTCGCGGAAGGAGAAGATGCGCTCCTTGGCGCGCGAGCGTTCCTCCTCGCGGCGGGCGCCGCCGAAAGCGGCGTCGAACCCGCCCGCGGCGAGCGCGTCGAGCAGCGCGCGCGTCTTGAGCGCGGCGCAGCAGGTGACGGTTCCCTGCCGCCACGGGCGCACGCTCCCGTCCACCCCGGACGGGTGGCGGTGGATGAGCAGCTGCGCCCCGAGGTCGCGCACCATGCGGTCGCGGAACGCGTACATCGCCGGGAACTTGAGCGCGGTGTCGACGTGCAGCAGCGGGAAGGGGAAACGCCCGGGGGCGAAGGCCTTCTGCGCGAGGCGGACCATGACCGAGGAGTCCTTGCCCACGGAATAGAGCATGACCGGGCGGTCGCACGCGGCGACGGTTTCGCGGAGGATATGGATGCTCTCGGCTTCGAGCGCGTCGAGATGCGCCATGCGGTACGTCATGGGCGGCATTCTACCTGCTGTGGCGGGGAGCGTCAACGTGCCGGTGCTGCGGGCAGTTGACAGCCCCCCACGGGGCATGATATGAGGAAAAATAAAAAAGTAATACGAGGAGGCGGGCGCATGGGCACGACGGCACGGTTTACGGTCTCGCTGGATGAGCAGCTTTTTGCGCGGTTCGATAACCTGGTGGCGCGCGAAGGGTACCCGACGCGGTCGGAGGCGGTCAAGGCGCTGATTACGGGGGCGCTGACCCGGCAGGAGCAGCAGGCGGGCGGCACGGTGGCGGGGGCGGTCGGGCTGCTCTACGACCATCACCGCAGCGGCACGGTGCGTCGGCTGATGGCCATCCAGCACGATTTCGGCGATCTCGTGGTGGCCACCCAGCATATCCACCTCGATCACGACCACTGCCTCGAACTGGTGGTGGTGCGCGGGACGGAGACGGCCATCGGCCGCTTAGTGACGAAACTCAAGTCGGTGAAGGCGGTGCAGGTCAGCGTGCTGACCATGGCGGCCGCTCCCGCCCGGCGCCGGCACACACATATACCCGGAGGGAAGCATCATGCACATGGCTGACGCACTCGTTTCACCTGCGGTCGGGCTGACGATGACCGCGGTCAGTGCGGGACTGCTGGCACACAGCGCCCGGCGTGTCGCGCGGGCGGCGGATGACCGGCTCGTACCGCTGATGGGTGTCACCGGCGCTTTCGTTTTCGCCGGGCAGATGCTCAACTTCACCATCCCGCTGACGGGGTCGAGCGGGCATATCGGTGGCGGGCTGCTGCTGGCGGCGCTGCTCGGGCCGCATGCGGCGTTCGTTGCGCTGGCGGCGGTGCTGGCGGTGCAGGCGCTGCTCTTTGCCGACGGCGGCCTGCTCGCCTACGGCTGCAACCTGTTCAACCTGGGGTTCTGGCCCTGCTTCGTCATCTACCCGCTGCTGTGGCGCCCGCTGGCACAGGCGGGGCGCTGGCGCGGACTGGCGACGGTGCTCGGGGTGGTGCTCGGGCTGCAACTCGGCGCGCTCGGGGTGGTGCTGCAGACGAAACTGTCGGGCATTACCGCGCTCCCCTTCGTCCATTTCCTGCTGCTGATGCAGCCCATCCACCTGGCCATCGGGCTGGTCGAGGGCCTGGCCACCGCGGCGGTGCTGGCGCTGATTTACCGCGCCCGGCCGGAACTGCTGACCGGGGCGTCGCTGACCGGGTCGGTGCGACCGGTGCTGGTTGGCCTGCTGCTGGCCGCCATGTTCTGCGGTGGCCTCGTCGCATGGTTTGCCTCGGGCCATCCTGACGGGCTGGAGTGGGCGATGGAGCGCACTGCCGGCACAGCAGAACTCGACAGCGCCGGCACGCTGCATGCCGCGGCGGGGATGGCGCAGGAACGGGTAGCGCTGATGCCTGATTACGCGTTTCCTGCCGGCGAGGCAGCGGCAGCGGAAGCGGTGCCTGCGTGGCCTGCAGTCGACCCCGGCACGACGGTGGCCGGCCTGCTGGGGGCGCTGGTGACGCTGCTCGTCGCCGGCGGTGCGGCGTACCTGCTGCGCCGCAAGGCGCCGGCAACGGCTTAAGACCCATGCAGTCACCGGCAGCCGCATTGGCGGAACTGGGGCGGCTCGACCGTTTCGCGGGGCAGCAGAGCGTCATCCATGCGCTCGACGCGCGCGGCAAACTGCTGCTGGCACTGGCGTATATCCTCGCCGTGCTGTCGCTCCCCGCTGACGCGGTGGGACCGCTGCTGCCGCTGGCGGTGCTCCCGGGTGCTGTCGCGTACGCGGCGCGCATCCCGCTGCGCTATCTGCTGACCCGCATCCTCTGGGTGCTGCCGTTCGTGCTGCTCATGGCGCTGAGCAATGCCTGGTTCGACCGCACGGTGGTGGCGCGCCCCGGCGGTCTGACGGTGACCGTTGGGATGCTGACGGGCATGGCGCTGCTGCTGCGCGCGGCGCTTTGCGTGGCGGCCGCGACCGTGCTGGTGGCGACCACCGGCATCAATCCGCTGGCGCGCGCGCTGGCCGTGCTGGGCGTGCCGCGCGTGTTCGTGGTGCAGCTGCTCATGCTCTACCGCTATCTCTTCCTGCTGATGGAACAGCTGGCAAAACTGCGCGGGGCCTGTGCGCTGCGCAGCGCGGGCCGGCCGCTGACGCTGCGCACGGCGGCGGCGTTGCTGGCACAACTGCTGCTGCGCAGCATCGACCGCGCCGCGCGCGTGCATTACGCGATGCGCAGTCGCGGCTTCGACGGCACCGTGCGCCTGATGCGGGATTTATCCTGGACCCGCCGCGATACTGCGGCGACCCTGGTGGCGCTGGCCGTCGTGTTGCTGCTGCGGCTGGCTGACTGGCCGGCCCTGCTGCGTGCGGGGGGGCTGGTATGAGCCATCATCTCGTCGAATTGCGCGGCGTTTCCTACCGCTACCCTGACGGCCCGTCTGCCCTGCAGGATGTGTCGCTGCGCATCACCCACGGCGAGGCGGTGGCGCTGGTCGGGGCCAACGGGGCGGGCAAATCGACGCTGCTGCAGCTGCTCAACGGCTGGCTGCTGCCGGACGCGGGTGAGGTGCGGGTCGGCGATGTCCCCGTCACTCCCGCCACGCTGACCACCGTGCGGCGCACGGTCGGCATGGTGCTGCAGGACCCCGACGACCAGCTGTTCATGCCGACCGTCGGTGAGGATGTCGCCTTCGGGCCGCGCAACCTCGAACTGCCGGAGGAGGAAGTGCAGACGCGCGTGCGACAGGCACTGGCGGCGGTGGGTGAGGAGCATCTTGCCGGGCGCGCCCCCTACCGCCTTTCGGCGGGGGAAAAGCGCGGGGCTGCCATTGCCGCGGTGCTCGCCCTGCAACCCGACATCCTCGTGCTCGATGAGCCGACGTCGTTCCTCGACCCGCGCGCGCGGCGGCGGGTGCTGCGCCTGCTCGCGGGGTTCACCCATACGCGCATCATCGCCACGCACGATCTGGCGCTGGTGCGTGAACTCTGTGCGCGCACCGTGGTGCTGGAGAGCGGGCAGGTGGCGGCAGACGGGCCGACGGCACAGGTGTTTGCCGATACGACACTGCTGGAACGCTGTGGACTGGAATCGCTTGACTAATCTGCTTATTGTGGTATAATTATTAGGTACAAAAACGCCGGATGGAGAGTTATATGAAATCGTTTGCTGCCATTGGGTTATGCATGATGCTGGTGGCGGTGCTGAGTGTTCCGGCACTGGCCAAAGTCAACCTCTCGGGGGCGATGTGGACCACTTTCTGGGCGCAGCAGGAAGGGCTGGTCAACGCGCAAACGGCCGCCGGCGGTACGTGGGTGGATGGACCGGCGGTGGGAACCAGCGATGCTCTTGCCGCAGGTTTCGGCAATGCGCCAGGTGCGGCGAAAAAGACCTTTCTGCTCGGCAACAACATGCTGGGCAACGGTGTGCAGGCGAAGGCGACCAACGGCAACGGGCTTATGCTGGCGGCTGATTGCCCGGTGAATGACTGGGTCAAGGCCTACGGTGAGTTCAATGTGCTCAATGGCGGCAACCTTGCGCTGAACGAGGCGTGGATCGACCTTGCGTTCATGAGGGAATTCTCCGTTCGTGCCGGGCGCATGCAGGTGCCGTTCGGGTATGACCGCACGGTGCGTCCAGGCATTGGCGTGGATGAGGTCTTCGTCAGCGAGTACACGCAGCAGGCGAATGGTGCGCTGCTCGGACGGCAGGACAACGGGGTGCAGGCCTACGGCGAAGTGCTGAGCGGGCTGCTCGCCTACAATCTCTTCCTCGGCAACGGGGCCATCAGCACGGTGGCGGACAGCGGCGGCATGGTGGCGGCGGCGCAGGCGTCGCCTGATATCGATGATGCCAAGCAACTTGGCTTGAACCTGCAGTACCGTCCCTTTACCGGTGCCTATGTCGGCGGCTCCTATTTTGCCGGCGACTATACCAACACCAACCCGTCGGTGACGGGGTCGCGGTCGCGCTTCTCGGCCTACGACCTCAATGCCGGCTATGAGCATAACGGACTGTTCCTCGTTTCGGCTGAATATGCGACGACGCGCCATGACAAGCTCACCGCCGACTATGCCCTGGGGGTGATGCCTGCCGCGTCCGGGGTCGAGGAGGCGCGGGTCAACGAGTACATCCTCAAGGCGATTTACTCCGGGCTGGCTGACTGGGAATTCGGCGTGCGCTACGGGGTCATCGATCCCAAGAGCATCGAGGCGGAGCAGCTGGCCGGGTTCTCGGCTGAGCGCAAGGTCAGCTTCGCCGCGGGCTACCGCTTTGCCCGCGCCGCCTTCCTCAAGGCGGAATACTCGTGGCTCGATACGGATTTCAAGAACTACGACAAAATCGCCAACGTGGCGGGGCGGGTGCGGCAGAACCCGGCTCAGGATATCGACGACGACATCTTCGCGCTGTCGCTTGGCTTGCAGTTCTAAGATTACGTTTACGGGCCGGGGAGGTGCATGCTCCCCGGCCTTTGTGCCGCCCGGGCGCTTGACGACAGTCGCAAAAAGGTTCACAATCACCGCATGGCAACTTCTGCCGTGCCGGGCATGTCTCAACCGTCAGTGACTACCATTCCCAGGGGAGGTTTTTCTATGCGCTTCATGCTCATGCTGCTGCTGGTGCTGTGCGCGCTGCCGGTGTGGGCGGCGGGCGAATACAACGCAACATCCGCCATCAGTGCGGTCACGGTCTATCCCGACCGTGCGCTGGTGACACGGCGGGCGGAAGTGCAGGTGCCTGCCGGCGACGGGGTCATTATCATCGCCGGGCTGCCGGCCAACCTCGACGTGAGCACCGCGCAGGTGCGCGGCACCGCTGCGGCCGGGCTGGCACTGGCGGCGCTCGAATTCAAGCGCACGCCGGTGGCGGAGGTCCCCGACGCGAAAATCGAGGAGTTGCGCAACCGCATCCAGGCGCTCGACGACGAGCAGCAGGCGGTCAAGGCGAAGCAGCAGAATAACGCGCTCGAACTGGAAATGCTCAAGAACCTGATGAACTGGCAGGCGACGCAGCTGCGCGAGGGACTGCAGACGCGCGCACTGACGGCGGCTGAAATCGAGGCGGCGACCACGGTGCTGCGCGGCAAACTCGATGCCAACCGCACGGAACACCTTGCCCTGCAGGTTGCCCTGCGCGGTGTGCAGGAGCGGCTGCAGCTGGCGCGGCGCGAACTGGCGCAACTGCAGCACCCGCAGCAGCAGACGATGCTGCAGGCGCGCATCCCGGTGCGCGCGGAGCGCGCGGTGCGCGCGACCATCGAATTGTCGTACCTTATCGGCGGCGCGTCGTGGGGCGCCACCTACGACATCCGTGCGCTGACCGACGCGGGGAAGGTGCTGCTCAAGTACGATGCCATCATCCGCCAGCACACGGGCGAGGAGTGGACCGCAGCGGAGATTTCGCTCTCCACCGCGCAGCCGGCGCTCGGCGCGGCGGTGGGTGACCCGTCCCCGCTCTTCCTGCGCCGCTTTGTGCCGATGCCGCCGGCATCGACGATGTACGCACCGCCTTCGCCTGCGCCGTCGGCTGGTCTTGCCCGCGCGAGCCGCGCTGATGCCAATGTCGCTGACGGCATCTTCGCGGGGGAAGCGGAGGCGGACGACGAGGGGGTGCAGGTGCAGCTGCTGACGGCGCAGGCATCGACCACCGGCATGGCGGTCAGCTACCGTATCACCGGCAAGGTCACGGTTCCGTCGGACAACCAGGAACACCGTTTCAGCATCGGGGAATCGCAGCTCGCGGTCGACTGGACCTACAAGGCGGTGCCGCGCCTGCGCGAGTACGGCTATCTGCAGTCGGTGGTGCGCTATGACGGGCAGATGGTTTTCCTGCCCGGCACCGCTGCCGTTTTCCAGGATGACAACTTCGTCGGCAAGGTCGCCATGCAGGCGATTGCGCCGGGTGACACGCTGGCGCTGCAGTTCGGGCCCGACCGCCGCGTCAGTGCCGAGCGCGAGGATGTCCGCCAGCAGCGCGAGGACGCCTTCGGCGGCCGGCAGCGCATCACCTACAGCTGCGTGCTGACGCTGCGCAACAACCGCGCGCAGGCGGTGAAGGTGGCCATGAGCGACCGCGTCCCGGTCTCCTCGGATGAGGACATCACGGTGGAAATCGACGACGACAACCCGCTCCCCGACCTGCGCCGCGCCAACGGCGTGGTCATCTGGAATGTCACATTGCAGCCGAATGAGACGCGCCGCATTCCCTTCCGCTACACGGTGTCATGGCCGAAGGACGTGAACGTGCAGGGCCTCGAATAATCACCTGATGCATCGTCACGGGACGCCGGCACGAAACGCCGGCGTCCCGCTGTTTTTTGCCGGCGGCGGTCGATGCTGACCGCGCGCGCGGAATTGCCGGTGCTGCTGCGGCTCGGGCAGCAGGCGCGGCTGGTGGCCGCCTGCGCGCTGATGTTCCTCACCGTGGTGGTGCATTTCGCCGCGGAGGATGCGACGGTGACGCGGGCGCTCGCCTGCGCGGCGGCCGGCTGGCTGCTCCTGGCCGCCGCGGGCCGGCCCGGGCGCGCTGTGCGGGCGCAGGCGCTGCTGCTGCTGGCGGCGGACACCATGCTGATCACGTTCCTTGCCAACTATACCGGCGGCCTGGGCAGCATTGCTGCGGCGCTCTATCTGCCCGTCATCGTGCATGCGGCGGTGTTGTTCGGGCTGGAAGGTGCGTTCCTGCTGGCGACGCTGGCCACGCTGTGTTTCGCCGCGCTCAACCTCGGCAAACTGCTGCACCTGCCGCCGCTGATCCCCTATTTTGCCTATGAGCGCTGGCTGTATGCCGACCGGCCGCTCTTTGCCATCGTCCTGACGCTTATCACTTTTCTGTTCTACCTCGCCGCGCTCTTTGCCGGGAAGGGGAGCGCAGTGCTGGCGACGACGCGCGCCGACCTGCGGCAGGAGCGCGACCTCAACGCGGAAATCGTTGCGCATATCGGCGCGGCGGTGGCAGTGCTCGACGGCGACCTGCAGGTGGTGCGCAACAACGACGTCTTTACGGCACTTTACGACCCGCTGTTCCCGCTGCCGGAGGCGCTGGCGGCGGGGCATGGGACGGAGACGGCGGCCGACCTGGTCGCGGCGCTGCGCGGCAGCGACGGATTCGCACGGGAGCGCGTGGTCTGGCGGCGTCACGGCGCGGAGCGCTTCCTGCAGTGGCGGGCGACCCGCGCGGCGGGACAGCCGGGGCGCTGGCTGCTGGTCATCGTCGACATGACCGCGAGCGTGCGCCAGCTCACGCTGCAGGCGCAGCAGCAGCGGCTGGCGGCGACCGGGCGCATGGCGGCCGGGGTGGCCCATGAACTGAACAACCCGCTGGGCGCCATCTCCAGCTACGTGCAGTACCTGCATGCAAAGGGCGAGCCGGTGCCGGCGGTGAAACTGCAGCCGGTCATCGACGAGACGAACCGCGCGGCGCGCATCATCCGCGAATTGCTGCACCTGGCGCGCGGCAGCAGCGGAGCGGCGGACAACGGCGGCAGTTGCGACGCGGCTGCGGCGGCGCGCGAGACGCTCACCCTGCTGCAGCCGCAACTGGCGAAGCAGCAGGTGACGGTCGACCTGCATGTGCCGGAGCGGCTGCCGGTGGCGGCGGGGCGCGACCGTTTCACCCAGGTGCTGCTCAACCTGCTGCTCAATGCCCTCGACGCGGTGGCGGAGGGCGGGCAGATCCGCCTGGCGCTGGTGGTGGACGGCACGCAGGCGGTGCTGACGGTGGCGGATAACGGCTGCGGGATGAGTGCGGAACAACTTGAGCGCGCCGGCGAGCCGTTCCACACGACGAAAGAGGCGGGGACCGGGCTCGGGCTGGCAGTGAGCCGGCAGTTTGTTGTGGACTGGGGTGGCACGCTGCGCCTCGCCTCGGTGGCGGGCGGGGGAACGACGGCGCGCGTGACGCTGCCGCGCGCGGAGGCACCAACATGAACAATGAGCCGGTGGCGGTGCTGCTCGCGGAGGATGAAGGGCTGCTGCGCGATACGCTCGCCGCCTTCCTGCGTGACGAAGGGTTTGCGGTGACCACCGCGGCGGACGGCGAAGAAGCGCTGGCGCTGCTGCACGCCCGGGAATTCGCCGTGCTGGTCACCGACCTGCAGATGCCGAAACGCTCCGGGCTCGACCTCATCCGCGAGGCGCGGGCCTGCGCGCCGGCGACGATCCCGATCGTGATCACCGGCTATGCCACCATCGAGACGGCGGTCGAGGCGATGCGTCAGGGGGCGTACGACTACCTGACCAAGCCGGTCATCAACCGCGAACTGCTGCTGGTCATCCGCCAGGCGCTGGCGCAGCGCGACGAGCGGCAGCAACTCGAACTCTACCGCTACCGCGACGCGCAGGCGGGCGAGGTGGCGGCGCTGCTGGGCGAAGCACCGGCCCTGCAGGCGGTGCGCGCGCAGATCGCGCGCGTGGCGGCGAGTGACGCGACGGTGCTCATTCGCGGGGAGAGCGGGACGGGCAAGGAGGTGCTGGCGCAGCTTATCCACCGCGCCAGTGCGCGCGCGCGGCTGCCGCTGATCGCGCTCAATTGCGCGGCGCTCCCCGCGGCGCTGCTCGAAAGCGACCTCTTCGGGCACGAGCAGGGGGCGTTCACCGGGGCGGTGGCGGAGAAGCAGGGATTATTGGAACGCGCCGACGGGGGGAGCGTACTGCTCGACGAGATCGGCGAGATGGGACTGGAACTGCAGGCGCGGCTGCTGCGCGTGCTCGAGGAGAAGCAGTTCCGCCGCGTCGGCGGCACGCGCGTCATCCGCAGCGACGTGCGTTTTCTCGCCGCGACCAATCGCGCACTCGAAGAGGCGGTGGCACAGCAGCAGTTCCGCGCGGACCTTTACTACCGGCTCAACGTCATCACCATGACCCTGCCGCCGCTGCGCGAGCGCGGCGACGATGTCGTGCTGCTGGCGGAACAGGTGCTGGCACGCCTCGGCGTGCGCTATAAGCGTACGGTGACATTTGCCGCGGATGTGCCGGCGCGGCTGCGGCAGCATCACTGGCCGGGCAATGTGCGCGAACTCCAGAACGCCATCGAACGTGCCTTCGTGCTGTGCGCCGGCGCGACCATTGACGGCAGCATGCTGCTCCCGGCGACGGCGGGCAACGCGGTTCCCGGTGTGCCGGCGGCGGTCGACTGCACGCGCCCGCTCAAGGCGGTGCGGCAGGAACTCGTGGACGGTTTTGAAAACAACTACCTCACGTGCCTGATGCGGGAGCATGGCGGCAACCTGACGCATGCGGCCGCAGTGGCGGGCCTCAGCCGTCTGGCCCTGCGCGAGAAACTGCAGAAGCACGGCCTGCGGGCTGCGGATACGCCGGGTACGTGAACGGCGGCGGCGACGGGGAGGTTTCAGTTTGCGCTGCGGACTGCCGTGGCGAACGCGGCCGCGTTGCCGACATGCGGGACCCGCTTACATTTTGCCTTTCAACATGGCGATACGCCGGGCCGACTCAGTGAGCTGCGCGCGGCTGATGCGCCCGTCGTTGACGAGGTGACGGATGAGACGAATGGTTTCGGGAACAATGTCGGGCTCATAGTCCGTGCCGTTGTTGGAGAAGAGCAGAATGTCCACGCCGGCGCTGAGGGCGCGGGCGACGGTTTCGCTGCGCCCGTACTCGCGATTGACGGCGCCCATCTGCAGGCAGTCGGAAATGACCACACCCTGCCAGCCGAGGTCGCGGCGCAGCATTCCGCCGACGACGCGGGGCGAGAGCGTGGCGGGCACGAGCGGGTCGAGTTCGCGGTGATAGACGTGCGCGGACATGATCGCGTCGACCACGCCACTGGCGATGAGGGCGCGATACGGTTCGAGTTCCACGGCCTGCCAGGTGCGGGTGATGTCGGTGACGCCGAGATGCGAGTCGTCACGCGCACTGCCGTGTCCGGGGAAATGCTTGAGGCAGGTCAGGACGTGATGGCGATGGTGGGCGTCGATGTACTGGCGCGCATGGCGGATGACGCGTGCGGGGTCGGCACTGAAACTGCGTTCCCGCGCGCCGATGGCGGGCGATTGCGAATCAATATTGACATCGACTACCGGGGCGAGATTGAGATTGATGCCGGCCGCGGCCAGGGTGGCGGCCAGCCGGCCGGCCCGGTAGGCGGTGGTGTCGGGATCGTCGAGTTCACCCAAACGCTGTGCTGAGACGGTGGGCGGAAAACCATAGCATTCTTTGAGCCGGGAGATGCGCCCGCCTTCCTCGTCGATGGCGATGAGGAGCGGCAGCGCCCCGGCCTCGCGTGCGGCGCGCTGGATGGATGCCGTGAGGGCGGCGACCTGTGCCGGTGAGGCGATGTTGCGCGTGCCGGTTTCACCGGCCACCCCGTACTCGTAGAGGATCACTCCGCCGAGGTGGTACTGTTTGATGTCGCGCAGGAGATGGTGGCCGGGGGCCAGTTCGGTGCCGCGGAAACCGATGAGAAGCGACTGGCCGATGAGCCGGTCCAGTTCGGGGTCGGCGTCCAGGGTCTGAAAGGGCCAGAGCAGGGCGCAGCCGGCGATGAACGGCAGGAGCAACGTGATGAGCAGGGCTTGTCTTTTCATGGGCGGCAGTATAAATCAGGTGCTGGCACCGGTCAACTGAGGAACGTGGAGTGTTGAAATTCTGTTGACGTCCGCTTTCTGACGCGGTAGGATGCAGTGCGGGCGCCGGCTGACCGCGACCGGCGAAGCGAGGATGCGATGCAGGTACTCACGATAGGTTCGCTCAACGTTGACCATGTCTATACCGTCGACCATTTTGTCCGACCGGGCGAGACGCTTGCCAGCACCGCGCATGCGATATTCGCGGGCGGCAAGGGCTTCAACCA
>CAZWUZ010000027.1:0-2305 GCA_964637655.1 uncultured bacterium | reverse complement strand
CAGTCAGTCGCGCTGGCCCGTGCCGGGGTGGCCACGCGGCACGCGGGCAAAATCGGCACGGATGCGCTGTGGCTGCGCGAACGGCTGCGTGACGAGGGCGTGGCGATCACTGACGTGGCAGTGACGGAGACCGCAACCGGTCATGCCATCATCCAGGTTGTGCCCTCCGGGGAGAATGCCATCGTGCTCGCGGGCGGCGCGAACCTGACGATGAGCGAAGCCGATGTCGCGCGCGCGCTGCAGTCCTGTGCGCCCGGAGAGTATCTGCTGCTGCAGAATGAGATCACGGCTGTGGCGGCAGCGATCCGCGGCGGCAGGGAGCGCGGGCTGAAGGTGGTCTTCAACCCCGCGCCCATGCACGCGGCTGTCCGCGACTATCCCCTGGAACTGGTCGATCTCTTTATCCTCAATGAGACCGAAGCCGGGGGACTGACGGGTGAGGTCACGCTGGACGGGGTGTGCCGTGCCCTGCGCCGTGAGTTTCCCCGGGCGGCGGCGGTGCTGACCATGGGGGCCGCGGGCGCGGCCTATGTCGATGCCGAACACCTGTTTCGCCAGCCGGCAGTCGCCGTACATGTTGTTGACACGACCGCGGCCGGCGACACGTTCATCGGTTATTTTCTGGCTGAGTATATGCACACTGCCGACCCGGCCCGGGCCTTGTCGATCGGCTGCGCTGCCGCGGCACTCTGCGTGACCCGCGCCGGCGCGGCGGAATCCATTCCGCGACGTGACGAAGTGGTGATGGCGGCGGGGCAGTGACTGCCCGCGCGGCAGCGGCGTGGCGCTACTCCAATATTTCAGCAGGACGAGGCGGACCGATGCGCACAGCACAGTTCCTTGCAGCACTTATCCTGACCATCGCAATGGGCGGCTGCCTGAAGCAGGTGACGCAGACGCCGCCGCCAGTGCCGGAGGCCGGGTTCAGTCAGTATGTTCCGGCCACGCTCACCGGTGAACTGGGCAACCTTTCCGCCGGCGACCGTCAGGCGTTGGCATATCTGCTGCAGGCGGCGCGTAGCATGGACCGACTGTACCTGCGGCAAGTGTGGGCTGGCAATGAAGCGCTCATGGCACAACTGGCAAACGACACCACGCCGGCCGGACTCAGCCGGAACCGTCATTTTCAGTTCTGTATGGGACCGTGGCCGTCGCTGGGCGAGCGTACGTCTTTTATCGCCGGGGTGCCGGACCGCCCGGTCCAGGCCAATTTTTATCCCGCGGATATGACCGCGGATGAATTCACGGCATGGGTGGCCACCCTCCCGGCAGGGGAGCGGGAAAAGGCGACAGGTTTTTTTCATGTCATCCGCCGCGATGCGAGCGGGCGGCTGCGGACCGTGCCCTACAGCGAAGCGTATCGCGATCTGCTGCTCCCGGCTGCGGCGTTGCTGCGCCAGGCGGCGGCAGCAACCAGCAGTTCCACGTTGCGGGAGTATCTGACCGCGCGCGCTGATGCCTTCCTCAGCAATGATTATTTTGCCAGCGATGTCGCGTGGCTGTCACTCGACAGTCCGCTCGAAGTGGTCATCGGACCGTACGAAACCTATCAGGACGAACTCTTCGGCTACAAGGCGGCATTCACGGCTTTTATCACCGTGCGCAACGATACAGAAACGGCGCGTCTGGCCGGATTCGCCGGCTACCTGCAGGAAATTGAGGATCACCTGCCGATCCTGCCGCGCTACCGCAATCCGCGCCTGGGCGCGTTTGCCCCCATCCGGGTGGTCGATGAGGTGGCCGTCGGCGGTGAGGCCTGCAAGATACCGGCAACTACGGCGTTCAACCTGCCCAACGATGTGCGGGTAATCACCGCGCATGGCTGCAAGCGCGTCATGTTGCGCAATGTTCAGGATGCCAAGTTCCGGCATATTCTGCAGCCGATTGCCGCGCGCGTGCTTGCACCGACCCAACAGCGCGAGGTGGGCTTCGAACCGTATTTCATGCTGGTGCTGGCCCATGAACTGATGCATGGACTGGGGCCGCAGAGTATTGTCGTCGATGGTCAGCCAACGAGCGTGCGCGAGGCATTGCGCGAGACCGGGAGCGCGCTGGAGGAAGCCAAGGCGGACATTGCCGGGCTGTTTGCCCTGCACTACCTGATCGACCGGGGCTTCGTGCCGGCGGCCATGGAGCGTCCGCTCGCCACCACCTACCTTGCGGGTATTTTCCGTTCAATCCGCTTCGGGCTTGACGAAGCGCATGCCCGGGGTGTCGCCCTGCAATTCAATTATCTGGTGGCCGAAGGCGCGATCACGGTCGATCCGGGTACCGGCTTTTTTGCGGTGGACGAAACAAAATTCAG
>CAZWUZ010000026.1:0-20838 GCA_964637655.1 uncultured bacterium | reverse complement strand
CCTGCGTCTGTTCCGCCGTATCGAGCTGAATCAGTTCCCCGCTCGCCAGGCCGCCGATATCGATCTTGTAGCTGATCTTCGTCACGGCCGCCGCCGCCAGCGCGGGGAATGCCTCCCCGCCGGCGAGGTCGCTGACTTCGACCTTGGGCATGCCGGCGACCACCGTCAGCCCCTGCAGCTGGCCCGTCATCGCGTTGGTCATCGAGCCGAGCATCTGGTTCATCGCCTCGGTAACGCCCGACAGGTAGATTTCATTCAATTCTTCGGGCTTGCGTCCCTCCTCCCCCATCATCAGCGAGGCGAGCACCCCCGCCACCTCCTCGCTGGTCATGAGGAAGAATCCGCCCGGCAGGCCTTCGCTCCACGGGGCCGTGCAGATGACCTTCAGCCCGGGGATGAGGGTCCGCGCCTCCGCGCCGCTGAGCCCGCTCACCTGCGGGGCGCTCAGGTCGACGGTCTTCTGGCTGATGGTGCTCAGCACCGTCGAGATGGAATCGACCGCCTTGCCGTAGAATGCGGCGAGACGCTTCGCGTCGTCGGCGGAAAGTCCGCTCCCGCCGCCGCTCCCGCTGCCACCGCCACTCCCGCTCTGGTTGAGCAGGGCGTCGATCTCGTCCTGCGACAGGATGTTGCCGCCTGCGCTTGCCGTCATGGTTTGCCTCCTCCGTTGCGGGTGGCCTCTGCCTGCTCGGCCGCGCCGCGGGCTGCGTCTTCCGCTTCCTGGATCAGCACTTCCTCTTCCGTCTGCGCCACCAGGTCGGTGACGCGGATCGCCTTCTTGCTGCCGCTCAGCCCGGGCTGGGCGAGGAACTTATACTCGTTGTTGACCTGGATCTGCAGCGGGGTGCCGAAACGCTGGTCGAGGCGCAGCACGTCGCCGCGGTTGAGCGTCAGCAGGTCGCGCAGCAGCGCGTGCGTGGTGCCGACCTCGGCCACCACCGGCACCTCGATCTCGGTCATGCGCGAGCGCATCCGCTTCTGGTGTTCCTTCGAGGTGTGCCGCCGTACCGCCGCGTACCAGAACTGCGCCGAGAGTTTGCCGATGATCGGCTCGAGCACGATGTACGGGATGCACAGGTTGGTCATCCCCTCGACTTCGCCGACCTTGGTCTCGAGCGTGATCAGCACGACCATGTCGTTGGGCGGCACGATCTGCACGAACTGCGGGTTGCACTCGATCTTCTCGAGCTTGAGCTGCAGGTTGATGACATTCTCCCAGGCGTTGCCCATATTCTGCAGCATGCGCGTGACGATGCGCTCGATGACCGACTGCTCGATGTCGGTCAGTTCGCGCGACAGGTTCGACGACCACCCCTTGCCGCCGAACAGGCGGTCGATGATGGTGAAGGCGATACTCGGGTCGATCTCGAGCACGCAGTTCCCCTCGAGCGGCGCCATCGAGGCGATGGCGATGGTCGTCGGGTTGGGGATCGACTTCATGAACTCCTCGTAGGTCAGCTGGTCGACCGAGGCGACGTGCACGTGCACCATGGTGCGCAGCTGCGCCGAGAGCGAGGTCGTGGTCAGGCGCGCGAAGGTCTCGTTGATCATCTGCAGCGTGCGGATCTGGTCCTTGGAGAACTTGTCCGGACGCTTGAAATCGTAGAGCTTGACCTTCGGCTGCCGCCCGGGCGCACCGCCCCCGCGCGGCGCCGCCGATGGCGTGCCGCCGCCGCCCCCCCCGCCACTGCCGGGGGCCTCGACCGTTTCGCCTGACGAGATGGCGTTCAGTAAACTGTCGATCTCGTCCTGCGACAGGAGTTCTGTCATCGTCCGATCCTACCCGGTGTAGATATACCCGGTGATATAGACGGCCGTAATGCGTCCGTCCTTGAGCACGTCATTGACCTGTTCCAGCATCTTGCCCTTCAATCCCGACAGATTCTCGGGCGCCAGTTCCGGCGCCGTCGCCGTGAACACGATATGGTGGAACATGTCGAGCAGCTGCGGCTTGCGGTTTGTCAGTTCCGTTTCCAGCAGCTTATGCTTCTCCGCGTCGAAGGCCAGTTCGATGGTCATTTTCAGCGACTTGCCGCGGATCTGCGTGATGATCTCCCCCACCGGCATGATGCGCAGGGGCGCGGTGCGCTCGTTCCCCACCTCGTCCGGCGGGTGACCACCGTTCGCCGTGTCCGGCGGCGGCGCCCCCTCCTTCTTCGCCACGGTCGCCGCGACATAGGCGGAGACCGCCATCAGCACCAGCGCCAGCGCGACGTAGACAATGATCTTGACCAGCGGGTTGCCGCCCGCGGGCTTTTCCTTTTTGCCGCCTTCGCCGCCTTCAGGGGCTTCTTCATCAACCGCCATGGTTCACCTCGTCCCCGGTGCACGCTGTCGACGTGCCCGTGTCCTCCTGCGCGACGAGCGGTCCCAGGCGGCGGCGGTAGGCCACCGCCGCCCGGACCAGTTCCTCGCACGTTTCCTTCACCACGTGTTTCCTGCCCGTCACCAGCGTGACCACCGTGTCGGGCACCCCTTCGCACGTTTCGATCAGGTGCGGGTTCAGCCAGAACCCGCTCCCGTCACGCCGTGTCAGCCGGATCATCCGTCAGCCCCGCCCTACCGCTTCAGCCCCAGCAGTTCCTGCAGCATCTGGTCCGCGGTGGTGATGCTGCGCGAGTTCGCCTGGAACCCGCGCTGGGTGACAATCATGTTGGTGAACTCCTCTGACAGGTCGACATTCGACATTTCCAGCGACCCGCCGGTGATGCTGCCGCGCCCCGCCGTGCCCGGCACCCCGATGTGCGCCACGCCGCTGTTCCCCGAGGTGCGGTACAGCGAGCCGCCTTCGGTGATCAGCCCGGACGGGTTGTTGAACGTCGCCAGCGCGACGCGGGCGATGTCCATCGTCTGCCCGTTGTCATACAGCCCCGTGACATAGCCGAGCTGGTTGATGGTGAAGCTGTTGAGCGAGCCGTCCTGCGAGAAGACCTCCCCGTCGTTCTGCGCCGCGTACTGCACCAGATCGGCGAAGTCGAGGTTGATTTCGACACGACCGGCCCCGTTCTCCGTCGGGGGCGCCCCGCCCCACGCCGACGGGTCGTAGATGACCGTCTGCAGGTTGGAGGGGCGCGTCGGCGAGTCCTGCCCGACCTCGCTGTTGTAGGTGACCGAGTTGGCCGAGTCGTAGGTCCCGTCCTCCTTGAACGCGAGGATGCCGTAGCCCGCCATCTTGACGTCGTTCGGGTCCTTCGGGGTCGGGTCCATCACCGACCACATCCACTCGTTGGTGCTCTTGCGCTCGAAGTAGAAGGTCAGGGTGTGCGCCGCGCCGAGCGAATCGTAGGTGTTGACCGAGGTCGCGTACTGGTACTCATCGCGGTTCTTGACCGTCGTCGATACCGGGTTGCCCGCGTCCGCCTGGTTCATCGTCGTGTCGGCGGTGTTGGGCACGAAGGTGATCGATTCCGACTGCGTGTTGCCGCTCGGCACCACGATGTCGGTGAGCACGGTGTTGGCGCTGGTGCTGAAGGTGAAGGTGTCGCCCGCGTTCGCCGTCCCCGTCCAGTAGCTTGACTGGATCTCCAGCCCGAGCGCGCTGAACGTCGCCGCCGGCGACACGTTCACCCCGATGGCCCCGGTGGTCGCGCCGGCGATGTTGAACGTCCCGTCCGCGTTGAAGGTGACCGTCCAGGTGTCCGCCGGTGCCGTCCCGTCCACGTCGACCGCCGACAGCACGGCCGTCCCGGCATTGCCGCCGCCGGCCGCGATGTTGTTGTCGAACTGCGTGACGATGTCGCTCACCGTGAAAAAGTCGCGGTTGTAGCTCGGCGAGGTTGCGTAGCTGACGCGGAAGTGGAGCAGATCCCCCGCCTGCGCCGTCCCGGTGAAATTCTCCTCGGGGATCTGGATGCCGTGGATCGCATCGCTGAAATCGTTGTCGACGTTGTTGGCCGCATCGTACGTGGCATAGCCCGCGATGGTGAAGCTGACCGAGTCGCCGATCACGCCGCCGTTCGGGTTGGTCCATGACCCGGCCGGAATCGTCACGCCGCTGACCACCAGGTCGGCACCCGTGTTCCCCGCCACCGGCGGCCCGCCGTTGACCGACACGTTGTAGGTGTTGGCCCCGGTAAAGGTGATGACGAACGCGTCGCCCGGTACTGCCGCCGTGCCGACGGTCACCGCGTCCAGCGTCGCTGTGCCGGCGTTGCCGGGGTTGTTGGTCGGTGTGCCGGTCGCCGAGGTCAGCGCCCCGATGCGCGTCCAGGTGTTGCCCGCGTCCGTCGGGTCGAACGGGTTGGTATAGTTGGCGTATTCCACCGAGTAGGTGGTCGGCGTGACGAAGCGCACGCGCCAGTTGCGGAAGGTGTAGTTGGGCGTGCCGGTGATGTCCGGCAGCGAGGGCGCGGTCTGCGCCTGCGTCGTGTTGACGTTGACCCCCGACAGCACCGCCGTCCCCCCGTTCAGCGCGTTCGCCTCGGGCGCACTGGCGCGCAGCAGCGGGTTGTCATCCTCGGCCTTGGGGATCTCCGAGGGGAGGTCGAGGATGCCGTTGCCGTTCCCTGCCGCCACCTCGAAATAGAGCGTGTCGTTGACCACCGCCAGCCCGCGCCAGTCCGACGCCTTGACCGTGATGTTGACGTCCCCGAACGTACTGTCCTGATTGGTGCGCCCCGTCCCCTGCGACTGCCAGGTGGCGTTGCCGGGGTTGTTGTAGTCGTAATCCGCGCTGTAGTAGAGCGTATACTCCTGCGTGTCCGCCGGGTCCTCGAAGCGGAGGCGGAACATGCCGGTGCTCGGCGAACTGTTGTCATCGGCGTTGACCGCGTTGAGGTCGATCGTACTGGCGCTGTCGAGCGAATAGAGGTTTTCCTTGAGCACCGCGTTGACGCTGCTGGCCAGATCGGTGTTCTTGTAGTGCCCGATGACCAGCCCGTTGGCGTCCAGTTCGAGAATGCCCTGCGCCTGAATGCCGGTGTTGCGGTCGATGACCGCGTCCCCGACCTCGAAGCCGTTGGGCGGGTTCTCGTACCACGTCGCCGTGTAGGTGTAGTAGTTCAGCGTCGGGTGCGCGTGCTCGAAATTCATCTGGATCTTGCGCGAGATGTTGTCCTGGGTGAACTCGACCACCAGCGGCTCGATGGCCAGACCGTTGTTGCTGTTGAGGTTCCCCGAGAAAATGACGTTCTGCGTCTCGCGCGCGGGGATGGTGTCCCCGACCTTGATCTGGATGTCCTGAATGGGGCTGGTCGACGAATTGACCACGATGTCGCCCGACACCGGGTCGGGGGCCGACATCCACCCCTGCACCTTGTGGCCGCTGGCGGCGACGAGGGTCCCCTCGGAATCGAGGTGGAACGACCCGTTGCGCGTGTAGTGCAGGTCGTCGGCGTTGCCGCCGGCGACGACAAAGAACCCGTTCCCCGAGATGGCGAGGTCGGTGTTCTTGCCGGTCGTCTGCAGCTGCCCCTGGGTGTGCACCTGGGAGATTGATCCCGTCTGCACCCCGAGGCCGACCTGCATCGCGTTCGTGCCGCCCAGCCCGTCACTCGGGCCGTGGGCGATTTCCATCGTCTGGCTCATCAGATCCTCAAAAATGACTTCCGACTTCTTGAAGCCCACCGTGTTGACGTTCGCGATGTTGTTGCCGATCACGTCCATCTTCGCCTGGTGGACCTGAAGGCCGGTAACCCCGGCCCATAGTGTCCGCATCATCGTCGTGTACCTCCTCGTCGGGTTGGCTGGCGTTTGGCGGGAAACCCGCCGTGCGCCGTGCCGCGTCTGCTGCGTCGTACTGCGTCCGCGTATCCTGTGGCGAACCGTTCCGGTCCACCGTTGACGAGAGGCCCCGGCCGCATCACCCCTTCCGGGCATGCTGCCGTCCAGCCCCGTCTGCCGCGCGCTCCATCCGGCGCCCGGCGTGCTGCATCTGTCTCCGTGTGCTCCCGTTCCGCTTCGCGTCACCTCCTGTAGTCCGGCCGCGCCGTGAACCCGCCGGTCCCTGCCGCCACGCGGCCGGGACTGCGGCGCTGCTGCCGGTACTGCTGACTGCCGTTCTCCGCGACAGGCGCTCCCGCTACGCGATCACCGCGCTGTCGATATTGGTGAAAACGTTTTCCTTCAACTGCGTCGCATCCATCGCCGTAATCACCGTGCGGTTGCGCACCGAAACGACCATGGCGACGTTGTCGAGCAGCACCAGTGACGATTTCGCCCCCTTCGCCGCCGCCTGCTCGATCCCCTGCGTCAGCCGCTGCAGGCGCTCGGGGGTCTGTCCCCGGCCGCGCGACTGCAACCGCGTCCGCGCATGCCCCGCGAACTGCAGCGCCGGCGCGTCCAGCGCCTGCTGCAGGCGGTCGGCGAAGGACGGGCCGCTGACCGGGGCCGCGACCGGCGGCGGCAGCGGCGCCCCGGATACCGGGGCGAGCGGCCGCAGCGCGGTGAGCGGGGTCACCGGCGGCGGGTACGGACTAGGCATTGCCCGGCACCTCGACGCTGATCAGCGTCGTGAAGTCGAGCGTCTGCCCCCCCTTGAGCGTCACCAGCGTTTCCCCGTCAGCGAAACTGACCTTGCTGACGATGCCGCTGGCGAGCTGCCCGGTGCTGTCCAGGCCCGTCGCCTTCATGCCGAGGACGTTGAGCGACTGCGCCCGGCCCGCCCCCGCCCCGAACAGGGCGCTGAACTCCTCAAACGACTTGTTCAGGTTCTGCATCTGTTCGAGCGCCGAGAACTGCGCCAGCTGGGCGATCGACTCCTTGTTGTCCATCGGGTTGAGCGGGTCCTGGTACTTGAGTTCCGTGACGAGGAGTTCGAGGAAGGAGTCCTTCCCCAGCGCCCCGTCCTCGCGCGCCATCTCGCTCACCGACAGATTGTTATTCGCCGTCGTGCTGCCGTTATTCAGCAGATCCGCGATTTCCATGTGCGTTGCCTCCCCCTTAGACCAGGTATTCGACCTGTCCGTCATACCGCCGCTGCAGCCGCGGGGCGACCTGTTCGCTCATCCCGCTGTCGTCAGCCGCGTGCTGCGGTTGCGTCCGGCCGCTGCCGTCCGCCGGCGCATCCTCTGCCTGCGGCGTGAACTGCTGCCCGACTTCGACGCTGAACGCGGTCACCTGCAGCCCCTGCCCGGCAAACTGCTTCAGCAGGCCGTCGAGCTGCTGTTCCACCGCCTGCTTCGCCGCCTGCGTCTCGGTGATGATGCGGCCGCTGAGCGTGTCGCCGGCAAATTCGAGTTTCAACTGCAGCCGCCCGAGCGCTTCCGGCTTGAGCTGCAACTGCACCTCGGTGCGTCCTTCGCTGAGCGTCACCCGCGCGTCGCGCACCACCTCGCTGATGACCCGCGTCAGTTCGGCCCGGGTCGCCGCGATGACCGGCTGCGGCTGCCGGGCCGGCGCCGTTTCGCTGCGCGCCGTTTCCGTCGCCTGGGCCATGGCGCTGTCAGCGCTCTTCGCCGACGCCGCTTTCGGCCCGCTCGCCGCGTCAACCGCCTTCGCCGCCGTGCGTGCCGCCTGCACCTGCGTCGCCTGCACGGCCAGCTGCGCCGTGAAGAGCGGCAGCGGTACCGGCATGGCCGGGGCCGCGATTGTCGCCACCGGTGACGGTGCCGACGCTGCCGGCAGCGCCGTCACGGGTGCCGCCGCGGGACGCCGGTCGATAACCTCGACCCGCGGTGCCTGCTCCTGTGTCGTACGGCCGCGCGCGCCGCGTTCCGCGGCGGCGGTTGTGGCTGCGGCCGCCTGCCCGCGCTGCAGATGGCGGGTGGACTGCGGTGCGGCCGCCAGGAACGCTGCCACCGCCGGCTGTGCCGGTGCCGCCGCGCGTGACCGCGTTGCCGTGCGCGTCGCCGCCGCCGCGGTCCCCTCAGCCAGCCGTGACGCGGCCTGCTGCACCGCGACCTGCTGCGCCAGTGACGCCTGCTGCGTAACGACGGGTGCCGCCGCCGGGCCGACCGCTGTCGGCCGCATTTCCGCGGCGGGACGTTTCGCCTGCTGGTGAACGATGGGGGAATGGTCCCGGAACTTTCCCGCTGCCGCCGGCACTGCCGCCGCCGGCTGCCCACTGGTCCGGTCCACCACCTGCGGCTGCTGCACCGCTGCGTCCGCTGCCTTCGGCGTCTGCGTCGACGCTTCCGGCCGCGCCCGTCGCGCTGCCTGCTGCCCCGGTTCCGGACTCCCCGTACGGGCGTCCCGTTTCACTTCCCGCGCCCGGTCCTGACGCTGTGCCTGCGCCATGGCCGTTTCGCCGGCTGCCGCTGCCGTGCCCGCGGACGTTGCCGTCCGCCTGCCCGTCTCAGCGGCTGCCGCCGCGCGCTTCTCTCCGGTCTCCGCCGCTGCGGCTGCTTCCTGCCGCTGCGGACCGGTCCGACCGTCGACCGCCGTCCCCGTCTCTTCCCTGCGTGCCGGTGTCGCGTCCGCTGCCGCCGCCTGCGCGTCGGCTGCCGGGCGTTCCGCCGGTTCTGCTGCCACCGTCTCCTCTGCCGGCTGCTCCGCCTGCCATTCCGCATACGCGGAATCAGCCGGTGGCGCTTCCGGGCGCGGTGCCTCCGGCGTTGCGGCCGGCGGCGCTGCGTCCGCCCGGTACTCGGGCGGGGGGAGCGGGGCGGGAAGTTCAGGTTCCCGCTGCGTGGTTTGCGCGTTGGTCAACATCAGGAAAAACTCCTGCCCGCCGGAAGGCGGCAACAGGGATCTGACCCGCGCGGCACCACTGCTGTCGAGAGAAGGCGGTGACTGTGTCTGTGCTGTGACTGCTGCTGCTGCGTTCATGCTGCGATCACCTCCTCTGTATGCTGCTCAGTTGTAAAACAACTGGGGTGAGGCCACCTCCTTTTCCGGTTTTCGTTACCTCAATTATCGTCTCCCCCCGCCGTCAACTTGACCGCCGGGAGCAAAAATCCCGCAGAATTGCCGCTACCGGCCCAGTTTGCGCACTAACGCACTCGCCCGCTCTGCCGGCATAAACTGCATGATAATGGCCGCCGCGCTGTTCTCCATGCGCAGCAGCACGGCAATGACCGTCTCGTCCTCCACCAGCGGTTCGTCGGTCACGGTATCGGTCGCCGCGAGGATGCGCGCCGCCGCCTGCGGCTGCATGTTCCCCAGCAGTTCCGCCAGCTTCTTGTAGCGCTGCTCATCGCTCTGCAGCTGCTCCTGCTGCTGGCGGATCTCGTCCTGCTGCAGCTGCACCTGCGCCTGCGCCGCCTTGACCGACTGCTCCAGCTGTTCGAGTTCCGCCGCGCGCGCGCTGAGCGTCTGCTCCGTCTCGTCCAGGTCGCCGTCCTGCGCCTGCAGTCCGGCCCGCTGGTTGGCCATTTCCTCACGTGCGAGTTCGTCCGCCGGGATGGCCGGGGGGAAAACCCACTCGCGCACATAGGGGATGCGCTTGAGCGTCGGGGCCGCCAGCGCGCGGGCATCGATAACCCGGATATGGTCGAGGACGTAGATGAACGTCCCGGCCGCGGCTGCCAGCAGCAGCAGCGCCCCCAGCACCTGCTTATTCACGTGGTTCCTCCAGGCGGCGCATGATCTTCGCCACGTAGTTCTGCGTCTCCGCGTACGGGGGGATGCCGCGATGCCGCTGTACCGCTCCCGGACCCGCATTGTAGGCGGCCAGTGCCTGCGCCGTGCTGCCGAACTGCCCGAGCATCTGCGCCAGGTAGCGGCTGCCGCCGTCGATATTCTCCGTCACATCGTAGGGGTTGCTCACCCCGAGCGACGAGGCCGTGCCCGGCATCAGCTGCATCAGCCCCATCGCCCCCGCCGGCGACGTCGCCGCCGGGTTGCCTCCCGATTCCGCCTCGATCACCGCGCGGATCAGGTTCGGATCGAGGTTATAGCGGGTCGCCGCCTGCGCCACCGCCTGTTCGACCGCCGGCGCCGCCGGGGCGGCAGTCGTCGTTGCCGGTGCGGCCGGTGCCGTCGCGTTCAGTGCGCCGGCAAAGTTCCCGGCCGCCGGGGCCGGGGCCGGGGCCGGTGTTTCTTCCCCGCCCGGCAGCACCGGCTTGAGGCCGAACCGTGCCGACAGTTCCTGCACCCGCGCAAAGACGCGTTCGATGCCGCTGTTCATGCCGACCCCTGCCGCCAGACTGCGCCCGCTTCCGCAGTTGCCGCCGCGGCCGTTTCCTTCGCCGCGCGATCCCACCCGTCATCCGTAAGGTTCATCTCGTCGAGGAAGCGCTGCTCCGCCCGTTCCTCCGCCTGCCGCCACTCCGTCCGCCGCCGGTCGCACAGTTTCTCCAGTACATGCTTCTTCTGCGACGCGACCACCAGTTCATCGCGCTTCGCGTCCGCCGCCGCGCGCGCCTGCGCCACCTGCTGCTGCTGCCGCGCGATATCCTCCGCCAGCACCGCCAGATAGCGCTGCCCGTCGAGCAGGGCGGCGACATCGCCGTGCACTTCCGGCGCCAGCAGCGCGGTCATGGTCGCGGCACGCCGCTGGTGCAGTTCCTCGAGACGCGCCACTTCGTCGCGCCAGGCGCGTTCCGCCAGCGCCAGTTCGTTCTTTTTGACTTCCTCCTCCTGCGCGCGCAGGTCGAGCACGCGCTGGAGTTTGAAGACGAACCGGGCCATCGCCTCAGGCCCCCATCAGCTGCTGCAGCGCGGCGACGCTCGCCGCCGGCGGGACCGACTCGCGGACCCCCTGCCGCAGGTAGGCGTTGATCGGCGCGTAGCGGGCGATAGCGTCGTCGATCTCCGGGTTGCTCCCCTTGACGTAGGCGCCGATATTGATCAGGTCCTCCGCGTCGCGGTAGACCGCGAGCGCCGCCTGCAGTTTGCGCGCCGCCGCCTGCTGCGCCGGCGGCGTGATCTCGGGCATGCAGCGGCTGACGCTCTGCAGCACGTCGATAGCCGGGTAGTGCCCGCGCTGCGCCAGGTCGCGCGACAGGACGATATGCCCGTCGAGCACGCCGCGCGCGGTATCCGCCACCGGCTCGTTCATGTCGTCCGCATCGACGAGGATGGTATAGAGCGCGGTGATGCTCCCTTTCGCCGCCATCCCCGAGCGCTCGAGCAGCACCTGCAGCAGCGCCGGCATCGACGGCGGGTAGCCCTTCTGCGCCACTTTTTCCCCCACGGTCTGCCCGATCTCGCGCTGCGCGTAGGCGAAGCGCGTGACGGAATCGACCATGAGCAGCACGTCGCGCGACCGGTCGCGGAAATACTCGGCGATGGTCGTCGCGGTGAAGAGCGCACGCTGGCGCAGCAGCGGGCGCTGGTCGCCCGTCGCCACCACCACCACCGAGCGCTTGAGCCCCTCTTCGCCGAGGTCGCGCTCGATAAACTCGCGCACCTCGCGCCCGCGCTCCCCCACCAGGCCGATAACGTTGACTTCCGCCTCGGTATAGCGCGCGACCATCCCCATCACCGTGCTCTTGCCGACGCCGCTCCCCGAGAAAACGCCGATGCGCTGCCCGCGCCCGACGGTGAGCACCCCGTCGATGGCACGGATGCCCAGCCCGAGCGGGCGGGTGATGCGCCGCCGCGACAGCGCCGGCGGCGGCACCGCGGTCACCGGGCGCGTCCCCAGCCCGGGCGGCAGCGGGCGGCCGTCGAGCGGATGCCCCGTGGCGTCGATGACCCGCCCGAGCAGCGCCTCCCCCACCGGCACGCGCAGCGGCCCGCCGGTCGGTTCGACCGCCAGACCGGGGCGCAGCCCGGCGACATCATCGAGCGGCATGAGCAGCACGTCGCCGGCGCGGAAACCGACCACCTCGGCGCGCACCGCGCTGCCGTCAGTGCAGCGGATATGGCAGAGTTCGCCGACTGCAGCCGGCGGGCCCTGCGCCACGACCACCAGGCCGATGACCTCCTTGACCCGCCCGTTGACGCGGACGCTCTCCGCCGCGTCGAGCGCCGCGTGCAGGTGCCCTCGCTCAGCCACGCGGCACCGTCGCTGATTCTGCTGCCGTCACCGGCGATACCGTCATGGACGATACCGTCACGGGCGGTTCGGGTTGCAGCGGGGTGACGGAGTCCGCCGGTACGGCGGACGCGGTTACACCCGGGGTGACGGAGTCCGCCTGCACGGCGGACGCGCCTGCTCCCGGGGCAACGGAATCCGCCTGCACGGCGGACGCGGGTTGCAGCGGGGCTACGGAGTCCGCCACTGCTGCGGCGGCGAGCAGCGACCGCTGCAGCTGCTGCAGCTGCCCCGCCAGCGTCGCATCGACGCTGCCGTAATCCGTCTCCACCCGCGCCCCGCCCGCCTCGAGTTCCGGGTCGGCGGTCAGGGTGATACCCGCGGCCTGTACATCCGCCAGCCGGCTTTCCAGTTCCGCGTGCAGCAGTTCGAAATCCGCGGCGCTGACATAGACGCGTGTCACCGCCTGCCCGCGCGCGCGGTCGAGCGCGGCGCGCAGGTTGCGCACCGCGACGTCGCGGTCGAGTTCCACGGCGTCGCGCACCACCTTGCGCGCCAGTTCCACCGCCAGGTTGACGATATCCGTCTCCGCCGCCGCCAGCAGCGCGGCACGATCCGTCTCCGCCTGCGCCACCACCGCCGCCACCGCGTCGAGCGACTGCTGCAGGCGCGCCTGCACCGCGGCCCTGCCCGCCGCCTCGCCCGCGCTGCGTCCCGCCCGCTCCGCCGCCGCGCGGATGCCGTCCGCCTCGCTGCGCGCCGCCGCCGTCAGGCGCTGCGCCTCGGCCTGCGCCTGCGCCGCCGTCTCCTGCCGCAGGGTGTCCGCCTCGGTGCGCAGGCGGGCGCGCTCGCGCGCGATCTCCGCCTTGGCGCGCGCGGTCTCCTCCTCGAGCCGCGCCAGGCGCTCCTCGCGCACGAGCCGGTCGTCGGCCACGCCGCCGTCCGCGCCCGCCCCGGCCACGGTCAGGACGATGCAGCGCTCGAGCAGCACATCGGCGCGTTTGAACACCCGCTGTTCAGACAACGAGCTGCTCCTCGCCGCCGCGCGCGATGATGATTTCGCCCGCCTCTTCGAGGCGGCGGATGATGTTGACCACGCGCTGCTGCGCGTCCTCGACGTCGCGCAGCCGCACCGGGCCCATGAACTCCATGTCCTCCTGCAGCATCGACGCGGCGCGCTTGGACATGTTGTTGAAGACCTTGTCGCGCACGCGGTCCTCGACCGACTTGAGCGCGAGGGCCAGTTCCTTGGTGTCGACCTCGCGCAGCACCTGCTGCACCGCGCGGTCGTCGAGCAGGGTGATGTCCTCGAAGACGAACATGCGTTTCTTGATCTCCTCCGCCAGGCCCGGATCGTCCTCCTCGAGGTTTTCGAGGATCGACTTCTCCGTGCCGCGGTCCACCTGGTTGAGGATATCGACGATCGCCTGGATGCCGCCCGTCGAAGTGTACTCCTCGCTGACCAGCGCCGAGAGTTTCCGCTCGAGCACGCGCTCGACCTCGCGCAGCACGTCGGGCGAGGTGCGGTCCATCTGCGCGATGCGCTTGGCCACGTCCGCCTGGATCTCCACCGGCAGCTTGGGGATGATCGCCGCCGCCTGGTTGGCGTCGAGGTACGAGAGGATGAGCGCGATGGTCTGCGGGTACTCGTTCTGGATGAAGTTGAGCAGGTGGGCCGGGTCCGCCTTGCGCACGAAGTCGAACGGCTTGACCTGCAGCGACTTGGTGAGCGAGTTGATGATGTCCATCGCCCGCGACGAGCCCATCGCCTTTTCCAGCACCGAGCGCGCGTAGTCGATGCCCCCCTGGGTGATGAACTCGTGCGCCATGAGCATCTCGTGGAACTCTTCCAGCACCTGGTCCTTGACGTTGCCGTCGACCTTGTCGAGGCGCGCGATCTCCAGGGTGAGGTCCTCGATCTCCCGCTCGTTGAGGTGCTTGAGAATCTCCCCCGCCAGGTCGGGCCCGAGCGTGACCAGCAGCACCGCCGCCTTGGTCTTGCCCGCCAGCCGCATCTTCCCTTCGCTCATGTCGCGTTCCCCCTACCGTTCCTCTTCCGCCAGCCAGGTGCGGATGAGGTTCGCCACCATCTCCGGCTGGTCGTGCGCCGCCTTCTCCGCCCGCCGCCGCAATTCGAGTTTTTCCTTCTCCTCGATGGTCAGTTCCGTGACCATCCCCTTCTCGACGATTGCCGTCCCCGCCTGGCGCAGCGCCAGTTCGCGCTCGCGCAGCGCCTTCTGCTCACGCAGCGTCAGGTAGGTCTTCGCCTCGAGCAGCAGCAGGATGAGCAGGATGGCGATGACCATGCCGGCGAAGCCCATCATCACGTAGCGCTTCTGCTCCGCCTCACGCTGCCGCCGCGACTCCTCCTCCGCGTGCTGCCGCGCGCGATCGAAGGCGACGTTGGTGACGGAGACCGCGTCACCGCGCGTCGCATCATAACCGAGCGTCGTCTTGACAATCTGCTCGATCTGCGCCATCTGTTCCGCACTGCGCGCCACGTACGCCCGCTCGACCAGGTTTCCCGCGGCGTCCCGTTCCTCGGTGTAGGTGCCGTCGACATTGACCGCCGCCGTCAGCCGCTTGATGTAGGGGGACTGGATCCGGGTGGTGTGTTCCTCGTTATGCAGGTAGTTGGTGCGCGCCTCGCTGCGCTCGTAGCGCATCGGCGAATTCGCCGCCCCCTCGTAGTTGGGGATGTTCGATTCGACTCCCGCCGCCCCGCCGGGGCGCAGCCCGACTCCCTCGAACTGCTCGGTGTTCGTCTGCTGCGACTCGAGCAGCTGCTCGAAGCCGGGCTTGGTGCGGTTGGTAATGTCGCGTTCGACGCGGTCGAAGTCCATCGCCACGTTGACGCGCACCGTCACCTTGTCAGCGCCGCCGAGCACCTGCGCCAGCGCGCTCTTCAGGTCGTTCTCGTAGTTCTTGACGATGGACCGTTCCAGCTGCAGCTGCTTCTGCCGCGCCCCGACGAGGTTGCCCCCCGTACCGGTGCCGTCCTCGTCCTCGTAGGGGTAATCGCGCATCAGCGTGTCGGTGATCTGCACGTCCCCCAGCTTCAGCCCGGGGACCGACCCGGCGACCAGTTTGCGGATTTGTTTCACCTGCTCCTGGCTGATGTCACGCGCGAGCGTCAGCGTCACCGCCGCCGTCACCGGCTGCGCCTCGGCCTCGAAGAGGCGTTCCTCCGGCACGGTGATGATGACGCCGGCATCGGTCACCCCGTCAAGCTTCTTGATCATGCGCGCGATTTCGCCGCCGAGCGCGCGGTGGAAGTTACGCGTCTTGTCCTCCGTGGTCTGCATCGGGTTGATGCCGTCGAGGATTTCAAAACCGATCAGCCCGCCCGCCGGGGCCGCGCCGCGCGTCGACATTTCCAGGCGCAGCGTGTCGCGCTGCTGCACCGGCACGAGGATGGTGCGCCCGCCGTTCTCCAGCCGGTAATCGGTCCCCGCGGCGTCGAGTTCCGCCTTGACCTTGGCCGCCTCCGCCAGGTCGATGTCGGTGTAGAGCGCCTCGTACTGCGGGCGCGCGGACCAGGTGATGATCCCCGCCAGGCCGGCGACAAACAGCACCCCGACCGCGACGTACATCCCCTTCTGCCGCGCGGTGAGCGAGCCCCACAGACCGGCAAGCTGCTGCCGCAGCTGCTGCAGGTAGGCGTTCATCGCGTCACCTCGCCCGCGGCGACAGCCAAAGAGCGGGCGGGAGGCGCGGCGTCGTATGCACCACGCTCCCCACCCGTATCAGGCAATGGATAAGACCATAAGGAATAGCGCCGCATCGTGCCCTCCCACGCTCGGCTTCGGCGCCGCCGCGGTTCCGAACCCGCACCGGCACGTCAGATAAAATGCCCGCCGCCCTGCGGCCGCGGAGTCCTGCCGGCGTCACGGCGGTTCCCGGCCGCTGCGACGGTACTGCCCCTCACCCTGCCCTCTCCCCGAGGGAGAGGGTAAACAGGTAAACTACCGTTGCGCCCCACGCTGCCTGTGGCAGCGACTGCTGCGCGCTCCTGCGGATCGCTTGCAGCCATCCTGCCCTCTCCCCGAGGGAGAGGGAGTTACCGCATCTGCTGCATCGCCTGTGCGCTGCCGCAGTTGCACCCGGGCACAGTGTGCGGCTCGCGGCTGCGCCGCGCCCGCGCCCTGGCCATCCCTACCGCATCTGCTGCATCGCCTGGTAGGCGTCGAGCAGTTTCCCGCGGATGGCCAGCGTCAGCTGCATGGCCATCTTTGCCTTCTCCGCGGCGATCATCACGTCATGCACGTTGGTGATCTCACCTGTCGCCAGCTGCCGCGTCATCTGCGCGCTCTGCTGCTGCAGCGCGTCGGTCTGCCCGAGCATGCCCCCGAGCATCTCCTTGAACGAGGTGACCACTTCGGTCGCCGTCCCCGCCGTCGACCCGGACGGAGTGGCCGCCGGATTGACGGACGGACGCGGGGCCAGCGGGCGCGGCGTCAGTGACAGGTAATCAATGCCCATGGTTCACTACCTCCCGATCTGCAGCGCGCGCATCATCATGCTCTTCGCTTCGCGCATCACCGTCGCGTTCGCCTCGTAGGCGCGCGACGCGGTAATCATGTCCACCATCTCGGTCATCACGTTGACGTTCGGCTTGGCCACGTACCCCTGCGCGTTGGCGTCGGGGTGTGACGGATCAAACTCGAAGCGCAGCGGCGACTGGTCCTCGTGCACCCCCGTCACACGCACGCCGCGGTTGCGTTCCGCGTGCGGCGGCTGGCGGTCGACCGGCATGACGAACTGGACCCCGTTGTTCGCGCGCGGGGCGAGCGTGACGTTTTTGCGCCGGTACGGGCCTTCGCGCCCGTCGCTGCGCCGCGTCGAGTTGGCGTTGGCGATGTTCTCGGCGATGATGTCGAGGCGGAAGCGCTCGGCCGACATGCCCGAGCCGCTGATATCGAAGGTATTGAACAAACTCATGGCTTATTTCCTCCCCGCTTCGACGATCAGTTCGGTCATCCCCTTGAGCATGTCGCCGATGCGCGTGCTCAGGGCGTTGTACATGACCGTGTTCTGCGTGAACGCCGCCATCTCGGTGTCCGGGTTGACGTTGTTGCCGTCGTTGCGCATCACCGTGTCCGCCACCGTGTGCACCTGCGGCGCCACCTCGCTTAGGCGGCTGGTGCCGGCAAAGTCGATGTGCCCGGCCGCCGAGCGCCGCGCCCGCAGGCCGCCGTCATCATTCAGCGCGCTGCGCAGCGCATGCTCGAAGGTGACTTCCTGCCGCTTGAAGTTGGGGGTGTTGATGTTCGACATGTTGTTGGCGATGACCTCGGTGCGCAGCGCGGAGGCGCCCAGCGCCCCCTGCAACGCCGAGATCGTCGTATGAAAACCGGTGTTGTTCAACATCAGCGTTTTCCTCCCCGGAAGCCCGTTGCATTTTGTATCGGCATTTCCGGTGCAGAACTTGAATCGCCCGCGGCCGGCAGGGGGGAGACCCCCGCCAGTCCTTTGCGCGCCCGCGGATGCGTCTGGCGGTAGACCTCGCGCAGACGCTCGCGCGAGACCTGCGTGTAGATGGTCGTGGTGGTGAGGTTGGCATGCCCGAGCAGTTCCTGCACCCCGCGCAGGTCGGCCCCCGCGTCGAGCAGGTGCGTGGCGAAGGTATGCCGCAGCTGATGCGGATGCAGTCCGGGCTTGCCCAGCAGCCGCCCGTACTGCTGCAGGATGACGCGCACGCCGCGGTCGGTCAGCCGCCCCCCCCGCGCATTGAGGAAGAGCGCGCGCGGGTCCGGTTTCTTCAGGCCGCGCCCGCGCACCGCGAGGTAGGCGTCGAGTGCCGCCTCCGCCATGCGCCCGAGCGGCACCCGCCGCTCCTTGCGCCCCTTGCCGAACACCCGCAGCCAGCCGTCCAGCCGCCCATACGCATCGGTGTCCAGCCCGACCAGTTCCGCCACGCGCAGTCCGCAGCCGTAGAGCACTTCGAGAATGGCGCGGTCGCGCGCCTGCTGCGGACTCCCCGCCGCGGGGAGGTTCATCAGCGCGTCCGCCTCGTTGCGGTAGAGAATGGCCGGCAGTTTGCGCGGCTTGCGCGGGGAACTGACCACCTTGGCCGGGTTGACCGCGACCAGCTCGCGGCGGCGCAGGAAGCGGAAGAACGTGCGCAGCGCGGCGAGATGCCGCCCGATGCTGCTCCGCTCCTGCCCCGCATCCTGCAGCTGCGCAAGGTAAAGGCGGATGGTTCCCGGCCCGACTTCCGCCCAGCGCGACACCTGCTGCGTCGCCACAAAGGCGCGGAAGGCCGCCAGGTCGGCGGTATAGGCGCGCACCGTCGCGGGCGAGCAGTTCCGCTCTTCCGCCAGATAGCGCCTGAATTGTTTCAGTTCCTTCTCCATTATCCCTCTCGCGGCATCAGCTGCCGCGCCATGTCCGTCATCAGTGCCAGCGCCCGCTGCGCCTGCCGCTCGCGCCGGTCGCGTTTACCGCCGTCTACGGGCGGCAGCAGCCCGAACGTCACGTGCATCGGCGCCAGCGGCTGCGGCGCCGGCGTGGTGATGTAGCGCGTCAGCGCGCCGAGCGCCGTCTCCGGCGGCATGACCACCGGTTCCTGCCCCTGCAGCCGCCGCGCCGCGTTCAACCCCGCGAGGTGCCCGCAGGCGATTGCTTCCGTGTACCCCTCGCTCCCCGCCAGCTGCCCCGCGACGAATACCCCGCGGTGCGGTTTCAGTTCCAGCGTCGCGGCCAGCACCCCCGTCAGGTCGAAGTACGTGTTGCGGTGCATCCCGCCGTAGCGCGCGATACGCACGTTTTCCAGCCCCGGCAGCAGCCGCAGCACCTGTTCCTGCGCCGAGGGCTGCAACCGCGTCTGGAAACCGACGAGGTTGAACAGTTCCCCCGCCCGGTCATCCTGCCGCAGCTGCACCACCGCGTGCGGCCGTTCGCCGGTGCGCGGGTCGCGCAGCCCGACGGGCTTCAGCGGCCCGAACCGCAGCGTCTCCTCGCCCCGCCGTGCCAACTCCTCGACCGGCAGGCACGCTTCGAAGTACTTGACCTCTTCGAAGGCGTGCGCCGTCACGCGGTCCGCTTCGAGCAGCGCCTCCCGGAACCGCGCGTACTCCGCCGCGGTCAACGGGAGGTTCAGGTAATCCCCGCCGCCGCCGTCAGGCGGCTGCAGCCCGTCAGCAGCGTTCCGCGCGCTCCCCTTGCCGTAGCGCGAGGCGCGAAACGCCGGCGGCTGCGCGATGCTCTCCGCTTCCACCACCGGGGCGATGGCATCGTAAAACGCGCAGCGCTGCGCCCCGAGTGCCGTGCGCAGATATTCGACCAGTTCTTCACCGGCCAGCGGGCCCGCCGCAATCACTGTCGGGCGGGTCCAGTCAATCTGTTTCACCTCTGCACGCACCACGCGTATGCGCGGGTGCCGTAGTATCGTTTCCGTCACGGCCGCGGCGAAACCGCTGCGGTCCACCGCCAGTGCCCCGCCCGCCGCCACCCGCTGCTGCTGTGCGATGGCCAGCAGCGGACTGCGCAACAGCCGCAATTCCGCCTTGAGCAGCCCTGCCGCCGCCGTCACCTCGTCCGACTTCAACGAGTTGCTGCAGACCAGTTCGGCAAAGTCGCCGCTGCGGTGTGCCGGGGTCATGGTCCCCGGCCGCATCTCCGCGAGCGTCACCTGCATTCCCGCATCCGCTGCGACCAGCGCCGCTTCACTCCCCGCGAGCCCGCCGCCGATAACCAGCAGTTCGCTCATGCGTCGTGCCCGGCCAGCGTCGCGCGTCCCGCCGCGCTCAGCGCGTACAGGCGCCCGGGGCGGCGTTCCACCTGCCCCGCCAGTTCCAGTTCCGTCAGCAGCGCCGCGAGCATCCCGCTGTCCGCGATTACTGCCGCCAGTTCGTCCGCGTGCCGCTCGCAATCGAGCGCCCGCAGCAGCGCGACTTCGTCGTCCGTCAGCGTCACTGCCGTCGGCGCTGCCGCCGCGGGTGCCGCCGCCTGCCAGCCGAGCGCGGCAAGAATGTCCGCCGCGCTCTCGACCAGCCCCGCCCCGTCGCGGATCAGCCGATGGCAGCCGCCGCTGCGCTCACCGACGCGCCCGGGGACTGCCAGCACTTCGCGTCCCTGCTCACCCGCCAGTCCCGCCGTCAGCACTGCACCGCTCTGCTCGCGCGCCTCAACCACCACCGTCGCGCTGCTCAGCGCCGCAATCAGCACATTGCGCCGCGGGAAGTTGCCCGCAAACGGGCGCGTCCCGGGGAGAAACTGCGTCAGCAGCGCGCCGCCCCCCGCGAGGATGGCCTCGCGCAGCGGGCCGTGCGTCGCCGGGTAGCCGATATCGGGCCCGGTACCGAGCACCGCCACCGTCCCGCCTGCCGTCGCTGCCGCCGCGCGATGCGCCGCCGCGTCGATGCCGCGGGCAAACCCGCTGACCACCGTCACGCCGCTGCGCCCGAGGTCGCCCGCCAGCGCCGTTGCCTGCGCCACCCCGTCGGGTGTCGCCTGCCGCGCCCCGACGATGGCCACCGCGCGTTGCGCCTGCAGCCGCGCACGGTTGCCGCGCACCGCGAGAAAGGCCGGCGCGTCGGGCAGTTCGTGCAGCGGCGCGGGGTAGTCCGCATCGTCGCGCGCGATAACTGCCGCGTCGGGATGCGCCGCCAGCCACGCCTGCGCGGCAGCAACGGTCGCTGCGTCGGCGCGTTCTGCGTGCAGCCAGCGCTGCAAATTCCCGGCGCTGCGCTCTGCGTCAGTCGTCATGCTGCCCGCTCCGACGGCGGTGTACCGTGTGGCATCGCGTCCACCGCCGTGCGCGACACCGGTTTACCGTCTGCCGGTGTTGGCGATACGGTGGAGCGCCCGTTCGTGACAAGGAATACGCCACCGCGGTGCGCGACGGCGGTTTGACCTTTGCCACCGCGGAAACGCAAGCCGGAGCGAGTGAAAACGGGGGTGGCGGCAGCAAGCCGCCACCCGTTTCCCCTCCGACGGCCGTTTATCATTTTCAGTTGTGCGGGCATCGCGCATCAGCTCCGATGCGAATGCAGGAAGCCGAGCACCTCCTTCTTTTTGAAGCGGCGATGGCCGCC
>CAZWUZ010000025.1:0-21860 GCA_964637655.1 uncultured bacterium | reverse complement strand
CGCACGGCACCCCGGTTGTCGCGGCTGCAGCAGGCATCGTTTGTGCCGGCCGCCCGCTTAGTCCCCGCAGCCAGGCCGCGGGGTGCTGCCTCTCACCCAACTAATAGCACACTTTGCGGTAAAAAACAAGTGCCGGCCCCCCGCGCCGGTGTCCGGCCCGCTGCGGCTTGACAGCCGGCCTGCCGGCGGCTACAGTATCATGCTGGAGGTGCAGTTATGCAGCCCAAAACCACATCCGTCACACCGGCGGCGGAATCCGCCGTCAGCACCCTGCCGGCCAGCGGCCTCGACGCGGTCAGCGGCGGCGCGTTTCCCACGTCAGTCAACGACCAGATCACCGACGCGGTCACCTGAGCGGTTCACAGCAGGTCGTCCGGCAGTTCCACCGGTTTTTTCCAGGCCAGCGTGCCGCTCAGCATCAGCAGTCCGCTGAACGCGACCACCAGGAACACCGTCTCCTGCGGCAGCAGCGGCAGGCGATGGGCGGCGGGGATCTGCAGGAACAGCAGCACGGTAATCAGCCCGCGCGGGGCGATGAACAGTTCCGGCAGCAGCGGGCAGCGCGCCACGTGGCGCAGGTGCAGGTAGCGGGCCAGCACGATGATCCCGGTGATGGCCACCGCCATGCCGATAACCTCGCGGCGCAGCAGTCCGCCAAGTTCGAGGTAAAACCCGAAAGCGACAAAGAAAAAGGTGCGCACGAGGAAGGCGCTCTCGAGCACGATAACGCGGAACTGGCGCACCTCATGGCGCAGGTGTTTCACGTTGATCAGTCCGCGCAGCGGAAAACGGCTGAAGGCCTGGCTGTTGTTGAGCAGCAGCCCGAAGACCAGCACCAGCAGCAGGGCGGAAAGATGCAGCTGCTTGGCGATGACGTAGACCCCGGTCAGCACCGCGAGAATCAGGAAAAACTTGATGTGCGTGGTGATTTTCTCGACCATCAGCATGAGCAACAGCGAGCCGACCGCCGCGAGGACCACCACCCCGAGCAGATTGCCCGCCTGCCAGGCGACCGACCCGGAAAACGGCGAGGGGAGCAACGCGGTGAAGAGCATGATGCCGAGGATGTCGGAAAAGGTCGACTCGTAGACGATGAACTCGCGCTTGGCCGGGTCGAACCCGCTGCTGCCGGGGATGGCAATAGCGCTGCTGATCACGGCGAAGGGAAGCGCGTTGAGCAGCGCGGTACGCAGCGGCACGTCAAGCGCCGCCACCAGCAGCAGCGCCAGCGCCAGCGCGGTCAGGACGAGCACCAGCAGCGCCGCGCCCCCCGCGCGGCGGATAAGCGGCAGCTTCTCCTTCACCACTGACAGTTCCAGCGCGCCCTCAAGCACGATCAGAATCAGCCCGAGGGTGCCGAGGATGATGATGAGCGGGGCGGGGAGCGGCACCGGCACACCGGCGGCATCAGCGGCGAGGCGCAGCCCGACCCCCAGCCCGAGCAGCAACAGCACCGAGGGGACGCGGCTGACGCGGGCGAGCGCATCGAACAGGTAGGAAACCACCACCAGCGCGCTGGCCAGCAGCAGCAGCAGCAGCGGATCTCCGCTCATGCGCGCTTCTGCTCCTGTTCCGTCAACACCGGAGGGCTATCTAGGTCCGGCGCGATTTCATTGTGTCGTCTGTTGCCATTGTTTTTCATATTCGGCGAAGCGTTTTGAGCTGAGTGCATTGGCAGCGCCTTTCAGCACCAAGTAAGCAAGGCCCAATACGGTAGCGTTGATAGTTACCCAGACAGCATCATAGCCCATCCGGCCCGCTTCAGTAAACGGCACCCGGTGAAGCATCTGCGAATAGTATGCGCCAGACAGTGCCGTGCAAACCGCACAGACTCCTCCATACAATCCGGTTATCGACTTGATGTAGCTTCTGTCAGAAACATGCATCTGCGCGCGATTGCGCACCTGCAACAACCGGTGTTCCCAGCGCAAACCGGCGCACCGGGATTCGATGAACAACCGGATGTAGGTGGAGATTCTGACGGTTGATTCAACCTGTGAGGAAACAAACCACAGCGACGGGAGCAAAATCGCATAGGGAGAAAGCAAGACGAGCCAGTTTTCCTTGTCTATGCCGTAGCCAATCAATGCGGCCGCAGCAGGAAACGTTATGCTGAACACCTGCGCAACAACAGTTGAGTTGTTGGCTATTTCAGCACGCAGGGTGCGATATTCTTCGAACCGATGGCTGTCATCAGGCAGGTTTCGTGCACCATCCGGAGTCTTGCTCTGCTTGCCAGGTTTCATGTTCGTTCCCTCGTGAGTTCAGTGTAGCGATTCAAGCATTTACTGTCAAACGTCGAGTTTATTCCGGGTCAACGCCGCTTCGCTTCGTCAGGTAGTTCAGCGGCACCGCCAGCCAGTCCGGTCGGTAGTGCAATTCGTAGCGCACCTCGTACAGCGCCTTTTCCAGCAGGTAGGCACGCAGCATCCGCTCCTGTTCCATCAACGGCGGCAGCGCGCTGCCAGCAGCCGCACGATAGGCGGCAAGGAACTCGGCAGTCGATACATCACGCCAGAGTTCCATCCAGAGTCGTACGCGGTTTGCCGCATGAAAGTGCCGCGCCGCAACCTGCCACACGTAGGCGCAGACATAGTCAAAGGAACGCACTATGCCCGCCGCGTCGCGCAGCGGTGACTGCTTACTGCGGCGATCTGCCAGCGGTAGTGCCGTCGCTCCTTCCCAATCAGCAACAACCGGTCCTTGCGCCGTGACCAGCACCTGCCCGAGATGATAATCGCCGTGCAGGCGCAGCCGTCGCCCGCCCGTCCGCACCGCCGCCAGTGCTCTGGCCTCTTTGAGCAGCATTCGGCGATGAGTCAGCACCTGCCGTGCCGCTTGCTGTTGTGCCTGCGGCAGGCCGGGTATCGCCACACGCAACTGCCGCAATGTCAGTCGCACGTTTTCACACAGTATCGCCACTTCACGTCGCCGGTCGCTGCGCGTCAGGAGCACCGGAACAAACTCCGGGGCGCTGCCTGCTGCCAGCGCGCGATGCAGTGCTGCCGTCGCAGTTCCCAGCGCGGCCACCTGTCGGAAATACCGTTTGCCACACAGCGCACGCACGGCCGCAGGTGTCGCGGTAGCGGCCGAACGATGCACAACTTTCCGGTTAAAGGCGGCAAGTGCAGCTACCGTCTGCTGCCAGGCGTCCCGACGAAATGACACCGCGTCCTGTAGCAGCGCGAGAGTCATCACACCCCGACCGCAATGCCAGTTGAGCACCCCGCGCAGATGCGGCACACCGGCAAATTGCTGCAGCGCGAAAATATTCCCCAGTTCCGCTTCCGGATGCACTCCGACCTCGACACGGCGGTATAGTTTCAGGAAGTATCGGCGACTGAACAACAACGCGGTATTACTTTGTTGCGCCGTGAGTACACGACCGCTGCCGGCAGCGTGACCGCCACACGCGACGAGAAGCGCGCGTCGGAATGCGGGCAGATAGACCGCGTCAAGAATAACCCCGTCACCGGTCGCCAAACATATGCGGCAAAGCACTGCGTGCGGATAGCGCACAGCCAGTCGCCGGCCACGCTCGCCCCGACAATATGCCAGCGGCACCTGATAGTGGGCAGGCTTGCCTGACGCGTACCGTGCGGTAACCAGCAGGACTCGTACATCTGTAGCGACCGCTCGCAGTGTATTGATCTCCTTGATGCGCAATGAGCGCAAGCACCGTCCACGTCCTGCATACCAGCGCTGTCGCGTTAGAAACTCCGGCAGCACTGCCGTGGCGCGGAGTGCTTTCGCTTCATTCCGGAACACTTCCGTCCAGTCACACGTTACCCTCACCGTCACCGGCTTACCAGCCGGGAGTCGTATCATCGTACCGCCTGACCTCGGCGCAACAACACATAGCCAAGTAGTGCCGAGAGCATCGTGCCGGCGAGGATGCCGAGACGGTCGGTCGCGGCATAGGTGCCGCCGGCCGATTCGAAGGCGAGCGAAGCGATAAAGAGCGACATGGTGAAGCCGATGCCGCAGAGCACGCTCACCCCGTAGAGTTGCCGCCAGGTGGCGCCGGCCGGAAGCGTGGCGCCGCCGAGGCGGATGGTCAGCCACGCCATGAGGAAAACGCCATACTGCTTGCCGAGAAACAGGCCGAGCGCAATGCCGAGCGGCACGGGCGCCAGCAGGTCGGCGGCAGTCAGGCCGCGCAAGTCGACGCCCGCATTGGCGAAGGCGAAGACCGGCATGATGAGAAAGGCCACCCACGGGTGCAGGGTCATTTCGAGGCGCCGCGCCACGGTCAGCACCTGCCGCCGTTCATGGTGCGTCTCCTCCTCTCCGTGCCGCGCCGCGCGCCGCCGCTTCTCCGACACCGCCGCGTGCAGCGGGTCGGGCACGTGCGGGATGAAGAGCGCGAGCGCCACGCCCGCCAGTGTCGCATGCACCCCCGACTTGAGCACCGAGACCCACATGATGGCGCCAACCAGCAGGTAGAGCCCGACCCGGCGTGTCCCCGCGTAGTTGAGCGCGGCGAGCAGCACGAGGCAGATGCCAGCGATAGCGAGCGACAACGTTGACAGGTCGGCGGTATAGAAGAGCGCGATGATGATGACCGCCCCGAGGTCGTCGAGGATGGCCAGCGAGAGCAGGAAGATGCGCAGCGAGTGCGGGACGCGCTTGCCCAGCAGCGCGAGCACGCCGACCGCGAAGGCGATATCCGTCGCCGCGGGGATGGCCCAGCCGCGCAGCGCCGTCGCGTCGCCCGCGTTGATGAGCACGTAGATGACCGCGGGCATGAACATGCCCCCGAGGGCAGCCATCCCCGGCAGCAGCACCGCGCGCCGGTCGCGCAAATCACCGTGCAGAAATTCGCGTTTCAGTTCAAGTCCGACCGCAAAGAAAAAGACCGCCATCAGCCCGTCGTTGATCCACAGCAGCAGCGGCTTGGTGATCCCCACACCGCCGACGGTAACCGACGCGGGCGTGTTCAGCAGCAGGTGGTAGTAGTCCGCCAGCGGGGTGTTGGCGCAGAACATCGCCAGCAGCGCCGCCAGCACGAGCAGCACCCCGGGTGCCGCCTCGTGATGCACAAGGCGCGCCAGCGTGCCATGGCTGCGTACCGGCATCGTCATCATTCCCTATGCCGGCGACGGGTCGAGGCCCGCCGCCTGCGCCGCCGCCGCAAGTCGCGACCGGATATAACTGACGCCGCGCAACTGAATATTCCTCGCCGTGAAGGTTCCGGCCCGGGCCCCTTCCTTCCAGGCAACGATGTCTCCGCCCCCGTCCTCGGCATCGGCTTCACTGTAGCCCGCAGCATAATCGGCAAGACCGATGGCGAATAGGTCGTCGATAACTGCCGCCGCCACCTCTGCCGGCAACGTGTCCGTTCGCGTTTCGTCCAGCCATTCAGGCTCCGTGTTCCCGGGGTCAGCCAGATACCCTGCGCGCAGATTGCGCCGCTGGCGGATCACCTCTATCCTCCCCGAGCGTTCGAGACGTATGCTCGTCCGCCGCGGCAGTGCATTGATCGTGTAATGGGTATGGCATATCCAATCGGGCGCGGCAGGATCGGCAGGAACGATATCCTGTGTGCGGCTGCCCTCACCGAGCGGCGGGCGGTACAGGAGCCAGATACACGCGTGCTTGCCGTACAGTATGACCGCGAGCAGCAGGGCCACTGCGACCAGCAGCAGCGCGATGCAGCCCCTGCGCTTCATGCCCGCCTTCCCGGCATCCGCTTCATCCTAATGCCACGTCGAGGAACATCATCGCGGCAAACCCGAACATCGTCCCCATGGTGGCGAAATCGGTGTTGCCGCCGCGCAGCGTCAGGACGGTTTCCAGTTCCGGGGCGTCCTGCACCATCTGTGCGATGCGCCCGTTCTCGGTCGCGTCACCGATGGCGATGACCATGACCCGCGCCTGGCCGTAGGTGACCAGCGACCCGCCATACGCCATGCAGGTGCGGTCGGCCAGTACCGTCTCCGCCGGCGGGGGCGCGATATTTTGTTCCACCGGCGCGGCCTCGCCCGTGAGGGCGGATTCGTCCACCTGCAGGTTCCTGACCTCGAGCAGCCGCACATCGGCCGGCACCTTGTCGCCGGACTGCAGGAACACGATGTCACCCAACGTCAGTTCGCGCGAGGGGAGCCGCTGCACTGCTTCCGCCGCGGCAACCGTATGCAGGTTTCTGCTCATAGCCGTCTCCATGATCTGCGGGCCGGGCGCGCTGTCGGTCCCGGGTCGATGTTCTGCCGCTTCGTGTTCGTCTGCATCGTAGCAAGCTGCGCAGCCAGCGTCAACGGGACGTTTACCGCATCAGCAGCAGCGACAGCGCCATCACCAGCATGCCGCCGGCCAGCCCGAGAATCGAATCATGCCCCTTGCCGTAGGTGCGGCTGGCCGGGAGCAGCTCGTCGATGCTGATATAGACCATGATGCCCGCGACCCCGCCGAAAGCGTAGCCCATCACCTCGGGCGGCACGGCCGCGCCGCCGAGGAACAGGCGCAGTCCGGCATAGGCAATGAGCGCGCCGACCGGTTCCGCCAGCCCGCTGAGCAGCGAGTAGGCAAGCGCCTTCATGCGGCTCCCCGTGGCGTAGAAAATCGGGACGGAGACGCTGATCCCCTCGGGGATATTGTGCAGTGCGATGGCGATGGCGATAGCCAGTCCGAGCGCGGGGTCCTGCAGCGCGGCAAGGAAGGTGGCCAGCCCCTCAGGGAAATTGTGGATGCCGATGGCCAGCGCGGTAAAGAGCCCCATGCGCATCAGTTTGTGATGGTGATGCCCGTGGTCATGCCCGTCGCCGAACCCGGGCCCGTCAGCGCTGAAATCAGGGAGCGGCGCGTTCGGGTTATGCAGCGGGGCCAGTTCCGCCTCGGGATGCGTCTCGTGCGGGTTTTCCGCCGCCGGGATGAGGTTGTCGATCAGCCCGATAAAGAGCATGCCGGCGAAAAACGCCGCGACATTCGCCCACGCGCCCGCCGTCGCCCCGTAGGCCTCGGTCAGTGCCTGCTCACCCTTGGCGAGAATCTCGACAAACGACACATAGAGCATCACGCCGGCGGAAAAGCCGGTCGCCACGGAGAGAAAGCGGTAGTTGGTGCGCGGGGCGAAAAAGGCGATGCAGCTGCCGATGCCGGTCGCCATCCCGGCGAACAGCGTCAGCCCCAGCGCGACAAGTACGTCACTCATACATGCGGGTTAGCTCCATCGGCAGGATGTCCGGAGGAGCGGACCGGTGGAGTCATCAGGTGGCAACTGCTATGCGGCGCGCGCATCACCGCGGGGAGCCGGCGCCCCCTGCAACATTCCCTGCACACTCAAATCCTCATCAAGTGACGGCCAGTGCAGGCAGAAGCCGGCGCCGGAAATGCGCCATTCAGAACGCTGTTCCGGGGTGGCGTGCAACAACCGCGGATACCAGGCCAGCGGCACGGTTATCGTCCTGCCGTCAAGCAGATCAACACTCATGGCATCATCGGTGAAGCGCACCGTGACAATTCGCTCACCTGCCTTGGGTTCGGAAGTAGACATGCCACGCCTCCACCAGTTGCTGCTGATTCGTCAGCGTCAGCTGCTCAATTTTCCGCAACTCATGCGCGGAAAAACCGAGGTTATACGCCAACGCCACCGGTTCAAGCCAAAACTTGGCCGACAGCGAATCACGATCAATGTGTACGTGCGGCGGTTCCTGCGCGTCGTGACTGACAAAATAAAACCGGTATGGTCCATCGCGCAACACGGCCGGAGACATGTCCATTCCTCCTATCTCATTGCCATTGCGCCACATCAGCACCTTATCAGTTTACAGAAATCCTGTCAAGGCAGATATCCGAAACGTTCCTTACTCCATAACCGGGTCAGCATCGCGCCTCCTGCTGCTGCAGCAGCATAAGCAGGCGGTTGACCGCGTCAGCCGGAAAATCCGCCACCTGCTGTGGCCAGCGCTTGCACCGGCGTTAGGCCGCACAGCAACTCCCGCCCCCGCGGGGCGGGGGGGGGGAGTGAGTGAAACCGCCTTATCTGACCGCGGCAAAATGGTCCTTGCTGACTTTGCAGACACTGCAGGTGTCGGGCAGATTGCCGATGACCGTGTTGCCGCAGACGTCACAGACCCAGATGTCGGCCGCCGGCAGGTCCTTGCCTTCCTTGACCGCCGCCAGCGCCTGTGCGTAGAGCCCGTGATGAACCTCCTCGACTGCGTTGGCGTTCCTGAACGAGCTGAGCGCCGGCTTGTTCCCCTCGGCTTCCGCCTCCCTGATGAACCCGGGGTACATCGACTGGAACTCATGCGCCTCGCCGGCAATCGCCGCCTCGAGATTGGTCGCCGTGTCCCTGATGCCGCCCAGCGCGCGCAGATGCGCGTGTGCGTGGATGGTCTCGGCGTGCGCGCCGGCGCGCAGCAGTTTCGCCACCTGCGGCTTGCCTTCCTGCTCCGCCTTTTTCGCAAAGGCGAGGTAGGTGCGGTTCGCCTGGCTCTCGCCCGCGAATGCCGCCTGCAGATTCTCCTTCGTCCCCATATCGTTCCTCCTTGTCCGGTAGTCCCGGTTAAGTATCACTGTCCCAGCGTCCGCCACGCATGCACCTGCAGGCCCGCCAAACCGGTTCGCACCGGCAAGGCAGGACAGGTCGCGCGCCACTCCAGCAGTTTGCCGGGCGTACCTCCGGAAAAGACACCCGCCGGTCGGGCCGGCGGGTGTCTGCCAGCTGCGCTGATGCTCCTACCTGAACGTCTTCGAAGCCGCGTTCATGGACGACGAACGGAACTTGATCTTTTTGATCGGCATCTTGTCCTTGAGCAGTTCGTAGAACAGTTCGCAGAGATTCTCGCACGTGGAAACCTTCTTGGTCACCACGATCCGGTATTCCGGGTACGACCAGGCGAGCGCATGGTCAATCTTCTTGAGCGGCACACAGTTCTGCGGGTCGTTGTTGATACCCTCTTTCTTGTAGACGGCAATGACCGCCTCCAGCAGCGGGTCCCCCTCCTGGAACAGGGTGGCATGGTGAAAATGGTCACACACTTCCCAGGCCTTCTTGAACCCGTCCTTGCAGGAGTGGGCGAATCCCGTCACCGGGTCGACCGTGTCCTCCAGTTCGATGGTCAGCAGGCCGGAATGTCCGTGCAGATGCTTTTCTTCCCGCGGCCATTTCATGAACCGGTGTGCGTACTGGAAATCAAGTTTCACTATTGAGGTATACTTGTCGTTAGCCATGAGCTTCTCCTCTTCGTTTTATCGTCAAACCTGCTGCGCGCCTCTGACGCGGTTGCTCCGCCCCCCCTCCTTTCATCCGTCCTGTCGCTCCCGTACGCCGGCAGGCGGGGCAGGTGCCGGCAAACTGCACGGCATGCCCCGTAATCACAAATCCATATTTCTTTTCCAACGCCGCCACGATACGCTGCAGCGTGGCCTGCTCCCCGGCCACGAAATCGCCATGATCGATGATGGCGCCGCAGGACTGGCAGACGAGATGGTGATGATGCGGCTTGGTCGCCGCGGTCCCGGTCAGTTCATAGTGCGCGCTGCCGTCACCCGCCTCGATTTTCTGCACCTGCCCGAGGCGCACCAGCAGCTGCAGCGTGCGGTAAACCGTCGCCAGCCCGAGGCGCGGATGGCGCGGGCGCAGGGCGCGGAAGATGCCGTCAGCGGTGGCATGGCAGTCGCACGCCTGCAGGTAGCCGAGCACCGCCGTGCGCGCCGCGGTCCGGCGCACTCCGGGCGTCTGCTTTCCGCCCGCTGCTGCCGTCCGTCGCCGTCTGGCCATGCGCCCCCCTTACTTGACAATGATTATCATTTGCAGTATACTTGAAGCGGGACCGGTTGTCAAGCGGCCCTTTTCCGGACAGCAGTGCTATGCTATCATCAGCACATACTCGCAGCACGGGAGGCAGGCCATGCGCAAGCAGATCAGGAACAACGTTTCGTGGGTGGGGAAGACCGACTGGTCGCTCCGCCTTTTCCACGGCTACGAGTACACGACCCATCGCGGGTCGTCCTACAACTCCTACCTTGTGCAGGAAGAGAAATCCGCGCTCATTGATACGGTCTGGATGCCCTACGCGAAGGAGTATGTCGCCAACCTCGCGCAGGAGATCGACCTGAAGAAAATCGATTATATCATCGCCAACCACGGCGAGGTCGACCACAGCGGATCGCTCCCTGAACTGCTCTCGCACATCCCGGGTACCCCGGTCTACTGCACCGCCAACTGCGTCAAGTCGCTCAAGGGGCAGTACCACCAGGAGTGGAATTTCCAGGTGGTGAAGACGGGTGACAAGCTGCCGCTGGGCAACGGGAAGGAACTGGTCTTTGTCGAAGCGCCCATGCTCCACTGGCCCGACTCGATGATGTCGTACCTGACCGGGGACAACATCCTCTTCTCCAACGACGCCTTCGGGCAGCATTATGCGAGCGAGCACCTCTTCAATGACCAGGTCGACCGCGCGGAGCTCTATGCCGAGGCGCGCAAGTACTACGCCAATATCCTTACCCCATTCAGCCACCTCGTGACGAAAAAGATACAGGAGTTTCTCGCGTTCAAACTGCCGCTCGACATGATCTGCACCAGCCATGGCATCATCTGGCGCGACCACCCCGCGCAGATTGTCGAGCAGTACCTGCAGTGGGCCGACGCCTACAAGGAGAACCAGGTCACCATCGTCTATGACACGATGTGGAATGGCACCCGCCGCCTCGCGGAGAAAGCAGCCGAAGGACTCACCGCCGCCGACCCGTCACTCACCGTCAAGGTCTACAACCTCCCCGCCTCCGACATGAATGACGTGGTGACGGAGATTTTCCGCTCCAAGGCGCTGCTGCTCGGTTCCCCGACCATCAACCGTTCCTATCTGCACTCGCTTGCCGCCCTGCTCGACATGTGCAAGGGACTCGGTTTCAAGGGGAAGAAAGCCGCCGCGTTCGGCTGCCATGGCTGGAGCGGCGAATCGGTCAAACTGCTGACTGAGCATCTCAAGCATGCCGGGTTCGAGACAGTGGACGATGGCCTGCGCGCCACCTGGACGCCGGATGACAAGGTGCTGGCTGATACGGTTGCCTGGGGTAAGGCGCTCGCCGGCAAACTGTAATTTTTTCCGGCTACACCTTGACACGCCTACGATATGGTGATATTGTGCATTTTGCGAATATCGCCTGGAGGCAGTCAATGACCTTATTCAGCCGTCTATCCATCTCGCGCAAGATCACGCTTATTACCACGCTGTTCCTTGCCGTGCTCCTTGTTGCCGTCGTCCTTGGCTCGCGCGCGCTGCTCGACCGCCAGCTCACCGCCTACTTCACCGCGGAGATGCAGCAGCGCGGTGAACTCCTCAAGGGGCAGATTGAAACCCGTTCGGCCCAGGCGCTGGCTGCCACCGCATGGTTCGAGCGCAGCAGCCGCCTCGTGCAGGCGGTGCAGGCGGGCGACCGCGCGGGCATGCTGCAACTCGGGCAGCTGGCCATGCGTTCCATCGGGCTCGACTATCTGGTCATCACCGACCCGCGCGGCACCGTGCTGGCCCGCGCGCATGAGCCGGAGAAATTCGGTGACAGCATCGGCAACCAGCGCAACATCCAGCGGGCGCTGGCCGGGGCGTCCTCCGTCGGTGTCGAACAGGGGGCGCTGGTCAAGTACTCCATCCGCGCGGGGACGCCGCTGCGCAGTGCCGACGGCAGCATCCTCGGCGCGGTGTCACTCGGCTACGTCCTTTCCAACAACGACTACCTCGACCGGCAGAAGGAACTGTTCCAGTGCGATTTCACCATTTTCCACGGCAATGAGCGGGTGGCCACGACCATCATCAAGGCAGACGGGCAGCGTGCGGTCGGCACGAAACTCGAACACCAGGAAATTCTCGACACGGTGCTGCGCGACGGCAGGCCCTACTACGGGGAGACCACCATTCTCGGCCGGCCGTACGTTGCCGCCTACCTGCCGCTCACCGACGTCTCCGGTAAGGCCACCGGCATTCTCTTCTGCGGCAAGGATGTCTCGGTCATCACCACGCTGGCCAACCACATGGCGCTCGGCATCCTCGCCATCGCCGGCCTGCTCTTCGTCATCTTCCTCGTCCTGCTCGTCGGCGCGCTGCGCCGTCTGGTCACCGAGCCGCTGCAGGTCGGGGTCGACTTTGCCCGGGCCGTGGCGCAGGGTGACCTGACGCAGCGCATCGACCCGCGCCATACCGCGCGCGGCGACGAGATCGGCGACCTGGCGCGCGCGCTCGACAGCATGGTGCAGTCGCTGGCGCAGCTCGTGGCCGCCACCGCCGCCGCCGCCGCCGACATCACCGCCGCCGCCGGCACCCTCACCGCGCAGGCGCAGGGCGTCGCTTCGGGAGCACAGAGCCAGGCGGCCACCGTCGAGGAAATTTCCGCCTCGGTCGAGTCGCTGAGCAGCACGGTGGCCGAGGTGACCGGGAGCGCGCAGCAGGCGCGCGATCTCGCCAGCGGCAACGCCGACGTGGCGCGCGAGGGTGGGCAGGCAGTCAGCGCCGCGGTCGACGCGGTCAAGCAGATTTCCCGCTCCTCCGACCAGATCAGCGAGATCATCGGCACCATCGGCGAAATTGCCGACCAGACCAACCTGCTGGCGCTCAATGCCGCCATCGAGGCGGCCCGCGCCGGGGAACACGGACGGGGGTTCGCCGTCGTCGCCGACGAAGTGCGCAAGCTCGCCGAACGCGCCTCGCAGGCGGCGCGCGAGATCGGCGGGCTCATCCGCGAGTCGGGGAACAATGTTGCCACCGGCACCCGCCTCGCCACCACCGCGGGCGAGGCGCTCGGCAACATCGTCAGCGGGGTCGAACAGACCGCCGACGCCATCGGGCGCATTTCGTCCATGGTCGAGTCGCAGCAGGCCGCGGCGCGTGAGGTCAGCAGTGCCGTGCAGACCGTGGCCGAAGTCGTCGAGCAGAACTCGGGGGCGGCCGAGCAGATGGCGGAGGCGGTGCGCGCCCTCTCCGCGCAGGCCGACGCGCTGCGCGAGCGTGTAGCCACCTTCCGCTTCGACAGCGCGGCCGCGGCGTCAGGCCCTGCCGCCGGGCGCGAATTCATCCCGTGGAGCGACCGCATGAGCGTCAGCGTCGGGGCCATGGATGCGCAGCACCGCAAGCTCGTCGGCTACATCAATGAACTGCACGCCGCGCTGCAGTCGGGCAAGGATGCCGCGCGCCTCGGCAACATCCTCACCGGGCTGATTTCGTATACCGTGACGCATTTCGGCAGCGAGGAGAAACTGATGGCGCAGCACGGCTACCCCGGGCTGCCGGAACAGAAAGCGGCGCACCAGGCCTTCATCAGCAAAGTCCGCGCCTTCCAGGCGGATGTGCAGGCGGGCCGCGCCGCGGTCTCGGAGGACATCCTCTCCTTCCTGCGCGACTGGCTGCTCAACCACATCATGCGCAGCGACCGCCAGTACGGCAAACACCTCAACGCGCAGGGCATCCGCTGAAAAGGGGACACACACTTTCCGGTATGTTGGCTGTCCCGGCTTGACGGATTTCACCGGCAGCGGTATGCTGTGCGCACTCTGGAGGTAGCCAATGGCCGGACAACCGCCCTACAGCCGCTTTGCCGCTGAGGATCTCATCCTGCGCGACCATCTCGCGCTCGACCGCACCGTGCTCGCCAACGAACGCACCCTGCTCGCCTACTGGCGCACCGCGCTCACGCTGGTGATTGCCGGACTCACGTTTGTCCATTTTCTGACCGGGACGATGCTCGGGCTTATCGGCTGGTGTTTCATCCCGGCGGGCCTGCTCACCGCCCTCCTCGGCTGGCTGCGCTACCGCCGCCTGAAGCGCGAACTGGCGCGCCTGGGAAATTCGGGGACACCATACTAATTTCTGTAATGTGCAGATTGCTCCCTATCGATGAAGTCCAGCAAAAACGCTATGGCAGTCCGGTAAAACGTCTATTCAGCCCCGAACGCGAAGTTGAGCGACACGCGATGGGCGTCGTCGAGATGACCGCCGTCCACCCACGCATAGTCGACGCGGAACTGCTCGACACCGAACCCCGCGCCCGCGGTCAGGCCATTGCCCGCATCCTGCAGCGAGTCGTAGCCCACCCGCAGCGCGAACTGCTCCACCGGCGCGTATTCCAGCCCGACATTCACCCCGGCATCGTTGTCCACCGGCTTGTGCGCGTCGCAGGCCAGCGTCAGGTTCCCCGGGATGTAGCGCACCCCGCCCAGCGTGTAGGCGAAACCCCCGCGGATATCAAGCGGCAGCTGGTCCTTGCGGCTGATGTACTTCATCTTGGTGCCGAGGTTGGTCAGCGCCAAGCCGATGCGGAACGGGCTCCCCGCCTCATGGAACAGCAGGCCGAGGTCGCAGGCGAAAGCGTTCGCATCTTCGCTCTCGATTTTGCTGCGCAGGTACTTCAGCGACAGCCCCACCCCCGCATGCTCCTGGATGCGCCTGCCGTAGCCGACCGCGACCGCGAGGTCATTCGCGTTGAAACTCCCCTGCGCGCTGTAGGTGGTCGCGCTGGTAAGCATGTAGCGGTCCATGTCGCCATAATCGACGTACGTGACGGCCCCGCCCAGCGTGCCGTTGTTATTAGCCAGCGGATAGGCAAAGGCGATGAACTGGTTGTTGATGTCGGCGAAACTGCTGTTGTACATGAAGAGCGCGTCCGCCTGCCGCGCCACGCCAAGCCCCCCGGGATTCCAGTACATCCCGTGGCTCCCCTCCGCGAGGGCCACATAGGCGCCCCCCAGCCCCATCGGGCGGGCCCCCTGTCCCGTGCGCAGGTATGCCGCCGCGGCGTTCCCCGATTCGCAGTACGCGGGCGCCGCCAGCGCCAGCAGCAGTATCGTCGTGAGCATCAGTTTCATCACTTCACCTCGCACCTTTGCACATTTCCTCTGTCCGTCACTCCCGAGGACAGTTATCGGGAGTCCACTACCCTGCTGGATTCCCGATAGAACAATTCGGGAATGACCTATCCTACCGGATGATGGCGAACTTCTGCACCTTGCGCTGGTCGCCTGCGGTAAAGACCGCGATGTAGACCCCGCTGGCGCACTCGTCACCGTCCTTGTTGCGCGCGTCCCAGACCGCGAGCCCCTGGTTGGCCAGCGTCGTCTCCTCGTCCACCAGTTCACCGTTCACCGTGTAGATCGCGATGCGCGTGTTCGCCATCAGGTTGAAGAACCTGATGCCCGTCGCGTTATTCGTGTTTCCGTCGTACGGGCGCCCGTAGCGCGCGTCGTCACCATACGGCTTGTACGGATTCGGCGCAATAACCACGTTGTCGAGATTGCCGGCCACCGGCACGGCACCGCCGGCAAAGATGCCCCAGATGGAGAAGTGCGTTGACTTCACCATGATGGTATCCTCCGTCATGTCCTTCTTCTCGGTAATCCCATCGCCGAAGGCCGTCAGCAGTCCGGCCACATCCGTCGCCTTCTTCCAGAGCGAATCCGACGGGTCGAACCAGTAGACGTGCAAACTCTGTTCCTGCGCGGCGGTCAGTGCCCCATAGTACCAGTGCAGGGTGATGGCATCGTAGGAGCCGGTGTTGCCGCTGACCACGTTGCCGGTGCTGTCGATGACCGTCACCTTCAGCACCGCCGAGTCGAGCAGGTTGTAGTCCGTGCTGCTGATGCCGTTCAGCGACGAACTGACACCAAGGTTGTTCTGCAGCGTCGCCGTGTCGAGTTTCTCCACCAGGATAGTGTAGCCCGATCCGGCAAAGTCCACCGTCACCGTGATGCTGTCACCGCCGCTCGTGTTCGTCACCACGATATACGCCGTGTCGTTGCCGCCGGACACATTGACAATGGTGCTCCCGCCGGCCGTGTCCGACAATGATGTGCTCACCGGCAGCGTCCCCGACGTCACCGTCGTTTCGGTCAGTGCGTAGAAGACGCTGAACTCGTCGTACCCGCTGTTGCCCGCGCTATCGGTTGCAGTGATGCGTACCGTATTCAGACCAGCCGACAATATCATCGCCGTACTGAATTCCCCGGTGGCGCCAGTGATACCTGTGGTGCCGCTGTCAGTACCGTTGAGGCGCACTCCCGCCGTTGCCGGCGTGTCGATGCCATTGTCCCGCACCGTGCCCGTGCAGGTCCAGGATCCCGTCGTGGTATAGGTCAGCGAGGTGATGCTCACCGTGCAGCCCGTCACATCGACATAGACCGAGTCGCCAAAAAGCGCCGACAGGTTTCCCGCCACGTCAGCGTAGCGGTGGAAAATGTTCTTCCACCCCGTCCCGCCGGTGAAAGCCAACGCCACCGGACTGCCCGTGTAGGCCCGCGTGTCCGCCGTCAGGTCACCGGTCAGGTAGAGCGTCGCCACGCCACTGCTGTCCTGCGCCGTGAAGGTGCAGCTGCCCGTCGTCCCCGCGATGCGCCGCGTGGTCGTGTCCATCACCGCGAAAAGCGGTGCCGTCGTATCCGCCGTGATGACATACGCGCGCCAGAAGCGCGGCAGCGGGCCGCTGTCCTGCAGCCAGACAACGATGGTGTTCTGCCCCGCCGCGAGCGCGGGCAGCACCTGCCAGGTGTCCATATAGCCGAAGCGCTGGAAAGTGTCCGCCAGCGTGCTGCCGCGATAGTAGGCGATGGTGATGCTGTCGGTCAGCGCCGACGGCGCCACCGCAATGGTGCACGACCCCTGTGTCACATAGAGGCCGCTGGTCGTCAGCGTCCGCGTATCCGACAATCCCTGCAGGATGTTCACCACCGCAGTCAGCCCTGAATCCGTGGTGAACGAGTCGGGGTTCGCCTGCGACATCCAGTAGCCCGTGCGCCCGAAGGTGTCCGTCGCGCTTATAAAGTACTCGATGAGCGGGTCGGCAAACTGCCCGACTGCCTGCTGCGGGATGTTCCCCGACCAGGTCCCGCCCGGCGCGCAGGTCATGGCTGAAGAATCCCACGCATTGCTGTTGTACTGGTCATTGCGGTACCAGACATACGCCCGCACCGCCGTCGTCCCTGACAGGTCCGCGATGGTCGCCGTCACGCTCAGCGTGTCGTTGCACGGCTGACTGTCCGCCAGCCCGGTATGCGTGATGACCGGCACCGTCGTATCGACAATGATGTTCGCCGTCCGCTGCACGCTCATGTTGCTGCTGTCGACATACTGCGCATAGAGCGTGAAGATGAAGTCAGTATCCGCCCACGTATACGCCTGCGCCGTGCTGTAGGCGCGCCACGCGGTATCGCTGCCAAGGTTGTACGCGGCATCCTCGCCATAGCGCTGCAGGAAACTGCTGCTGTCGGTCACGCTGCTCACCACCAGCAGCGAGCTGCTGTCCGTGCTGTAGCGGCCGGCGGCCGGGTCATAATGCACCCGTGAACCTGCCAGATACCACGCGTTCACTGCGGGCGCCGTCGTGTCGCAGTAGACCACAAAGGTGCTGCAGGTGTGCGTGATGCCTGAAACCGCGTAGATGGTGACAACGTTGGTCCCCGGTGCAAGGTTGACCGCAATCTGCGTGTCGCGCCCCGTATGATACTTCGTGTCGTAGCCGATGGTGGCATTCCCCACCGCCACCGTGTCCGCTTTGTTCGCCACAACCGTCAGCCAGGCGCTGTCGGACGCGACATACAGCGGGCTGACCGTCGTGGTGCCGGTGCGGTCGCTGTCTGACACCTGCAGCGTGGTAAAGAGCAGCGCGCTCACCGGCGTGTCGACATTAGTGGCTGCTGAATAGAATGATTCGTTCGGCCACGGGTTGTGGTTGTCGTACGCCGTCACGGCATAGCACCAGCCCGTGTCCGCGGTCGCGGTCGTATCGCTAAACGTCAGCCCGGCACTGCTCCCGACATATAGCCAAGACGACGTATCCGCCCGCTGGGCGCGGTAAACTTTGTACCCCGCCAGGTCCGCCGGCGCACCGCCAATTTCCTCGTTCGTCGTCGCTGCCGACCAGCCGACCCACATGCTGTTGACGCCCGCGGTGCAGCCGACGTTCGCCGGTGCCGCCGGGGCGACGGTGTCCTGCCCGGCCCGCGTATCGCATTCCCCGAGGCGGTACGGCTGCCAGCGCAGGTTCGCCGTCGTCCCCGCCATCCCCGCGGCGATGACGCTGCTGTCCGTCGCTCCCCACCAGTTGCGGCTGAGGTCGAAGGGCCATCCTGCCGAAGAGTTGTTCGATGCCAGTTTGCCAGTCGCGCTGGTGATGCTGTTCTTCTCGATGGTATCGGCTGACGAGGCGCCCATGATATACACTGCCATGTCCGTGCTCGTCGCCAGGTAGTTCTGGACAGCCCGGTTGTTGCTGGCGGCATTGAAGAATATCCCGTACGAGCCCGAACCAGTGATCCGGTTGTGCCCGATGTGGTTGTTGTTGGAGTTCTCCACCGCAATGCCTTTGGTCGAATTGCCGGTGATCACGTTCGTCTCGATGCTGTTGCCGTACCCGCCGTTGACCCAGATGCCGGCCTGGCTGTTGCCACTGAACGTATTGTGGTACACCGTACAGAAATTGGCCGAGGCGAGTTCCAGGCCGTCCTGCGTGTTGCTGTTTGAGTAATTACTGCGGACGGTATTCGTATCGCCCCCCACGATAATGCCCGTGTACGCGCCGCTCACTGTCGTGTTCGAATCAATCGTGTTGTTCCTGCCGGTTACCAGCAGATTGCCGCTGGCGCCACCGGTATTCCCTGACAGGTAGTTGTTCAGCACCAGGGTGTGGGAGACACTGTCAGCGTGCAGATTGGAGAACACAGCGCCGGATATGCGGTTTCCGGAAATCGTGTTCGAGTCACAGTTGTTGCCAAGGTATAAACCGGAACTGCCGCAAACCAGCAGCGTGTTGGAATCGATGCGGTTGTTGTACGCGCTGCCGGTAAGATACAGGTTCACATTACCGTTCGACTTCAGCTGGTTGTTGTAAAGCAGGCCGTTGCTGCCCGTGTAGTAGACGCCGTAGTTGGCCGCCCCGGCAATGCTGCAGCCGCTGATTTCGGAAAACGCCATGCCGGTCCAGTTGACGTTGTCCATGCCGCCGGCAGCGTTGCGAATGCACAGGTTGCGCAGTTTCAGGCCCGACCGCGCCGCCGCCGTGCAGCCGACATTCGCGCCAGGTTCGATGATCGCCAGCGCGTTCCCCGCCCCGATGAGCGCGACCGTGTCAACGGTCATCACCACCGCCTCGCTGTAGGTACCCGCGTCGAGGTAGATGGTGTCCCCCGCCGAAACCAGCGCCATGACCGCAGCGATGGTCAGTTTCGGCTTGGACGGCGTCATACCATGATTGGCATTGCTGCCCACCGCCGTGCAGTGGACGTCGCCCGTCGTGTCGTTGTTGTTGACATACCAGACATTCGCCCCCGGCCCGCTGGTGTCAGGCGTGGCAATGGAATCGGAGTAATACGACTCGTTGGGATACGGGCTATGGTTGTCGTAGGCGGTCACGCGGTAGAGGTAGTTCCCCGACAGTCCGCTGTCAGTGAAGGTCGTCGTCCCGGCGGCAACCTCGCCCACCTGCTGCCAGTAGCCGGTGTCGGCCGTGGCACTGCGGTAGACGCGGTACCCGGCAAGACCTGCCACCGCACCGCCGATTTCCTCATTCGTCGTTGCCGCGCTCCATGTAACCGTGTAGCCGGTGTCGCCAACGAACGCCGACGTGACGGTTGCCGGCGCGGCCGGCGCGATGGTATCCTGTCCCGCGCGCGTGTCGCACTCCCCGAGGCGATACGGCTGCCAGCGCAGTTCATTGACTGCACTGCCGGTGATCATTGTCGCCAGCGCGCTGCTGTCGGTCGTGCCAAACCAGTTGCGCCGCAGGTCGAAGGTCCAGCTCATGGTGGCATTATTCGTCACCAGTCGCCCGACTGCCGAGGTGATGACATTCTTCTCGATCGTGTCGGCCGCTGACGCCCCGATAATGCGCAGCGCCGTGTCCGTGTTCGCCGCGATATAGTTCTGCGCAGCATAGTTGTTGTTTGACGCGTCAAACACCAGCCCCTGTGTACCCGCGCGGGTAATGCGGTTATGCCGTATCCGGTTGTAGTGCGCGCCGCCGGCGTAGATGCCCGCCAGCGTGTTGTTGTCAATCACGTTGGTGTCGATGCTGTTGCCGTATGCCCCGCTGTACATCCAGATGCCACTATTACCGTTGCCGCTGAAGGTGTTTCCGTACACGCTGTTGAAATCTGCGCCTTCGAATTCCATGCCATTGAGTGCATTGCCGCTGACCAGGTTATTGCGCAGGATGTTCGTGTCGCCGATGAGTTTGATGCCGGTTTGCGCCCCGCTGACCACCGTGTTGGAATCAAAGACGTTATACGACCCCGTCTCACACAGCAGATTCGCCAGGGCCGCACTGAGATTGCCCGCCAGGTAATTATTCAGCACCGTATTGCTGTCGGCGCTGCTCATATGCAGGTTCACCAGATTGGCGCCGGTAATGCGGTTGTTAGTGATAGTGTTGGAGTCACTGGTCAGCGCAAATCCGGTGCTGCCGCCCCCGGTTATCGTATTCGAATCAACACGGTTGTTATACGAAGCATACAACAGGCGCAGGTTGGTGGCCGTATTCTGCACGACATAGTTGTCGTACAGGTAATTGCCGCAGCTGCTGTCCGCGTTGATGCCGTAACCGGTATTTTTGTCGATGCGGTTCCCGGTGATGCTGCTGGTATCGACATTGACGAGGGTTATGCCCCTGCCGCCTGCCTTGGTGATGCTGCAGCCGCTGATTTCTGAGAAGACAACCCCTGACCAGTTGATGTTGTCATTCACGCCGCCGGCATTGCGAATGCACAGGTCACGCAGTTTCAGTCCCGTGCGCGCCGCCGCCGTGCAGCCGATGTTCGCCCCGGGCTCGATGATGCTCCGGTCGCGCCCCATGCCGACAATTGCGATGGTATCCTTGGTGATGACCACCGACTCGCTCCAGACCGCGCTGCAGGCGTAGAGTTGGATGGTGTCGCCGCTGGCGCAGGATTGCAGCGCCTGGAAGATGGTGCGGAAGGGCTTGGTCGCCGTCCCTTTGCCCGCGCTGGTGTCGCTCCCCGTATCGCTGCTGACATACCATATCGGGCCACCGTACAGCGGGCTGCCCAAGGCGATGCTGTCGCTGTAGTATGATTCGTTGGGCCACCCGGCATGGTTATCGTAGCAGGTGACGCGATAATGGTAGGTGCTGTCGATGGACATGCCGCCGCTGTCGGCAAACGAGGTTGCTGTTGCCGCCGCGTTCCCCACCCATTGCCACACGTTCGTGTCTGCGGTCAGCGAGCGGTAGATACGGAACCCGCCGGTGTCCGTCACCACGCCCCCGATTTCCTCGTTGACCAGCGCGCTCGTCCAGATCACTGAACAGCCGCCGGCATACCCGGTCACCGTCACGCTGACCGGCGCCGCCGGGGCGATGGTGTCCGCGCCCGCCGTCGTGTCGCATTCGCCGAGGCGATAGGGCTGCCAGCGCACGTTCGGGGAATCAGTCCCGCCGAGCGAGGCGCTGATCAGCGCGGAATCGGTGGTTCCCCACCAGTTGCGCGTCAGGTCGAATTCCCACCCCGCCGTGCCGGTGCTCACCAGTTTGCCGACCTCTGACGTGATGTTGTTCCGGCTGAACGTGTCGGCGGTGGTGCTGCCGTCGAGCCACACCGCGTAGTTGCCGTTCCTCTGCACCCGGTTCCGGTATAACGCGGTGTTCGTCGCTGTCCCGGTGATACGTATCCCGTACTGGAGGTTCGAGTCAATCAGGTTGGCGTGCAGCACGTTCCCCTGACTGTTGTTCACTATGATCCCTATGCCGCTGCTCAAGGTGCCGTACACGTAGTTGCCGCTCAGCGTGTTGAAATCCGCGCCGGCAAGGGAGATGCCATACGTCTTGCAGGAAATGATGCGGTTATTGGTGACCGTGTTCGTATCCGACGTCAGGTAAATACCCTGATTCTGGCCGTTGGTGATCAGGTTGGAATCGATCAGGTTATT
>CAZWUZ010000024.1:542-22058 GCA_964637655.1 uncultured bacterium | reverse complement strand
TAATAGCACAGTATAACATGACCGCGTGCAAAAGAGCAAGATGCCTCCTGAGAAAACCGCCAGCTTTGGGCGCGGCGAGGCCCCGCTTTAAATCCGCGTTGGCTCGGTGGCGCTTGGGGCGGGCACCACCTGGACCTGCACCGGCGTGGCACTGGGTGTAGCCGGCACGCATACGCTGGTGGCGGTCGCGCGCAACGCGCTCGGGGCCTCCGACTCATCAGCAGCAATTATGGTGACGCTCGACATCGTCAATCCGGCTGTGGCGCTGCTGCAGCCCGCTGCCGGCTACGATACCAATGCCGCGTACGTGCTGGTGCGCGGCACGGCAGTCGACAATAACGATACGCTCTACGCGGTGCAGTACCTGACCACGGGCGGCGACAGCGGCTGGCTGACGGTAACCGCGGGCACGTTCAGCGGCACGGTACCGTTGCGCACAGCAGTGACGACCATAACGTTCAGCGCTGCGGACAGCGCCACCAACAGCGGCACGGCCGCCGTCAGCGTCAACTGCGACACCGTGGCGCCGGGCATTATCATCACCCGGCCCGGGGCTGGCTACGACACGACCACGGCGGGGGTGGTGACGGTCGGCACGGTCAGTGACGCCAATGACACACCGCTGGCCATCTACTACTCCACTGATGCCGGCGCCAGCGGCTGGCTGACGGTGAGCAACGGCACGTTCAGTGGCGTCATCCCGCTCACCGCGGAGACGACGGTCATCACCTACAGCGGCACCGATAGCGCGACCAATACCGGTACCGCGACGGTGACGGTGCATTACGATACCAGCCCGGCACTCTTCGGGGCCGGCGGCGACACGGACGAGCCGATGGGGAGCGCGCGCGGCCTCTATTTCGGCAATGCCGCGTGGGGTGATTATGACGGTGACGGTGACCTTGACTTCGCCGCACTCGGTGACACGGGGGGCGCGCGCTGCCTGGTCTACCGCAACAATGGCGGTGGCAACTTCAGCATTGTGGCCGAGCCGCTCGGCGCGGGGCAGGGTATGTCGTGGGGCGCGGTGGCGTGGGGTGACTATGACGGCGACGGTGATCTCGATCTCGCGGTCAGCGGCCTGCAGGGCGTGAGCCGCCGGCTCATCATCTACCGCAATACGGCAGGCGCCTTTGCCGCGGTGAGCGAGCCGCTCGGGCCGGGGCTCGGGCTTGCCTACAGCGCGCTGGCCTGGGGTGACGCGGACAATGACGGAGACCTCGACCTGGCGGTGAGCGGGCAGGATGCGTCAGGGACCAAGCGCCTCGCCATTCTCACCAACACCGGGGCCGGGGTCTTCACGGCTGGCAGCGAACCGCTCGGGGCGGATCTCGGGCTGGCGCTGGGCGCGCTGGCTTTCGGCGATATCGACGGTGATGGCGACCTTGATCTGGCGGCAAGCGGACAGGATGACAGCAACCGCCGCCGCCTGCTCATCTGCGGCAACAGCGGCGGCGCCTTCACCGTGACCGCACAGCCGTACGGAACGAATACCGGTATGAATTACAGCGCGCTGGCCTGGGGTGATGCGGACAATGACGGCGACCTCGACCTCGCAGTGAGCGGGCATGACGGCGGCAACCGCCTGCTGCTGATCTACCGCAATGCCGGCGGCACGCTTACTGCCGACACGCAGCCGACCGGCCTGACGCAGAGCGCAGTGGCCTGGGGCGACTATGACAATGACGGCGATCTCGACCTGGCGGCGGCGGGCACCGCGTCCGGCGGCAACCGCCTCATCCTCTACAAGCGCAATGCCGGCGCGCTCGAATACGATACGGAGCCCTTCGGCAGCGGCTACGGGCTGACCTTCGCTTCGCTGGCGTGGGGCGATGACGACAGTGACGGCGACCTCGACCTGCTGGCCACCGGCATGGACAATGCCGGGCGACGGCGCTGCATCATCTTCCGCAACGCGGCTGGCGCGGCTAATGCGCGCCCCGCGGCGCCCGTCACGGTCGCTCCACAGGGGAACAGTTTCTACCAGGGGACGACGGTGACACTGCAGTGGAATGCCCCGGCTGACGGGCTGACCCCCGCGGCCGCACTTTCTTACAGCGTGCGTATCGGCAGCAACCCGGGGGGCTGTGACATCATGGCGGCGGATACGAACAGCGCCCACGTGTACCACGGCACGTTGCTGGGGAATGTGCAACTGGGGACGACCTTCCCGCTTACCACCACGCTGCTGCCGGAGGGGACCTACTATTGGGCGGTGCAGGCACTCGACAACGGGCAGCAGCGCTCAACGTGGTCGGCGACAGAAACCTTCACCATACTCGCGGCGGCCGGGGCACCCAAGCACTGGTATGTCAATGTCGCCACCGGGGATACGGGCAACAGCGGGCTGACCCCCGCGCTGGCGAAGAAGTACCTGCGCAATGTCGTCGGCTGGGACGGTATCGGGTTGCTGCATGCCGGCGATACCATCCATGTCGCCGCGGGCACGTACAGCGAGACGGTGAGCATCGACACCGACTACCTCACCATCCTCGGGGCGGATTCGACCACCACCATCATCGACGCGGGTGACAGCAGCACGGCCGCGAACCGCAGCGCGCTGAGCGTGGCGGGACGCAGCAACCTGGTCGTGCGTCACCTCACCGTGCGCAACGGCCGCTACGGCATCCGTTGTGATAATGTCGATTACGCGGTCATCGACGACGTGGCGGCACGGCACTGCGGGGCGGACGGCATGCTGCTGGCTGCCGGGTCGGACAACGCGACGGTTTCGGGCTGCAGCACCTATGGCAACACCGGGAGCGGCCTTGCCATCAATGCCTCGACCCTCGCGCGCATCAGCGGCGGGCCGGCGGCGGCGAATGGCGGCGCGGCCGCGGAGTTCGGCAGCGGCGCGACCGCGGGGCAGGTGCTTGACCTGCGCAGCAGCGCCAACGGCGCGGCGGCACGCTTTGCCGGGAGTACGAACTGCGCCGCGTGGCGGCTGCGTTCCGACGGCGATACCGACGGCATCGCGTTCAGCGGCGCCGCAGCGAGCAACCGTGCCGCGCAGTGTACCATCCGCAGCCCGCTGCTCTATGCCGCGCGCATCGGTGGCACCGGCAGCGGCGACTCGCTCGTCGCCTGCAACGTCTACCTCGCTGCGACCCGCCCTGATTCGGGCATCTGGTGCGACGCCACCGGCACCAACTACGGTGGCGCGTACAACTGGTGGAATTCCACCGGGCAGGACAGCGTGACACGCCTCGTCAGCGGCAGCAGCGCGGCGCAGGTGAGCATGGTGCCGTACCGGCTCGGGGCAGCGGACACCAGGGCGCAGGCCGATACGTTCGCTCCGGCACCGGTGAGCATCACGCGGGTCGATACCGCGGTTGGCGGCCTCATCACCGTGCAATGGACGAAAGCGCTGCTCAACCGCGACGGCACGGCACTCAATGATTTTGGCGGCTACCGTGTTTATCGTGACACCGACCCGCAGCAGGCGGACTGGAAGGGACGCGCCACGCTGCTCGGCACCGTGCTGAGCGTCGCGGACACGCAGTTCAAGGACCTGACCGCCACCGCCGGCGACACCTACTATTACCGCGTGACGGTGATTGACACCGCCTCCCCGTTTGCCAACGAGTCGTGGTTCAGCGACACGGCGGGGACCATCGTGCTCTGGAACCTCGGCGCCTATGCGGGAGAGGACACCGCGCACGGTGTGGCCGCCATTGTGCTCGACGGGCGCAACTCGGTGGCGCCGCTCGGCGACACCCTGGTCGCGTACCTCTGGACGCAGGTGTCGGGTGCGGCGGCAGCCATTGTCAGCCCGGCCGACAGCTACACCCTCTGCACCGGGGCGCTCCCCGGCACCTATGTTTTTGCGTTGCGCGTCACGGACTTTTTCGGGGTGCAGGACACCGACTACCTGACCGTGGTCATCGCCGACAGCAGCGCGCCCGGCATCGATGATACCGCGGTCATCATCGCCGGCGGCGCCGATACGACGCTGACGGAAACCGTCACGCTCGCCCTGTACTACGACAGTGTCGCCGTTGAGATGATGCTGGCCAATGATTCCGCTTTTACCGGCGGCGTCTGGGAAACCGTTGCTGTCTCCTGCTCGTGGGTGCTGAGTACCACCGGGAGCGAAACGAAAAGCGTCTACGTGAAGTTCCGCAGTATCTTCGCCACGGCGTCAGGCGCGGCGTACGACACTATCGTGCTGGTCGATACCGGTATTGCCGTCAGTACCCTCCCTGCCCCGCAGGGACTGCTGCCGCAACTCATCTCCGCGGGCGGCGGGTTCTACTATGCGCGACTGACCTGGCAGGCGGCGCCCGACACGCGCGTCACGCGCTACCATCTCTACTACGAGACCGACCGCGACGGCAGCGACACGCTCAACCACACCGACAGCACGGTGCTCGATACCTACATCGCGACGCCGCTGACGTCGTGGACCTCGCCGTTCACCCTCGCCCCTGACACGCGTCATGTCTTCGCCCTGCGCAGCGCCGATGCGGCGGGAGAAGAACAGAACGCCGACGTGCAGGTGAGCATCTACGTGCCGGCGGCGGGAGGGGATACCGGGACCGCCTATATCACCACGCCGCTGACCGGGCAGTCGATCTACGGCACCCGGGTGCTCATCATGGCGGCCCTCGGCACCTACACCGAAGTGCAGGTGCGCAGCGTCAGGTTCCAGTACAAGCGCGCGGGTGAAACGCAGTGGACGGATATCGCCGGCCTCGCCGGGGCGCCCAACCCCGATGTCAGTGCCCCGTTCTACACCTTCTGGAATGTCAACGGCACGGTGGCGTCGCCGGGGGTCTATCTCATCCGCTCGCTGCTGACGCTCATCGACGGCAGCACGGTGAGCAGCGTCGTCTATAAGACCGTCACCGCGGGGGACGCGCTCAATCCCGATATCTACGAGACCGATACCGGCAGCGCGCACGTGCGCTACCAGCGTCTCTACAACGATGCCACCAATTACGTCTATTTCGCTGATTATGCCACCAATCTCGTCACGGAGCTGGTCATCCCTGCGGGCGCGCTCGGTGATACGACCGATGTCATAATGCTACGCGAGGCGAATTCGCTCACGGCCTACCGCACCCTGCTGGGCGGCATGTACAGCGATGCCGGCGAATTTTGCGAACTGCAGCTGCAGAGCGGCGACACGGCATTTGCCGGCGGCCTGACCGTCGCGCTCTACCTGCCCTACACTGACGCGAATGATGACGGTATTCTCGACGGCACCACCATCCGCGAAGGCGAACTCGACATCTGGACGTACAATGAGACGACCGGCGTGTGGGAACGCGTGGCGGGAACGACGCGCTATACGGATGGCAACCGCATACTCGCCCGACTCAGTCATTTCTCGCTGTATGCCGTGCTGGCCCCCGCCGCGCTGGCCGACCTCGACCTGCTTGTCGTCTATCCCAACCCGTACCGCCCCAACGACGGCGACCCGGACAACGGCATGCCGTACGTGGCGGGGAATGCCGCCACCGGCATCATCTTCAACAACCTCGCGTATGGTTCCAGTATCGAACTCTACGACCTGACCGGGGCGCGTGTGGCGCGGCTAGTGCCGCCGGCGACGACCCGTATGCTACAATGGTCCGGCCATGACGACCGCGGCGAGGAACTCCCCACGGGCGTCTATTACTACATCGTGCGTGCGGGCGGACAGTTCCGCACGGGGAAAGTGGCGATAATCCGGTGAGCAGCGTACGGCGGGCGGGAATGGCGGCGGGTGGGGCACTGCTGCTCGTCCTCTGTCTTTCGCTCGCAGCTGCAGCGGAGCGGCCGGCGGCGCCCTTCCTGCGCATCGGGGTTGGCGGCCGCGCAGCGGGCCTGGGCGAAGCGCATGCCGCCGCGGTGCGTGATGTGACGGCGCTCTACTGGAATCCCGGCGCGCTCGCCTTCCTGCCGCGCCAGCAGTTTGTCTTCATGCATAACGACTGGTTCGCCGACGTCAAGTACGAGTATCTCGGCTATGCGCATCCGACCGCGCGCTACGGGACCATTGGCGGCTCGCTTACCTTTGTCGACCAGGGTGAACTCTACCGCGCCACCTACAGCAACCCGTACGGTACCGGGCTCGGGTCTTTTTCCGCCGAGGATTACGCGTTCTCACTGTCGTGGGCGCAGCAGCGCGGTACAGGACTCGGGCTGGGTGGCACCGTAAAGGTCATTCGCCAGCAGATTGACAATGTCGGGGCTACGTCGCTTGCCGCGGATTTCGGGGTGCAGTACCGCGACTGGTATCCGGGCCTGACGCTTGGCGCGTCGCTCGCCAATCTCGGCACCTCGGCCCGCTTCGACGCCCGCAAGGAGCAGTTGCCGTTGCTGCTGCGCGCGGGCGCTGCCTATGTCCTGCCGCGCCTCCCGCTTATCGTCACCGGTGATGTGGTGCTGCTGCGCGGCAGCCAGACCTCGTACCATGCCGGTATCGAGTACACCGTCGCGGAGATGGTCGCGCTGCGGGCCGGCTACAATTCCGGCAACGACGCCGGCGACGGGTTTGGCGGCGGTTTTGGCATCAGCATCGATGACCTGACGGTCAACTACGCCTACGTGCCGTATGGCGACCTTGGCGGGACGCACCGCATCGACAGCGTCTTTACCTTCGGCAAGTCCGTTGCCGATGCCGGGCGCGCGCAGGTGCTCCCGTCCGTGCCGGCAGGACTTCCGGCACCGGCAACAGCACCTGCTCCCGCACCGGCACCGTTGCCCCGCCCGCAACCGCCGGCCACCCTGCCGGAAACACGCACGACCGCGTCAGCGCCACGCATCATCGTGCCGGTAGCGTCGACGCCGCAGGAGGTGAGCGCGCCGCCGATGCCGCCCGCCACCTCGTCCGCGGCCGCGGTCGCGTCGCTGCTGCAGGCCGGTGACGACCTGCTGGCACGGCAGCCGGCAGCAGCGGCACAACGCTACGCCGATGCCCTGCAGCTCGACCCGCGCAATTACTACGCCTATTACAAGATCGGTTTGGCTGCGGCGGCCCTGCGCGAACTGCAAGCCGCGCGCGCCGCGTTCGGCAATGCCCTCGTGCTGCGCCCTGACTCGGTGGAGGCGCTGGTCAATCTCGGCGCCATCGAGTACTGGCTGCGCGATCGCGCGGCCGCTGCTGCCTGCTGGGAAAAAGCGCTGCAGCTGCAGCCGGAGAACAGCGTGGCCCGGCATAACCTCGAGCGCCTGCGGCGGGATCAATGATGCTCCGCCTCGCGCTGCTCCTCGTGCTGGCCGCAGCATTTCCCGCCTCAGCTGAGGTGGCGACTGATGTTGCCGCCGCGGAACAGCTGCTCGCGCAGGGACGCTACGCTGAGGCGTATGACCGCTTCAACGATCTGCTCTGGGACTACCCGGGTGACCCGCGCGTCGATTTCGGGCTTGGTATGGCGGCGTTCGGGCTGGGCGAATACCCGCACGCGATTCTTGCTTATGAGCGGGTGCTGGCGCAGCAGCCGCAGGCGGACCGCGTGCGGCTCGAGATGGGACGCACCTACGCCGCCATGGGGCAGCCGCAGCAGGCGCAGGAACAGTTTGCCATCGTTCTCTCGCATAATCCGCCTGACGGGGTGCGGGCCGCCATTGCGCAGTACAGCGAGCATCTTGCTGATGGAGAACGCACGTGGCAATTGTCAGGAAGCATTCTTGGCGGCTACTTCTACGACGACAATGTCAATGTCGGGGTGGGGGCGAGCAATGTCGTGCTCAATGGCGCGGCGTTTACGCTCGCTGATGCCAGTGTGCGCAAGGGTGACCACGGGCAGACCAATGCCGCCAACCTGACGCTGACCCGCCGCCTGAGCGGGGCCTGGTCGGCCGGGCTTGGCGCCACGCTCTACCAGAAATGGCACGACGATCAGTCGAGCCAGGACCTTGCCTATGTAAAGGGGCAACTGCTGCTGCAGTACGCAGGCGAGCAGGCGTTCCTGCTGCTCAACGTCAAGTTCGAGGATATCGATTATGACTATGCCAATCTCGTCGATATCCGCGGCACCGAGCCGGTGTTCGGCTATGCACTGACACCGTCGCTGCAATGTATCCTGCGCGGCGGCTGGGAACGCCGCTTCCACCGCGTCGACACCAACCGCAACTCCGCCTACATGAAACTCAATGGCACGCTGCGCTATGCCCTGCTGCGCGAGCATGAAGTGACGCTGGGTGGCGAGTGGTTTGATGAGGATGCCCGCGTGCTGAAGTATGACAATGACGGTTACGAACTGCATGCCGGGCTCGGGCTTGCCCTGCCCTGGTGGCGCGCGCGCCTCTACGGGAACGTGTCGCGCCGCTGGACTGATTATGCCGGCCCCTCGACCGCGGCCATGGGGGACATCAATCGCAGCGACAAACAGTGGACCTACACCGTCGGGCTGTCGGTGCCGCTGCCGAAACTTGACGGGGTGACTGCCGACTACCACGTCATCATCACCGACAATGCCTCGAATACCGCCATCCATGAGTATAAGCGCACCCAGCATGAGGGCGCGCTCAGTTTCGCCTTCTGATGATCCGCGCTGCGCTGGTGCTGCTGGGCGCGCTGCTGCTGGCGCTCCCCGCGGCGGCTGATACCGGACTTACCCATCTGCTGACTGGCCACGGCATCCGTATCGACGGCACGGCGCTTAGTGCTGCCGCCTGGGTGCCCGCACCTGACACCACACAACTGGTGGCGCTCGACCTGTATCTCAACTGGCGCGGGGTGGTGCCGGAAGCAAGCAAACCGTGGCTCAACGCAGCCGGCATGCGCCGCCTGTACTACCTGATCGACGGCGCCCGGCGTCCGGGCATACTGAAAGCCGGCATCGATGTCATCCGGGTGGAGATCATTCAGTTTCCGACCGAAGAGGCGGCGGCGGAATTCGATCCGCTCACGCAGACTGATCTGGGGGTATATCGCACCGACTTGCATGGCCCGGGCGAACTCGAACGCCATATCCTCTATCGCACGCGGACCGTGCGTAACGGCAATCTCGTCCTGTTCATCGATCTCGGCGGCGAAACGCCCCTGCCTGAGGACGTGGCCAGCGTTCGTCGCGTCTGCGACCGGCTGATCGCGGCTTTCACGGATGACGAATGGCAGTGGCGTGACCTGACATCCGTTGCCAACGCCGAAAAGCAGCATCTGCGCGAGTGGCAGCAGGCGTTGCTACGGCTGCAGGATTGCGGGTTGCCGCTGCCGGTTGATGAGGCAGACGTGCCGCGCCGCGAGCGTGATGAGTTGCGTGGGGAACTTCAACGCACACTGGAGCATTGTCGCCGCCTCGTCCCGCAACTGGAAGCGTCACTCGACGCGCTCAACGCGGATGAACCGTGGCGCGTGCCGGTGGCTGTCACCGGGCTGGATGCCGTGCGCCTGCTCGCCGCACGAGCCGACTCCGACGTGTATCTTGCCGACCGCCGCACCATCGAGTTTGCTGCCATCGACGCACTCTTTGCGGTGACACCGGAAGCACTGCCTGAGAGCGGACCGGAACTGCCGGCGATAACGGCCATGCTGCGCGAATCAGAGGAAAACGGCCTGCTCGAGGAGCAATGCCGACTGCTCGGATTGTACTGGCCGCTGCGTATTGAGGGCCTGCGTACCTTCGGCAAGCTGGGCGGGGTGACGGTGCGTGCGTCAGAGGAGGAAGACCGTCAGGCGGCGGCGGGTACCCGTCCGTGGCGCTGGGGCGGCAGCCGCGACAGCCGCATGCCGACGCTGTCGCCCGGCTGGGGCCTGGCGCTTTATCTGCGCAAGACAGATGCCGGCTGGGTGATCCGCAAAGGCGTTGCGCGTCACGAAGTGCCATGGCAGGGAAACCAATGATTCCGGTTATAACGGCCATGAATGCAAGAGTGGCGATTGGGGCACGGGGCCGGAGAATCAGCGGGTGCGTGGAAAAAGTGCAAGGTGGAGGGACACGTGAAGTCATTTGAGCATGACTATCTGCTGGAAGTGCCGCTCACCCACCAACTGCTGATGGCGGTGCGGGCGGTGGGGGAGTATCGTGGACGCCAGCAACTGTATGTGCAGCAGGCACCCGAGGTGCTGGAAACACTGCGGCAGATGGCGATGATTCAAAGCGCGGAATCGTCAAACCGCATCGAGGGTATTACTGTGGCGGCGGAGCGGCTTGAACCGTTGTTGCGGCGTCAGGCGAAGCCACAGGACCGGCCGGAACAGGAAGTCGTCGGCTATCGCGATGTGCTGGCGGATATTCACGCCAACCATGCGAAAATCAGGCTGACGCCGGAACTGCTTCGACAATGGCATCGGCGGATGTACTCGTATACAGCCGAACCGGCCGGTGAGTGGAAGAAAGCGGACAACGCCATATACGAAGTCAATGCTGACGGGCGGCAACGAATCCGTTTCCGTCCGGTGTCGGCGGCGGCGACACCGGAATACATGCGGCAATTGATAAGCGGCTATGAACGGGCACTGGCGGAAAAGAAAGCCGATCCGCTGCTGGTGATCGCCGCGACGGTCTTTGATTTTGAATGTGTGCATCCGTTCATGGACGGCAATGGCCGCATCGGGCGCCTGCTGACACTGTTGTTGCTCTATCAGCATGGCTACGAAGTTGGTCGTTATATCGGGCTGGAACGTATTGTTGAGGAGAGCAAGGTATCGTATTACGACGCGCTGCAGCGCAGTTCGCTCGGCTGGTTCAAACAGGAGCATGATCTGCGCCCATGGTGGCACTATTTCTGCGGGATGCTGACCGCGGCATGCAAGGAATTCGAGGAACGGGTGGGGACGGTGACTAGCGCGCGGGGGGCCAAGCGGGCCATGGTGGTCAGCGCCATCGGCCGATTGCACGGGACGTTCACTATTGCCGAATTACAGCGTGCTTGCCCGGGAGTGAGCTACCCGACTTTGCAACGGGCACTGTTTGAACTGAAAAAGAAGAGAAAGATTCGCTGCCTCGGGCGGGGCGTGACTGCCCGCTGGGAGCGAATTGGGGATTGAATTTGGTCGTGGTGATAAGAATGAATCAGTGAGTCAGGGCGAAACAAATCGCCGGGAAATGAGACGGCAAAAGGCGTAATATGCTGTCAGATAGCGAGTAATGGCACTTGCCTCCGGCGTTCACGGACGCGATAGTCAAGGCGTATTGGTTGCGGGGCATGATCATCAATTCTTATCACTAAACTGTTTGGTGATAAGAATGACATAAGGCGAGGGCAGGAGAAATGAAGGCACGCGATTGCATGATGCTGTTGACGGCGCGGCCGGCGATGGCTGCTGGTTCAGCCAGGGGAACCCACACACAGATCGACGTGAGCAATGCATAATCCCCCCGCGGCGTTGGTGCGGCTGGTGCGGACGTGGGAGAAGAAGCAGGCGCTCGACGCGGCGGCGACGGAAGAACTGATTCGCGACCTGCGGCGGCTGCGGCGGACACGCCAGCCATTCCACCTCACGCGCGCTGAACTCGAACGCATTCTGCACTGGAAGTTCGGGCCGCACTGGGGCGGGGTGCACAAGCGCATCCTCACCGCGAACAGCCCGGCACGCATCCGGGCACTGACGCGCGCGGCGTTTCGCGGCGTGCCCGACCCTAAGGCAGTCATCACCCCGCTCTGCCGCCTCAGCGGCATCAGCGTGACCGTCGCGTCGGCTATCGCCACGCTCTGTTATCCCGAACAGTTCGCCATCATCGATTACCGCGCGTGGCGCATGCTCAGCGAGTACGGACTGGTGCCGCCGGTGCGCTCACTCAAGCGGAGTTCGACCATCCCGCAGTTCGTGCGCTACACCGCCATCATGCGCGCGCTGGCGCGGGCAGCGCATTGCACCCCGCAGCGCGCGGACTGGGCGCTCTGGGCTTTTGATCTGACGCGCGACGGTGCCCGCTGGTGAAACTGCACTTCCTGCTGCCGGTACTGCTGCTGGCGCTCATCCTGTTTATCTACGCGCCGGTGCTGCAGACGCCCGGGCAACTGCTCACCTCGGGCGACGGCACGCGCTTCTTTTATCCCGCGTTCCTCTGGCAGCGCGCCAACCTGACGCTGCCGCTCTGGACGGAAGCACTCGGCGGGGGCTACCCGCTGGCGGCGGAGAGCCAGATGGCGGCCTGCTACCCGCTGCAATGGTTGTTCCTGTTCCTGCCGTCGGCAGTTGACGCCTACAATCTGTACCAGGTGTCGCACCTGTGGCTGGCGGATATGGCGATGTTCGCGTTCCTCACCGTCACCGGCGCCACGCCGCTCCCAGCGGCGGTCGGGGCGCTTGCCTATGCGCTCGGCGGGCGGCTGACGGGACTGCTCGACCATCCCAATCAGCCGGTGGTGAGCGCCTGGCTCCCGCTGCTCTATGCCTGCGCAGTCGGGGCGCTGGCCGGACGCAGACGACTGCGTGCCGCCGGTGCGCTGGTGCTCGGCCTGATGCTGCTGGCGGGGCACAGCCAGGTGGTGCTCATCGCGCTGCTCGGGCTGGTGCCGGTGACGCTCGCGTATGCCGCGCCCGGGGCGCGATTGCGGCACGCGCTCACGGTGCTGCTGCCGCTCGGCGCGGTCGGGTTCGCGCTGGCAGGAATACAACTCGTGCCGTTCGCGGAACTCTACGCGCAGTCGGTGCGCGCCGGCGGCTTTGCTTTTGCCGCGGCGGACTTCACCAATATCTCGCTCTGGAACCTGCTGACGCTGGCGGTACCGTTCGCGTTCGGCGACAATGGCGGCTGCTGGCTGGCAGGACGCTACCTGTCGGAACTGCAACTCTACTGCGGCATGCTGACGCTGCTGCTGGCGCTGGTGACTGTCACCGACGGCGTGACGCGTCGCCGCAGCGCCATACGCTTCTGGTGGCTCTTCGCGCTCGCCTTCCTGCTGTTGGCGATGGGCGGCCGCACGCCCATCAGCCCGCTTGTGCATCAGTTGCCGGTGCTCTCGTCGCTGCTTATCCCCGCGAGGTACGCGCTGCTCTGTCAGTTCGCGCTGGCGGTGCTTGCGGCGGCCGGCATGACCACCATCATGCAGCGGCCGCGGGCGGTATTCGCTGCGGCGGGCGTGGTGGCGGGCATTCTTTTTGCCGCGCTGCTGGCAGTGACGCTGGCCCCCGGCCCGCTGGCGCGCCTCATGCAGCCCGACACGCTGCTGACGGGAGAAGAGTTGCAGCAGACGCTGCCGCGCATGGCGGGAGAATTGCGCACGGCGGCGGTCTGGCTGGCGGCGGCACTGGCGGGGCTCTGGTTCGCGGAAGGTGCGCGCCGGCGCGGGCAGGTGCGCTTTGCCGCGGGTGTTGTGCTGCTCGTGCTCGCCTGCGACCTGACCGCCTACGCGCGGCGCATGCTGCTGCCGTCGGACGCGGCAGCGCATGCGAGTGAGCCGCCGGCAGCGCGCCGGGTCTGGCATCTCCCCGGCGCCCCGCTGGCGCAGGCGTCGAACATGCTGCTGCCGCGCAACGTCGAGGATTTCGCGATCTATACCAATCTCGGGCTGCAGCGGCATGAGCGTTTCCGCGCGCTGCTTGAGGCGCCGCTGCCGGCGGCACTCGCTCTCGCGCGTATCGATACCATTGTCCAGCCGGTGACAGAACAGTGGGGCGCGGTGCGCTATGTGCCTGACCGGCCGCTGCTGCTGCTGGCAGCCGATACGGCAACGGCGTACAACACGCTGACGCTGCCGCTCCCGGCGGGCAACCAGTATCGTCTGCAGGCGCTCTGTGCGGCGCAGTATGACAGCACGTTCGCAGCGGGAGCGGAACTCGGCAGCATCAGCGCGGTCGGGCGACGCGGGGCAGTGCTCAGGTACGCACTGGCGGCAGACAGCACCGTGGGGCGTCTGCGTGAGCGCGCGACTACTGATGTGCCGTTGCCGGCGGTGCGCTTCCGGTCGGAGGCGGATTTCTACCTGCGCTATTACGGCTGTGACCTGCCGCTGACCGGCGTGCGGACGGACGAACCTCTGGACATTACGTTTCAGGCGCGACCCGGGGTGATGCTGGCCGTGGCGGGACTGGCAGTGACCGGCGAAACCGCAGCAACGGTGCGACACTATCCCGCGCCCGAATTCCTGCAGTGGGCACCGCTGCCAAAGGTAGTGCTGCCGGCAGCATGGCAGTCAGCGCCGGCAGCGCTGCAGGCCCGGCAACTGATGGCACAGGGCGACGGCGGTTTCGTTCCGCTGGTCGCAGGAGCAGGCGGGAGCAGAAGCGGGACGGCGACGCTGACGCAGGAGATTGACCGTCCCGAATATCATGCGTTCACCGTCACGGCGGCGGATACCTGTCTCGTGCTGCGACAGGTGGCGTGGTATTCCGCGTGGAGTTGCCGCATCGACGGAGAGGAAGTGCCGGTCAGCGTGGCCAACGTGATGTTTCAGGGCGTGCACGTGCCGCCCGGCACGCATCGCGTCGAGTTCATCTTCCGGCGCACGGCGTGGCATGCCGGCCTGCTGGTCGCGCTGCTGGGGGCGCTGGCCACGCTCCGGCTATTCCAGAGAGTATAAATTTGGGATCAACTCCTGCATTTTGACAGGCAGAATTTCAGACGCGGAGTGGATCAGTTATCTGTTATTACCCGGCGCCCTTTGGGTGTCAGCCGGTATTTCTGCAGGCGGCTGCCGGGTTTGGAAGGGATAGTGTATGCTATCAATTTCTGCTTCAGCGCGGGATGCAAATAATTTTTTCTGAATGTCGGTCTGTGTTTTACCTTGAGCATGCTGCGAAGCGCGCCGGAGGAAAGCGTTTCTGATGCCAGGGTTGCCAGTAGCCGCCTGACCGGGTCGGTTGACTGGGTCGCTGACTGGGTCGCTGACTGGGTCGCTGACTGGGTCGCTGTCTGGGCCGCGCGGCGCGTGTTTTCCGGCCGGTGGATGGTCTGGACAAACGTGCCGCCGTCCTGGCGGAATATGGGGGCGGGCAGACCTGCCTTTCTGCACAGTGTGATCATGTCCAAAATGCCGGTGCCCGCTTTTTCGATGAAACGGGTGAGGAAGAGCGGTTCAGCGATGAGCGGGTTGTGCGGGATGGAAGGGTGTGGCTTCCGCAAGTCGCTGAACGTCAGCGAGGCAGGCAGTCGCCCGGGATTCCAGATTTCGAGACGGTCGGAGAAAAGCATGACCTGCACCGAGGCGCTCGAGGTATAATCACGATGCGCGACGGCGTTGACGATGGCCTCGGCGACGGCGTCTTTAGGAATTTCATAGGTAACGGGCACTCGCGGCCCATCCGCACGCGTGCCGACGGCGCGATTGATTTTGGACATGACGAATTCGATTGACTGTTCCACCAGTTCGAATATGGTGCCCCGGTAAATCTGATACGACGGGATGGGTTTGTGTATCTCGGGACCATGAAAACTCAAACACTTGACTTCCGAGGAACGGAGGAAGCGCTGCGGCGTTTTTCCGAAAAGCAGTATGGCGGCATGCGTCGGCTGACCGTCATCGAGAAGATCAAGATGGGTCAGGGCTTTCCGCATGGGTGTTTGGGGGCTGAGCGGGTAACTTCGTTCGGCTTTCGCCCGGGAGAGAAAATCGGCAAGCTTACGACGGGAAAGATCGCTGATTCGGGCGTCAGGGCAGGCGGCCGCGTCGAAGGGTTTGGTCCGCACCGAGCCGGTACCGGCCAGAAAGTCGACCAGCGCTGCATACACCATGCCGGTCAAATCGGGGATGCCGGTGAAACGGCGACGGATGACCTGATCGGCAGCCTTACGGACAAGGTTCAGCATCTTCGGCTGGCGCGCTGAATCGGCGGAGCCCCGGATGAAGACCAATCGTTCTTTGGCAAGGGCAGTCGCATGGTTATACTCATGTTCGGTTGCAGAGAGGCCGGCGGTGTCAACACGGCCATAGTCGTTGCCGAATAGGCCGAGATAAATGTCCGCATGCGCCACCTCGGCCAGATATGCCTTGTCAGCACGCCGGCCGGAAGCGGGCAAATCCTCGAAAAGGAAAACGCTGAAAAAGCGGGAGAGCAATGCATCGCCCTCGATGAAAGAACGCAGCGCCCGTCGTTCTGCGGCAAACTCTTTTTGTACCGAACTGACAAATATGCGACGTTTTCCGCCCACGGTCACCGCTCCCGCAGACGGGTAGATATTCGTGCGTAGGTCATTGACGTTTCCCCGCGTGCGTCAGAACACTGCTTCAGCGGATGCCGTGGAACTCGCCCGTGGCCCCCTCGACGTCGGTGCCGACTGTTGACATTTCCCAGGTGCCGCCGACCGCGGCGGCGCTGGTGCCGAAGGTCGCGCCCGTGACGGATCCGCTGTGCGTGCCGGCGCCCGGCGAAGTGATGACCAGCGGCGACGTCACACTGAAGGTGCCGTCGGCATTGAGGATGCCGGCGAACCCGGTCGTCCCCATGGTGATACCCGGGGTGGCGAAATTCAGGTTCATGTTGCTGATCTGGTCGGTGCCGAAATCGATCTGCGTCGAGAACGAGCCGCTGATGTTCTGCGCCGGCGTGGTGTTGATATAGTAGACGCCGCTGGCGCTCCCCGTGTAGGTTGCCTGCATGTTGTTCGCACGCAGCGAGGCCAGGTCGACGGACGGAGTGAGCTGCCCGGTGACGACATAGCCGCGGCTGAGCGCCATGTCGCCGGGTGACGCGCCGCCGGTGACGTAGAAACGCGCCGCCGGGTTGTTCAGGTCCCAGGAACCCCATTCCATGTACGGGGTGGCGCCGCCATAGGTGCCGGCGGCGGTGTAGGTGGCGGCTTCCGCGCCCGTCCAGGTGTAGAGGTCGGGTGACTGGTAGTAGGAGACGCTGCCGACGGTCGGGTTGTTCCCCGACACGCTGGTGGCGATGGAGCCGCTGCCGCCCACCTGCGCATAGGTCTGCGCGCTGCCGATGGGGGCAACATCACCGCGGTAGGAGGTGGCGGGCTTGCCGTCCGTGCCGATGAGCACGACGCTGCCGACATTGTGCGTGTAGAGCGACGCGGGCGTGGTGGTGGTGCCGGTCGTCCCGCCCGTGGTGCTCTCCGTGGTGGCGGTGGTCTGGTCGGCCGTCGCATCCGCGGTGAAACCGCTGGTGGTCGTGGTGGCGTCGCTGGTCGTGGTGGTCGTCGTGGTGGCGTCAGCCAGCACGGTGGTCCCCGCCGCGCTGCCGTCGTCGGTGGCTGCCCCCTCGGTGGTGGTGGTGCCGTCGGCAGTGGTGGTGGTTGACCCGTCTTCGCCGCCGTCATCGGTGGCGGCCGCGGCATCGGTGGTGAGCGTGCCGTCAGTGGCGCCGACCGTGGTCGCGTCGTTGAAGGTGGCAAGTTCGTCGCTGCTCATCGACCGCACTTCGCTGACGCTCCCGTCCGCCGCGACATCGACGGCGGTGAAGTCGCCGGTGAGCACGCGGAAATCGTTCGGATTGTCCTGCCCGAAGATGATGACTTCATGGCCGTCGGCGATATCAAGCACGTAGTGCTTCTCGCCGCCGGAACCGATTTCGTGGCCGGTCATGGTGCCGCGCACTCCGATGCAGGCGACCGGCGTGTTCATGCGGAAATTGTCCGGATTATTGCGCACGATCTGTCCCGAGACCATGCGGATATTCCCCTGCTGCAACTGGAACTCCGCGCGCCCGGCGGCAGTGCGCAGGTACTCGGTGATTCCCAGCCGCGAATTAGGGCCGAGGGTGAACATCGTGCGGTCGCGGAACATGATCTGCGCGCGTCCGTTCGCCGCGGTGGCAATCACGTCGCCTTCGAACACGTCGCCGCGCAGGGCAAGGACCCGCTTCACCCCCGCGGCTTCCGCGGTCACCTGCCCCTGCAGGGCAACGACGCGCCCGGCCACCGGTGCGGCAGCTGCTGCCGCCGCAAGCGAGAGCAGCAGGATGATGCTGATGGATATCGTGGTCAGTCGCATGGCAATCCTCCAAAGGGCACAGTATACCTAACAGACAGTATACCACACGGACACAGATGTGTCCATATAATATATTGTACTTTTTGTTACGCTATTTGCGGTCGGGTGACGGTTTTTTCGGGGTCAGCGACGCCCCGCCGGTCAGCGGGAATGCCGTCAGCACCGGATTATTGCCGTGCGGCATATACGTATAGATGAGTTTCGGCTTCATTTTCGGCTTGAATTTGCCGGTGAAGAGTGCGTCCAGCTCCTTGTACTCGGGCTGCGAGCGCAACTCATGACGACACTTGAATTTGATGCAGACCACGATTTCATCGGTGTCAGGCCAGACCAGTTGCGGGTGCTTGCGGCAGCCGCTGGAGTAGGCCCCGCTTTCCGTCTGCAGGTACTCGCAGTTATGGCACCCGATCTCGTGTTTTCCTTCAAGCAGCGTCATATCTCACCTTCCATAGATGCGCATTATAGCATATTTCCCCGAAAATTTCCATACTTTTTTTATAGTTGCGCCAATTAGCCGCACCGGATAACCGCTCCGTCGCTGCACCTGTCTAAACAGCACAAATGAGGATACAGGGGAAAGTTTTATAAAATACAATATGATTGAAGTTATGCAGAAATACGCTCAAGAGTGGCGTGGCAGTGCCGATAAGTGTCTGTGTGAGGCGGTTGGGCACCAAAGTTTCCCCTCCCATTAACTTTCTGCCCAATACCCCTCACACTTTTTTCCCAAAGGCCAGGCAGACGCAGCCAAGACGCAGTCGCCTGGCCCTTTTTCTTTCCCCGCACTAACTGACGTTTACCACACGGAGAAAACCGGCAAGGCAACTATTCACCCTCTCCCGCTGCCTGCAGTGGGAGAGGGCAGGGGTGAGGGTGAAAAATGTGTGCGCTTTGCAACCCTCGGACGCTGCGCGTATTCCTCTCCCGCTATGCACAGCGGGCAGACGGGCTGAATAGATACCCGGCAAGGTTGGTCGCCGCCGGGCATACAGCGCACGCAGAGAAAACGCCGAACCGGCAAGCAGGATGGCCCTGCGGGCGGCAGCCGGCGCCGGCACGACAGGAAATCATCAGCAGACCGCACGCGCTCCGTGTGCTCTGCGTGCTCAGCGGTGAAAAGCATTTCTGTGATGGATAGGGAAAGCACGAAGCGATACTGCCGGAGCGGCCGTGCCCCCCGGGCGGATGGATAACGGCTTGTGGCGGCCCGCCGTTGACAGGTGCGTGCCGGTGGTGGTACAAGAGGCGCAGAGGGACCGGCATGGCGAAGATCCTGCTGCTGGCGGCAACCGACACCGCGGTGGTGCGTGCCGCGCTGCGCTACCAGACCTTTGACCACGTCCTGCTGCTGGCGCGCGGAACAGACATCCCCGCTGACGGCGGCGAGGCGGCACTGCTGCGCGGCTATGATCTGGCCGAGCCGCGCGGGCGCGTGTTGCGCCTCCCCGACAGCGCGCTTGCCGATATCGCCGCCTGCAGCCGCTGGCTGGCTGACGCCTTCCGCGAATTGCCGCGCCCGGATGACACCTTCTGCATCGACTACCAGGGCACGCAGCCGACGCTGGCGTCCGCGCTGGTGCTGCTCGCCCTGCAGCAGCCGGGGTGCACGCTGGCCGCGGCCCGGGCGGATGGCGCCGGCCTGCTCCCCGCTGCCGCGCAGCAGGAACTGACCGCCGTACAGTTCAACGCGCCCGCCCTGCTGTCGCTGCGTCTCGCGCCCGTCAATGACTTTGTCCGGCGCTTCCAGTACGCGGCGGCGGCCGACTATCTGCGCGCGCTTTCGCGCAGCGGCGGCTGGACGCGCGAACGCTACACCGAACTCACCAATATCCTGCGCGGGTTCGACTGCTGGGACCGCTTTGCCTATGCCGAGGCGGTCATCAAGCTCGGGGCCACGCGCTACCGCGACACCTACCTCCCGCTGCTGCGCCGGCTGACCGGGGAGCAGAAGGGGAACGGGTTCGAGGCGGTGTTCGACCTGCTGCGCAATGCCGAGCGGATGGCGGCGCGCACCTGCTATGACGACGCGGCCAACCGCGTCTACCGGGCGGTCGAACTCTTCGCGCAGTGCTATCTGCGCAAGGTCTACAAGCAGGACAGCAACAACCTTGATATGGGCAAGCTCCCCGCGGCGCTGCGCGCCAAGTACGCGGTGCATACCTACGATGACGGCACGGTGAAGATCGGCGCCTTCCCGTGCTACGAACTGATCAGCGAACTGGGTGATGCCTTCGTCGGCAAGATCTACCGCGAGCAGAAGGAACTGCTGCTGACCAAGGTCATCCGCGTGCGCAACAGCGCGCATCTCGCGCATGGTGATGACCCGATGGCGCCTGACGCCTACGCCCTGCTGCACAAGGTGGCGGACGAATTCCTCATGCGCTGCTGCGCGGCCATCGGGCTCAAGGACGACTATCCGCAATTCCCGTCGGCGCTCGACCTCGCCTGACGCCGGCTTGCCCCTGCCGGCATAACTGTCTATACTGAACCTGTCGTGCTGCCGGTGCGGTGGCCATACTCTTCAACCGGAGGAACGTACTGATGGAAATTCTGTCCCTGCTCAATGGTACTGACAGCGTGGTGGCGGGCAACACGGTCGGGCGCTGGCTGCTCGCCCTGCTCGCGGTGGCGGGTACCTACGCCCTGCTGCTGGTCTGGCGCAACGTCATCGGGCGCAGGTTTGCCCGCCTGGCGGAGCGCACGGCGACGAAGATCGACGACCTCGCAGCGGAACTGGTGATCACCACCCGCCCGCTCTTTTTCATCGTCATCGCGCTCTATAGCGGCACGCTGCTGCTCGAACTGCCGGCACTGGCGCATACCTTGCTCGCGCGCGGCGCCGTCCTGGTGGTTATCCTGCAGGGAGCGTTCTGGGGCAACCGGGCCATCAACTTCTTTCTCAACCGCTACCTGCGCGGCAGACTCGCTTCCGATGCCTCGGTGGCGAGCACCTTCGGCCTGCTCTCGTTCTTCGCCCGGTTCGCCCTGTGGACCGTGGTCATGCTGCTGGTGCTCGACAATCTCGGCATCGATATCACCGCGATGGTGGCGGGGCTCGGCATCGGCGGCATTGCTATCGCGCTCGCGCTGCAGAACGTGCTCGGCGACCTGCTCGCCTCGCTCTCCATCATCCTCGACAAGCCGTTCGGGGTTGGCGATTTTATCATCGTCGGCGACCTGATGGGGACGGTGGAACAGATCGGCATCAAGACGACGCGCCTGCGTTCGCTGTCGGGCGAGCAGCTCGTCTTCCCCAATGCCGACCTGCTTGGCAGCCGCATCCGCAACTACCAGCGCATGCAGGAACGGCGCATCGTGTTCGCCTTCGGCATCGTCTACCAGACCCCGGCAGAGAAGGTCGCGGCTATCCCGGCGCAGGTACGGGAGATTATCGGACAGCAGCCGCTGGCGCGTTTCGACCGCTGTCACTTCAAGGGGTTCGGCGATTCCTCGCTCGACTTCGAAACGGTCTATTACGTGCGTGACCCTGATTACGCGAAGTACATGGACACGCAGCAGGCGATCAACCTCGCGCTGCTGCGGCGCTTCGTTGCTGACGGTGTTGACTTTGCCTACCCGACCCGCACGCTGTTCATCGAAAAACAGGGATAAAGGAGCTGACCATGCTACTGCGCCTGCTGACCTGCTGCTGCCTTACCGTTATGCTTGCCGCCTGCGGCAACAACGCTCCGCCGCCGCCCGTGGTGCCCGCGACACCCGGGGCCGCCCTGCCGGCGGACATCAGCGCGCTGCTGC
>CAZWUZ010000024.1:0-532 GCA_964637655.1 uncultured bacterium | reverse complement strand
CGGAAGACGCGCTCGCACCCGAACCGGGGGCGGGACTGAGCGCGCTCTACCTCGGCTACGCGGAAGGCAAACCGCTGGCGGGACTCGCCGTGCGCGAGGTGCCGACCTACAAGCCGCTGACCACTGCGCTGGTGCTCGTGCCTGATGCCGGCGGCTATCGCATCGCCGCACTGCGCGGGCTGAACATGGACGTGCTGCCGGGCAAGTCGCGCGAGTACGGTCAGAAAGCGCTGGACGAACTGCAGGGGAAGAACGTGCCGGACGGCGCGGCGGCGGCGAAACTGGTCGACGCGGTATCAGGCGCGACGAAGTACTACCAGGCGATTTACGTCAGCGCCGGGCTGATGGCAGAGCGGCTCATCGCCGTGCTGGCTACGCCGCCCGACTGGCCGCGCCAGCCGCTCCCCGCGGCGTGAGACGCCCGGTCCGTTCAGGCGAGCGGCAGGCCGCCGCTGTGCCCGAGCGGCTGACGGAATTGCCACGGCAGGTGACGCTGCCGCTCGACCGCGCGGTCAACCGCTGCGCGGTGACG
>CAZWUZ010000023.1:11658-23155 GCA_964637655.1 uncultured bacterium | reverse complement strand
ACGAAACTCACGCAGCACTCGGTGGCGGCGCTGCGCGAAATCGGCATCCATCCCAACGTGCTGCTCTGCCGCAGCAAGCTGCCGCTCGAGGAACCGGTGAAGCAGAAGATCGCGCTCTTCACGGATGTCACGGTGGAAGAGGTTATCTCGCTCCCCGATGTGCCGTCGGTCTATACCGTGCCGACGCTGCTGCGTGAGGCGGGACTCGACCGCACGGTGCTCGGACTGCTCGATCTGCCCGCGCAGGGAACGGACCCGGCGGCAACAGCACTGGCGGCTGAGTGGGACCGGTTTATCGCGCGCCTGCAGGCACCGAAGACCACGGTGCGTATCGGCATCGTCGGCAAGTACACCGAACTGCACGACGCCTACAAGTCGGTGGTCGAGGCGGCGGTGCATGCCGCGGTCTGGCACGAGGCGCAGCCCGACCTGCAGTGGTTCGACGCGGAGGAACTGGAAAAGGACGCGACAGCGCTCGACGGGGTCGACGGGGTCATCGTCCCCGGCGGCTTCGGCGACCGCGGGGTGGAGGGGAAGGTCGCCGCCATCTGCCATGTGCGCGAGCGCGGCATTCCCTTCCTCGGCATCTGTCTCGGGCTGCAGTGCACGGTCATCGAGTACGCGCGCCACGTCTGCAACCTGCCCAAGGCCCATTCCGCTGAGTTCGCGGAGCAGACCGCGCACCCCGTGGTACACATCATGGAGACGCAGCGGGGGGTGACGGCCAAGGGGGGGACGATGCGGCTCGGGTCGTATCCCTGCCGGTTGCGCGAAGGAACGCTGGCGGAGAAACTGTACCAGCAGTACGGGCAGCCGGAACAGGGCATCGTCAGCGAGCGGCACCGGCACCGTTACGAGGTCAACAACGCCTACCGCGACCGTCTCGCGGAAAAGGGAATGGTCTTCTCGGGACTATCACCGGACGGGCTGCTGGTCGAGACCGTCGAGGTGCCCGCGCACCCCTATTTCATCGCGGCGCAGTTCCACCCGGAGTTCCAGTCACGCCCGACGCGCCCGCACCCGCTGTTCGCGGGGCTGGTGGCGGCGGCGCTGAGCCGGCGCCGCTGATTACTGCAGGACGATGCCGACCGGGCAGTGATCGGAGCCCGGCACGTCAGGCAGGATAAACGCGCGCTTGAGTTTGCGCTGCAGTCCGCTGCTGATGAAAAAATAGTCGATGCGCCAGCCCACGTTGCGCGCGCGCGCCCCGCTCTTGAGATCCCACCACGAGTAGAGCTGCGGGCGGTCGTCGAGCACGCGCAGCGTGTCGCGGTAGCCGGCGGCGATGACGCGGTCGAGCCAGGCGCGTTCCTCGGGCAGGAACCCTGAGACGTTCCCGTTTTCCTGCGGACGCGCGAGGTCGATCTCGCGATGCGCGGTATTGACGTCGCCGCAGAAGACAATTTCCTTACCGGCGCGGCGTTCGCGCTCGATACGCTCGAAAAAGCACTCGTAAAAATCCATCTTGTAGCGCAACCGCGCGGCATCCTTCTTGCCATTGGGGAAGTAGACGTTGGCGAGCAGCCACGATCCGTAATCGGCAAACAGGCAGCGCCCCTCGCTGTCGAAGCGCGGGTCGAGTTCGCGGGTCACCGCTTTCGGGGCCTGCCGCGAGTACAGTGCCACCCCGCTGTACCCCTTTTTCTCCGCCGCGGCGTAGTAGGTGTGATAGCCCGGCAGCGGGCGCACTGACGCGGGCAACTGGTCTTCCTGTGCCTTGGTCTCCTGCAGGCAGAGGATGTCGGGAGCGGCCAGCGCCACCCACTCCGTAAAGCCCTTGTTCAGCACGGCGCGCAGCCCGTTGACGTTCCATGAGAGCAGCAGCATGCGGCACCTCCCGCCGCGCACGGTAGCATACTCTATGGTATACTCGCCATCATCACAGCGGCAGCAGCCGCTTATCGGAGCGAGACATGGCACAGGCAAGCGCGCGGCACATTCTGGTCAAGACGGAGAAGGAGTGCAACGACCTCAAGGCGAAGATCGCCGGGGGCGAGGAGTTTGCCGCGGTGGCAAAAGCGCATTCGCTCTGCCCGTCAGGTGCTGACGGCGGTGCGCTCGGCACGTTCGGCCCGGGGATGATGGTGCCCGAGTTCGACACGGTGGTATTCAACGAGGCGGTCAACGTCGTGCACGGGCCGATCAAGACGCAGTTCGGCTGGCATCTCGTCGAGATCACCGCCCGCTCCTGACATGAGCGGCGGCACGCCGACGCGGCTGCGCTTCGCCTGCCAGCAGTGCGGCGTCTGCTGCGCGACGACGGGCGAGTACGGGTTCGTCTACGTGACGAAGGCTGAGCGGAGGCAGATCGCCGCGCATCTCGTGCTCTCCACCCGCTCGTTTACGCGGCGCTACTGCACGAAGACGGACGGGTTCTTCCATCTCATCGACCATCCCGACCGCAAGACCTGCATCTTCCTTGAACAGGGGAAATGCCGCATTTACGCGGTGCGTCCGCTCCCCTGCGCGACGTGGCCGATCTGGCCGGAAAACCTCAACGGAATGAACTGGCGACTTGAAAATGTGCAGCGCTGCATGGGCATCGGGCGCGGTGAACCGTTCACCCGCGAAGAGGTCAACGCGCGTCTGCTCAAGGAACGCCAGCGCGAGGCCGCCATCTGGTCATGGTAGAGACAACCGCGGCACGCGAGAAGCGGCGCGTCGCGCTGACCTCGGTCATCGCGGCGGTCGTGCTCACCGGCACGAAACTGACCGTCGGTGTTGCCACCAACAGCCTGGGCATACTCGCCGAGGCGCTGCATTCGGGGCTCGATCTTGTCGCGGCGGCGGTGACCTTCTGGGCGGTGCGCGCCTCGGCGAAACCGGCGGACGGTGACCATCCCTACGGTCACGGCAAGGTGGAAAACCTGTCGGCGCTGTTTCAAACCGTGCTGCTGCTCGTCACCTGTGTCTGGATTATCTACGAGGCACTGCACCGCCTGCTGGGTGAAGAGGCCGTGACGGTCGCAGCGAGCGCCTGGGCGTTTGCCGTGGTCATCCTCTCGATCATCGTCGATTACGGGCGCTCACGCGCCCTCATGCGCGTGGCGAAGAAGTACCAGAGCCAGGCGCTGGAGGCGGACGCGCTCCATTTCTCCACGGATATCTGGTCGTCGGGCGTGGTACTGCTCGGACTGCTGGGCGTGCTGCTGGCGCCGCGGCTGGGACTGCCGTGGCTGGCTCAGGCGGATGCGGTAGCCGCGCTTGGCGTCGCGGTTATCGTCATCGCGGTCTGCTGGAAACTAGGACGCAAGTCGGTCAACGACCTGCTCGACGCCGTGCCGCCGGCACTGCGCACGCGCGTGGCGCAGCTGGCGGCGACGGTGCCGGGCGTGGCGGCGGTGACGCAGGTGCGGGCGCGACGCAGCGGCCCGGAGATCTTTGCCGACATCACCCTGACGGTGGACCGCGGCATGCCGTTCGAACGCGCCCACGCGGTGGCGGATGCGGCTGCGGCAGCAGTGCGGGCCGGACTGCCGCAGACGGACGTCACGGTGCATATCGAACCGCAGGCGGCGCCGGAAGGCGACACCCTGACGGTGGCGCGGGCGGTGGCGGCGCGACACGGGCATGCCACGCATGGTTTGCGCCTGCGTGACGGGGTGCAGGGGAGCGACCTGGAACTGCATCTCGAAGTCGAACCGGGCACCAGTGTGGCCGACGCGCACCGGCAGGCGGACGCGCTCGAAGCGGCGCTGCACGTGGCACTGCCCGCGCTCGGATGCATCGACGTGCATCTCGAACCGGCAGGCGAAGCGGTACGCGCGCAGGCCGGACCGCAGGCGCAGCAGCAGCAGGTACAGCAGGCGCTCGACGCCTTCTGTGCGCGCGAACGCCGGCTCTGCTGCGTGCACGACGTGCGCCTGCAGCAGGCGACGGACGGCCTGTCGCTGACGCTGCATTGCACGGTGGCGGGCGAAACGCCCATCAGCGACGCGCATGCGCTGACCGCGCACCTCGAGGAACACCTGCGTCGCGCCCTCCCCGCGCTGCGCCACGTGCTCATCCATCTCGAACCGCGCGGCGAAAGCGGCGGCGCGGGATGAAGCGACTGCCGCGCCGGCGGTACACTGCGGGCCTGCTGATGTGCGGCGTCATGCTGCTGGCTGCCGCCTGCGGGAGGCCGGCAGACGACCTGCCGCAGGTGGTTATCGTGCAGTACGTGCCGACGGTGCTGATGGACGACGGGGTGGCGGGGATACGCGAGGGACTGGCGGCACAGGGCTACCGTGACGGGGAGACCGTGCGGATTACGCTCCTCGATGCGCAGGGCGATATGGGGATGCTCAGCAGCATCTGCGGGCAGGTGGTCGCGGGCAACTACGACGTGGCCATCACCCTGAGCACCCCCGTGCTGCAGGCGATGGCCAACGCCAACCGCGACGGCAGCGTCCTCCATATTTTCGGGCTGGTGACGGACCCGTTTACCGCGGGGGTGGGACTCGACCGCGCCAGCCCCGCGCAGCATCCGCCGCACCTGGCGGGGATCGGCACCTTCGAGCCCGTGGCGGAGACCTTCCGGCTGGCGCAGCAGGTCAATCCCGGGCTGCAGCGTGTCGGCGTGGTCTACAACGCCGGCGAGGACTGTTCGCGCGCCTGCGTGGAAAGGGCGCGTGCGGTCTGCGCGGAACTGGGTATCACGCTCGCAGAAGTGACGGTGGATAACTCCGCAACGGTCGGCGAAGCGGTGCGCGCGCTGCTGCAGCGTGACGTGCAGGCGCTCTGGACTGCCGGCGACAACACCGTCGACAACGCCTTCGCCGCGTACGGCGGGGCGGCGCGGCAGCAGGGCGTCCCGGTCTTCACCAGCAATCTGGAACACGTGGGCATGGGCGCGGCATTCAGCTATGGGGCCGACTACCGCGCGGTGGGGGAACGTATCGGGGCGCTGGCGGCGCAGGCACTGCGCAATCCGGGAAGCATCGCCACGGTACCGGTTGCCAATGTGGTACCGCAGCGCCTTGCCGTGGACGCGCAGCAGTTCGCCGGCCTCGGCCCGGCATGGCAGGCGGCGCTGCCGCAGTTGCAGGCGGCGGCGGATACCGGCGCACAATAGGCCGCAGGCTGTGCCGCCCGTGGGCAGACACGGCCGGACGTATCCCCTCACCCGACGCTGCGCGTCGCCCTCTCCCAAAGGAGAGGGGACTGATTGGCTGAACAGTTGCACCGCAGGCTGTGCCCTCCGTGGCGCCTGCGGCATGCATCGCCTCGTGCGATTGACGCCGCCGGCGGAAACATGGTGTAATCAGGCGGTTGGCCATTCCGCAACCCAGGGAGAAGACCATGGCGAAAACAGTCGAGCAGATGCTGGGCGAATATCAGCAGTCGGATGTTACGGTGAAGATGCTCACGGTGCTCTTTTCCACGCTGCCGTTCGCGGAGCCGTTCGTCTTCTACCGCGACCTGGCGGGCGCAGTGCAGCGAGTGGCGCCCGGCACCGACCTGGCGCAGGTGCAGGCGCTGGCGGCGTCGGAAAGCACCGGCAAGGCGCTCTGGGTGGCCAGCGCGCTCGACACCAGCGACCAGCTGATTGCCGGGTTCGCCGGGGTCAAGAACATCTTCTCGCTCTTCGGCGGCGGGAAGAAGCAGGCGAGCACCTTCGAGTCGGATTCCGAGCAGGCGACGGATGCCGCGGTCAAGGGGCTGGGACTCGCCTACATGATACATCAGCTCTGCCCGGGTGACGTGGCGCAGAAACTGGCGCTGTTCCGCGGGCTGCCCGCCGGGCGCGAACTGGCGGTCTACTACGCGGTGGGCGAAGTCGCACTCCCCTTTGCCGACAACATCGTGCAGGGGACGAGCGACCTCATCGGGCAGATACTCTCGCGCAACAAGGCGGCGATGACGGAGAAATTCGCGAAGTTCGCGGGGGCCGACTCGGTGCAGCAGGCCTCGGGGGTGCTGGCGGGGCTGACCGGGCCGCTCGGCGACTACGTCGGCAAGGCGGGCGCGTATCTCGGGCCGCTGCAGCAGAAGATCAAGGGGGTGCTGCCGGCGGCGATGAACATCGCTGATTCCGTCAGCGGCGCGGCGGCGACGGGGCTCGACGTGCTGCCGGTCTGGTCGCTGCTCGGGGCGCGTTTTGCCGCCGAAGTGAGCGCGGTGCGCGCGGCGGGGGGGAAGTAGCCGTGTTGCGCGGCCTGCAGCACGTCGGGTCGAGCGCGTCGCTCGAACGCCTCGAGAAACTGCTCGCGGAACGCCTCGCCCCGGGCGCCGACAAGCAGGCCATCGACGCGCGCATCTGGGACATGTTCGGCGAGGAGTGGGCGGTGATGTTCACCGACCTGTCGGGCTTCTCGCGCCAGGTGGCGGAATTCGGCATCATCCACTTTTTGCAGGTCATCTACGAGGCGGAGCGCATCTTCTGCCCGTGCATCGACCGCTACGACGGTATCCTGCTCAAGATGGAGGGGGACAGCATGCTCGTCATTTTCCGCCGGGCGAGCAAGGCGGTCGAGTGCGCCGTGGCGATGCAGCGCGCGGCAAAGGCGTACAACGGGGACAAGCCGGACACGGAGAAAATCCTGCTCTGCGTCGGGCTCGGGTTCGGCAAACTGCTGCGCATCGGCGACCAGGACGTGTTCGGGGCCGAGGTCAACGCGGCGAGCAAACTGGGCGAGGACACGGCCAAGGCGTGGGAGATTCTCGCCACCGGCGCGCTGGTGGCGGCGGCGGGAACGCTCGAAGGCATCGGCGCGGAGAAACTGCCCGATGCCCCCCCGGGCGCCGACGCTGCCTACCGTCTGCGGTACTCGCTGTAATATGGCACGGAATCAGCACGGCCGCGGGCGGCTGTGCTCCACAGGCATGCACTGATGACCGCACAACCGCTGCGGCTGGCGATACTCGTCCCCGCGCACAACGAGGCGACGAACATCGTTCCGCTGGCGGAAGCGCTGCTGGCGCGCTATGCCGGCGAACTGCAGCAACTTATCATTGTCGACGATGTGAGCACGGACGGCACAGACCGGGTGCTCGACGAACTGGCGGCGCGCGAACCGCGCGTGACCGCGGTGCACCGCATCGCGCCCCCGGGCGTGGGCCGGGCGCTGGCGGCGGGCGTGGCGGCGATGCGCGACGACATCACCCACCTGCTCTCCATCGACGCGGATTTCCGCGAGAATATCGACGAGATCGACGGGGTGCTGCAGCCCCTGCGCGAGGGGTGGGACGGCGCCATGGGTTCGCGCTTCCTCAAGGCGGACTCGCTGGTCAACTACCCGCAGGGGAAACTCTTTTTCAACCGCGCCTTCCACCTGCTGGCGAAGATCGTGCTCGGCCCGTCACGCACCGACCTGACCAACAACTTCAAGTGCTACCGCCGCGAGGTCTGGCGCGCGTTCGCCCTGCGCGAGGGGCATTTTGCCGCCAACGCGGAGACGGGGCTCTACCCCGCGTTGCTCGGGTACCGCATCAAAGAGTGCCCGGTGCGCTGGGTGCAGCGCACGGCGGGGATGGGCTTCTCCAAGTACAAACTGTTCACCGTCGGGCCCGCCTACGCGCGGGTGCTGACGCGCGCGCTCGGCTACCGCCTGCGGCTCGTTCGCTCACTCTGAACACATGACCACGCTGCCGGCGCCGCGACCCCGGCTCGACCCGGTCGGTGCCGTCTACTTCTGGTTTTTCATTTCCATCGGCAGCTACAGCCCGTTTATCTACCTCTACTACCTGCGCGCAGGCATGGACGCGGGAGAGATCAAACTGCTGGCGGCGCTCGCCCCGCTGGTGGCGCTCGTCACCCAGCCGCTGTGGGGGGCGCTGGCCGACCTGCTGCACGCGCGACGAGCCATCCTCGCCCTCTGCCTCGGGGGAAACGCGCTGGCGGCGTTGCTCTTTCTGCAGGCGGGAGGGTTCTACCCGCTGCTCGGTACCGTGGCACTCTTTGCGCTCTTCCAGGGTGGCGTGCTGCCGCTGGTCAATTCCTGCGCCATCGCTGCGGGCGGGCAGGAGACGGGGTTCGGCACGCGGCGGCTCTGGGGAACCATCAGTTTCATCATCGCCTCGTCGCTGGCCGGGGCGCTCGCGCTGCCGCTCGGGCTGCGGGTGATCTTTCCGCTGGCGGCCTTCGGACTGGCCACGGCGCTGCTGGTGACGCTGCGCCTGCCGGCGACCGCGGTGCGCCCGGCCAGCCGGGTGCGCTTCCTTGCCGGGGTGCGCCTGTTCTGGCGCGACCGCACCTGCCGCTGGTTCGTGTTCGGGCTGCTGCTGCTCGGCATCACCATCGAGGGGAATTTCGTCACCTACGGGCTGATGTGGAATGAACGCAACGGGAGTGATGCGGCGCTCGGGTTCGGCTGGTCGCTCGCCGCGCTGGGTGAAATCCCGCTGTTCTACTGGGGGACGCGGCTGCTGGCGCGCTGCCGTCCGCTTTGCCTGCTCGGGATAGCCGGCCTGCTGGCCGCGCTGCGCTGGGGATCCATCATGCTGCTGCATGACTGGCGCTGGCTGCTTGCCACTCAGCCGCTGCACGCGCTGATGTACGCGTGCTACCTGTGGGGAGCGGTGCATTTCATCGACGTGCGCAGCCGTGCATCAGTCAAGAACACCGGGCAGGCGCTGGTGGCCATCGTCATCTACGGGCTGGCGACCATCGCCGGCTGCTGGCTGGGCGGGCAGCTCTACGAGTCGTATGGTACACTGACCGTGTACGCCGTGTTTACCGGCGGGGCGCTGCTGGCGGCACTGGTTTTCCTGCGGGCGGCGCGGACGGAGGCGACGGGATGAAGCGGATACTGGTGCTGCTGCTGATGCTGCTGGCACTGCCGGCGACGGCGGCGGAACTGAACATCGGCGCGCCGGTGCGCGGCAAACTGACCTTCGGCCTGCCGAGCCGTGACTACACGCTGACCCCGGCGCAGACCGGGGTGCTGCTGCTGTCGCTCGACGGGCTGCACCCGGCGGCGCAGGTGCGTCTGACGGTGTTGACCGCGGAAGGCCGCATCGTCGCGCGCGGCGGCCCGGTCTGGACGCAGAAAATCACCGGGCTGAACACCGAGGCGGGTCGCACCTATACCGTGCGGCTGACGTTGCTGGGCGGGGCGCCCACCGGGTACGCGCTGTCGGCGGCGTGGGGTACCGACCCGCGGCAGATGTTCCCCGACCAGCCCGTGGTGCGCGATTTTCCCGCCGGGCGCGACGAGGTCTCCTATACCTACCAGCCGCCCGAGGACGGGTATCTCGATCTGCAACTCAGCGGCGGCACTTACGATCTCGATCTGAAACTGCGGGCCCCGGACGGGGAGGAGTGGAGTTCCGCCGGGCAGCGGTCGCAGGAAAACCTGTTCGTGCGCGTGCGGGCGGGCGAGCGCTACACCGTCACCGTGGAGAAATACGACGCGCGCGGCCAGCAGCGGCTGCCGTTCACGCTGACCGCGTGGCAGGTGCGCCTGTCGGGCGACCTCAGCGACGGGCTGGAACGCGAAACGGTGATTGACGACCGCCCGCGCTACTTCCGTGTGCCGGTGGTCAACCGCGGCTGGCTGGCGCTGCGCACCGGCGGCGACACGGCGGCTGATGTCGACCTCGCGGTTTTCCGCGACGGGGAACTGGCGGTCGACTCGCTGCAGCAGGGACTGCGCGAATTTGCCGTGCTCGGCTTGCAGCGGAAGGGGGAGTACCTCTGCCGCCTGCAGCGCGGTGATAACGGCTGGCACGAGGTGCCGGTCACGCTCGCGGCGCATCTCGTGGACGCCATCCCGGGCGCGCGCGCGCTGGCGGCCGACCGCGGGGCGGCGGGAATGTTCGATACCGGCACGCGGCAGGAACTGCTCGCGTTCACCGCGCCGCAGGACGGGGTGCTGGCGGTGCAGCTCAACGGTGACGAGGTGGGCGACATCGACCTCGACCTCGTGGTGAGCAAGGCGGACGGCACGGTGTACTTTTCGCGCGACGGCGAAGGGCGCGAGACGGTGGTGGCCAACCTTGCCGCGGACGAGACCATCTACCTGCTCCCGTCGCTCTATCACAGCGATACCTCCTGCCCGTGGCGGCTCGATGCCGCATTTGCGCCGCGCACCGCGCCCGTGCAGGGCAAGCCGGAAGCGGAATGGTTCGGGGTCTTTGTCGGGATCAAGGAATACGCCGAGGCCAACGACCTCGAATACTGCAGCAAGGACGCTTTCGACGCCTGGCAGGCGTTCCAGCACCTCGGCATGCCGGCGGAAAACGGCCGCCTGCTGGTCGACGAGCAGGCGACGAAGGAGAACATCACCGAGGCGCTGCGCTGGCTGGCGCGCGTGGCCGGGCCCGAGGACCGCGTGGTCTTTTTCTTTTCCGGGCACGGGGTGCAGGAGACGGGCGGAACCAGCCGCAACCGCGAGCCCGACGGGGCGCAGGAGTACCTCGCCCCCTTCGACAGCGTCAACGCGGACTATTCGCATGATTTTCCCGATGACGATCTGGGCGACCGGCGCGACGCGGTGCGCGCGCCAGTGCAGGGGGCGGCGCTCGACGTCTGCTATGCCGGCGGGTTCCGCCAGGAACTCGAGCGCGACGGGCGGCTGGTACTGCTCGCCTCGCAGGAGGATCAGACCTCGGGTGAGAGCACCAAGTTCAAGGGCGGGCTGATGGTCGGGGTCATGCTGCGCGCCATGCGCGATGCGAACGTGACTGCGGGCGCGCTCGAACGCGCGGTGCGCCTGCAGGTGCCGCGCATCTGCCCGGACTGTTTCGTTGATATGGGCGCAACCTATCAGCGTTGCCCGGAATGCGGAGCGGTGTTGGCCGGCGACAACCGGGCGCAGGCACCGGTTACCGCGCTGGGACTGCCGGCGGAACTGCCGCTGCGGCTCGGGGTGCCGCAGGCGCCGCTGCCGGAACCGCCGCCGGGTAAGATTATCCGTTGACAAGACGCGAAAACAGGACTACAATCGGGTTACCAAACGTCAAGGAGGGCGTCATGAAGAACCGTGGCTGGCTGTGGCTGGCGGCTGTGGCGGTGCTGCTGTTCCCCGCATTCGCGGGGGCGGAAACCATTGTGCGGGAAATCTACTTCGATCTCGACCGCGCGGTTATCCGTACTGATGCGAAGCCGGTATTGCGCGAGGTGGCGGACATCCTGCGCGCCAACCCGCAGCTGGGCATGGCGCTCGAGGGGCATACCTGCGACCTGGCGGACAACGCCTACAACCAGCGCCTGGCGCGGCGTCGTGCCGATGCGGCGACCGAGTACCTCGTCACCATCGAGGGGATCGACCGGAGCCGTGTGCTCGATGCCTCCTATGGCGAGGACCGTCCGGGCTATCCGAACGACACCGAGGAGAACCGGCGGAAGAACCGTCGCGTGCTGATCACGCTCACCGTGCCGCGCAGCGCGGTGGCAGCGCCGGTCGCGGTCCCCGAGATGACCACGAAGACGGTCACGGCTTCGGTGGTCGATGCGGACGGTAATTTCATCCCCAACCTGCAGCAGCAGCGTAATGTGTTCACGGTGAGAGAAAACGGCGAGACGCGCGAAATCGTCAACATCAGTCAGACGATGACCTCGACCCGCGGCACC
>CAZWUZ010000023.1:0-11648 GCA_964637655.1 uncultured bacterium | reverse complement strand
GCGCGAAGCGGCGCGGCAGTTCATCGGGCGCCGGCAGCCGGGTGACAAACTGGTGCTGATGAGCGTCAGCGAGGACCTGACGCTGCTCAGTGCGCTGCAGCACGACCAGCAGGGGCAACTCATGCTGGTGCGCTCACTGGAGCGCGACGGCTACACGCAACTGTATGACGGCATCTACGAGGCGGCGAGCAGTCACCTCGCCGGGGTCGCGGCGCCGCGCTATCTCGTGGTGATGAGCGATGGCGTCGATGAGGGGCGGGTCTGGCAGGAGCGTGCGGGGAGCGTGCACACGCTCGACCAGGCGGTCGCGGCCGCGCGCAGCCGCGGGGTGAAGGTCTCGACGGTGGAACTCGGGCCGACCTGGCCGGAGGGGAGCGCGGCCTTGCAGCGCATCGCGCAGCAGACCGGCGGGCAGTACCTCGTTTGGGACAATGACCGCGACGGCAGCCAGTTTGCCGGCCTGCTGCAGTCGTTCGGCGGCGGCCTGCGCGGCAATTACACCATCACCTATCGCACCTATCCGAACCTCAATGTCGAGGCCGAGGTGATCAGCACGCAGGGCACTGTCCGGCGTTAGTCAGAGACGGCAATCAGGGGGGGGCGGAGCAGTTTCCGCCCCCCTTTTCCTATAGGGAACACAACCAACTCCATATATATCGGTATATATTGCTTATATTGGTGCCAGGCACTCAACTCATGGATGAACGGGAATTCCATGAGTTGCGTGCCTGGCACCGCCTCACCCAGCGTGTTGTCTGTGTCTGGCACTGCATCAAACGCCGTTGGGTGTGCAGGGTCTTGTGCACAGCCGGGGCGGCTGTGCCACACAGGCGAAGAAGAGGACGTTGATGGTGTGGCACAGGCGCCTCGCCTGTGCGCGGTGTGTCACTCCCCGGGATGTATAATCGGAGGTCCACTATCGCTGATCACCGCAGCATCACCTGTGGCAGACCGCAAAACGCTCCGTGTGCTCTGTGCGCTCCGCGGTGAACGCCGTCGGGTGTGCAGGGTCTTGTGCACAGCCGGGGCGGCTGTGCCACACAGGCGAAGAAGAGGACGTTGATGGTGTGGCACAGGCGCCTCGCCTGTGCGCGGTGTGTCACTCCCCGGGATGTATAATCGGAGGTCCACTATCGCTGATCACCGCAGCATCACCTGTGGCAGACCGCAATCGCTCCGTGTGCTCTGTGTGCTCAGTGGTGAATGCCGTCGGTTGTGCGACTGGCAGGCCGCTATAGGTGAGCACAACAGCAGCACCAAAGGCTCAGCGCAGACGCTTCGTGCGCGGCGAACGCCGTTCAGCCGTAGATGTCGAGCAGAGCACCGCGACCGATACCGGCACGCTGGCCGGTGGCAAAACTCTGCCCTGTTTCCACGACGGAGGGAGCGCGTTGCAGCGACGCTTTCTGCGCCCCGAGATGCAGCAGGGCGGTCTTGTCGTCCCCCTGCGGCAGCGCCGACTGCTGCAGCACCCCCCTGAACTGCCCCGTCTGATAGAGTGAATAGAGTTCGGCTGTGGTACCGAGGACACCAGTGGTCTGCATTGCACCCACCCCCTTTCAGGATGTGCATGCCCTGCTTATACAAGTATACCACAGGGAACGACCGTTGTGGTGAAACAGTCATAACCTGCTGGCGGGCAAAAGGAAGGGGCCGACAGCGTGTTGCGCTGTCAGCCCCGTGGCTGGGGAGGAGGGACTCGAACCCCCAATAACCAGATCCAGAGTCTGGCGCCTTGCCAGTTTGGCGACTCCCCAACAGACGGCGAAAGTATATGCTACTGCCGCGAAAAAGTCAAGTGAGCGTCGAGGTGCAGTGCGGGCAGCGGGTCGCCTTGAGCGGGACGGCGCTGCAGCAGTGCGGGCAATCCTTCGTCGTCGGTGCGGCCGGTGCCGCTGCCTCCTGTTTTTTCAGGCGGAGCAGTGAGCGCACGAGCAGGAAGACAGAGAAGGCGACGATGAGGAAACTGATGATGCTGTTGATGAATTTCCCGTAATTGAGCGTGACTGCTCCGGCTTCCTTAGCTGCCTCGATGGTGGCGTAAGGCGGGGCAAGCGCCGCCCCCGCCTTGAGCACGACGAAATGGTTGGCGAAATCGGCCCCGCCAAGCAGCACGCCGACGGGCGGCATGATGACATCGTTGACCAGCGAGGTGACGATGGCCCCGAAGGCGGCGCCGATGATGACGCCGACCGCCATGTCGACCACGTTCCCCTTGACCGCAAAGGCCTTGAATTCCTGCAGCATGTCGAACCTCCGTGGCGCTGGTTGCACCGTACCGTATGAGTATAGCGCGGCAGCTTTGCCGCGTCAAGGACCCATGGAACTGCTCTTGACGCGCCCATAACCATCTGCTAACATGACGGCATGCGCGTCAATAACCGGGGGATGGCAGTAATTCTTGCGGTGATGCTTGCCGGCATTGTGGGACCGGCTGGCGCGGCGGATGATGTCGCTCGACTGGGCAACTACGAGCAGCGCCTGATGTTGAGCCAGTATCGCGTTCTGTACGATGATTCACGCCTGATGACTCTGACGACAATTCTTCAGCGTTTGCAGGCCGCGACAGGCGGCCCGCCGGCGCAGGCCGTGCTGCTCAATGCACTGACAGCCAATGCTTTTGCCGATGCGGGGGGCACGCTGTATGTCACGTACGGCATGCTGCAGCGCCTGGAAAACGACGAAAATCTGCTGGCGGCACTGCTGGCCCATGAATACCATCATTTGCGCGGTCAGCATGCGCTCAATGTTCTGCACCAAGGACAGCAAGGTGACGTGTTCGGTCGTGCGCTGGTTGCCAATGCCTTGACTGTGGCACTGGGGGTGGTGGCGGGGCGGACGGGAGCCGGGGCGGCGGCGGGGCCGGCGCTCGGCCAGGCGGCGCGCCTGCTGGGCAACAAGGTGGGCAGCAGCATCGCGGTGATGATGACGAATGGTTATTCACGCACGCAGGAACTGGAAGCCGACGAGCATGCGGTCTATTATCTCCTGGCCGCAGGGTATCCCCCGCAGGCATTAGTCGAGGTTATCGGGCGTACGGTATTGTTCGAAACGGGAGATGCAGGAGACCATCCGGGAGCGGCGGAACGCCAGGAGAAGGTGCGGGCGTTGCTGCTGACCGAGGCAACGACTGCCCGGACACGCGCGCAGGCATACCAGCCGGAGCGTGAATTGCGCGCCGGGCTTGATGATTATGCGGCGGATGCGCCGGCAGAACCAAGGCGCACGTACGTCAACTCGCGTGCGGAAATCTGGCCGGCCTTGCATGCGGCCATGACCGGGCTGCCCGGAGCGCGTATTATCGTCGCTGATGCACCGGCGGGGATGCTTACGGTGGCCCTGCCGCGGCTTGATCTGGAAGTGAACCCCTACGATCTCTATGTCAACGGCATGGTGTGCGAACGTTCCCCGCAGCAAACGACGGTTTTCCTGGATGTCTGGAAACAGGGGGCGCTCTCCACAGAAGCGCTGGAACAGGAAGTGTATCGCCGCATTGCGGGAGCGGTGGCACGTTGATGCGGTATCTTGCCGTGCTGGTGCTGCTGCTGGGCACGGGTTGTACCGGCGGCGGCCTGGGTGTGCGCATTCTTTCGGAACTGGAATATCAGACGGAACAGCGCTTTGCGGCGGCTGAATTCCCCCGTTGGGGTTATGCGCAGAGCACCCGGCTCGCAGTATCGCCGGCAGCCGCGTGGCAGGCGGTGCTGCTGGTGGTCATGCAGAACGGCGTCGTGGTGAAAATTGATGACGCGCAACGGCAGGTGCTGGTGATTGATAATGATTTTCCGTATGCTATGGCGGTGACTCCTGACGGGGACAGGGCGCGGGTCACCTACACCGTGCACGAAGCGTGGCTCCGTCGGCATGGCCGGCCGGAGGAAACGCTGATCGCGGCGACCCCGGAACAGATGATGTCTGCGGCTGATCGCTGTCTGGCAGCGGTGACAGCGCAAGCCGCATCCAACTGGCACTAACAGTGACGGCCGCAGGCCGTCGAAGAATGAAAACGCCGTGCCTGGCGCGGCCAGAGGAGATACGAGATGCGTACATGGTGGGTGGGATTGCTGGTGGGGATACTCGTTGGCGTGCCGTATGCGGCACTGGCGCTTGACAACAATTTTGTTGTCGAACTGACCACGGGGGGGCAGACCTACAAACAGGGGTTCAACACCATTGAGGACGGACTGAACGGTCTTGACCGGGCGCAACTGACCGCGATGGCCGCGAGCTACACCGATGTTTCGGCGGCGAGCATCACGTTCTGGCTGATGGGCGACGAACACGGCTTGCCGATCTACTTATCGGCGGCCGCGGGCAGTCCGACCCTGACGCTCTCCATCCCCAGCATCGGGGTCAACCAGACCTTTGCCGGCGCCACGCGTGATGCCAGCATTGACTTGCTGGGTGACTGGCTGGAGACGAATGGGGCGTCGTCGCTGGAAGCGCTGATGCGCGAATTGGCGAAGCGACCGAACAACATCCTGGCTGGCGGTCCGGAGAGTGTGCAGGGAACGATGATCCAGCAGGATTTCAGTGACGGTTTCATGCACCAAACCAGTATTCTCGCTGACCGGGCGGACGGCCAGGGCAATGACAATGAAAACCAGTTTCACTTTGGCATGGATTACTTCAATATCGATCAGGGGGGGGCGCGCAACCAGGGGGTGACGCTGCCGCTGTCCTATGCGTTTGTCAGCAACCAGGATTATCGTGAACGGCTGACGTTGCGCATGCCGCTCAGCATGTCGGAAGTGCGCAGCGCGAAGAGTTATCAGGTGGGGCTGGGGGTGTCCTACAGCAAGCCGATCAACCCGCAATGGGTGTTGACGCCTGCGCTCAATTACGGGATGGGCGCTTCGCTTGACCTGGGGGCGGTGGCGCAAATGGTCGGGACATCGGTGACCAGCGCCTATACCATTCCGCTTGGAGAAGGCCAAAAACTGCACATCGGCAATCTGCTCGGCTACTACAGCACCCTCAAGTTTTCGTATGGCGACTATTCATATGATCCTGATGTCCACAACACGGTTCTGCGCACCGGGGTGATGTACTCATTTCCGCTGGAAGTGGCTACGTGGGCGCGCGGCTCAGCGCTTGAGCTGTTCTTCGTCGACACCCGGCTGTTCGGCACGGATGTCCACACTGACGCGTACGATGAGGTTGGTGTGGCCTATGGCCTGATGCGCCGCGACCAAAGCACGGAGGGCGGCAGCACGTTCAGTGAATTGAACAATTTCCGCGTCGGGGTATCATACTATTTTGCCGGCGGGGCGAATGGAGTAAAGGCGAATTTCGGCTATACGTTCTGACGTGCGCATGGGGGAATAATGATGAACTCGCGCTTAGTATGGTTGTTCGGGGTGCTGTTGGTGCTGGGGATCGGCGCGTGTACGTCCACGGGTAGCAATCGTACAGAAACGGTTGTTTTTCCCGCCCGGGACGCGCAGCAGGCTTTGGAAGCGCTGGAAACCGAATATCTCAACGATACGCCGGTCTCGTGTGTTCCGGTGCCGGCAGGTGATCCGGTCAGCGTGGCACTGCGGTGGTGCGCAACGCCGGCCTGGGCTGATGAACGCCAACTGTCGCCGCTGGCGGCGGAACTGATTCGCCAGATGAAGTCGATGGAAAGTGTGCAAGTCGCCTATCAGCGTCGTGCAGCCCGGCGCCCGTTGCTGATGTCGCTCATGGCCGGCAACCTGCTGCGCGTAAACAATGGCGGCCTGCTCACGGTCTGCGAACTTGACCCGGCAACAGCTGTCCCGCCGGCACTACCGGCGGCGTATGCCGCGGCGCATCCGGGAATAACCGCGGCACCGGGGCGGGCAATCCTGTCCGCCTGGCTGCAGCAGGTGGCTGGTGAGGAGAACAGCGACCGCACGACGATAATCATCGGCATGACCCGCGCCCAGCTGGGGGTGTTGGGCGATCGCAGAATGAGCGGTAGTGCGGGGGTGCGTGGATTTGGCGGCGAGGTGGCAGTTAGTGAGGAAGCCCGTGCGCTGCTGCAACGTCAAACCGGAAGCATTTTTGCCCGCATCGTGCAAGCAGGCCCGGCGGATACGGACGCCATGAGCCGGTAGCGTCCCGGCCGCGCTGGCGTTCGCGTTGCGAGCAACAACTGCGGGCGTCTCAGCCGGGAGCAACGGAGGGCGCGCAGCGCCGGGATGTGCAACGCGCGGCCCGGAAACGGCCTTTGCCCTTGAGGACACAAGCGACGACGACCATGGCGTTCCGCACCACCGGCAGCCCACCGCGTTATTGACGGGCACTTTCCCCTGTGCTACAATCCCTTGCATTCATATAGTTAGGCGGGGGAGCAGTGGAAAAACTGCAGCGCAAGATCGACAAACTGATGGGCGTGATGGAGGTGAGCAAGGTGCTCTCTTCCACGCTCGAATTGCAGGAGGTCCTGCGCCGCGCGCTCACCATCGAGCAGGAGGTGATGGGGGCGGAGGCGGGCTGCCTGCTGCTGCTCAATGAGAGCGGCGAGGAACTGCAGTTTGTCACCGCGCTCGGCGAGGTCTGCAACCAGCTGCAGTCGGCACAGGTCAAACTCGGCCGCGGCATCGCCGGCTGGGTGGCCCAGCATCGCGAGGCGCTGCTGGTCCCCGACGCCTACGCCGACCCGCGCTTCGACTCCTCGTGGGACCGCAAGACGGGGTTCACCACCAAATCGATTGTCTGCATCCCGCTGCTCAACAAGGACACGCTGCTCGGGGTGGCGCAGGTCATCAACCGCAAGGACGGGCAGTCGTTCGACGCTGACGACCTCGAACTGTTCACCGTGTTCGGCGGGCAGCTGGCTATCGCGATTGCCAACGCGGCGCTGCACGGGCGCATGCTCGAGCAGCAGCGGATGCAGCAGGAACTGGAAACGGCGCAGCTGATCCAGCGCTCGTTCCTCCCCGCCCCGCCGCCGCCGTCGGCGGACCTCCACCTGCACGCGAGCAACATCCCGGCGCGCACGGTGAGCGGCGACTTCTACGATTTCTTCCCGCTGGACGAGCGGCGGCTGTGCATCATCATCGGCGACGTGTCGGGCAAGGGCGTCCCCGCGGCGCTGTACATGGCCAACCTGATGAACATGCTGCGCTACCAGCTCAAGGGGTCGGATAATCCGGGGCTCGGGCTGGCACTGCTCAACGCGCAGCTCTTCGCGCAGTCGCAGAAGGGGATGTTCGTCACGCTGGCGCTGCTGGTGCTCGACACGGCGGCGGGCGCGCTCGAGGTCTTCCGCGCCGGGCACCTGCCGCCGCTGGTGCTCGGGCTCGACGGGCAGACCACCTTCCTCGTCGAGGGGGGCGGCCCCCCGCTCGGCATCATTCCCGACCTGAACCTGGCGTCGCAGCGGGTGCAGCTGCAGCCCGGCGACCGCGTCATCCTCTACACCGACGGGGTGACGGAGGCGGAGAGCGGCGGCCTTGACCTCGGGCTCGAGGGGCTGGCGGAGGTGGTGCGCACGCAGCAGGTGCCGCTGAACGTGCTCGCCACGCGCATCTTCGCCGAGGTCAACGCGGCGGAGGGGCAGGCGGCGCTGCACGACGACCTGACCGTGGTCGCGCTGCAATGGCGCCCGCAGCCGCTGGCGGAGTACCGGCTCGCCTTTGCCAGCGACCCGCGCTTCCTGCGGGTCATGCGCGCGCTCATCGACCAGCTCGGGCAGGAGCGCGCGTTCACGGCCGACTGCACCAACAAGCTCAAGCTGGCGCTCGACGAGGCGCTGACCAACATCATCCGCCACAGTTACGACAACCGGCGCGACGGGCGCATCGCCGTGACGGTGACGGCGGACGCGGAAACGCTGACCTTCGTCCTGCGCGACTGGGGCCGCACGGTGGAAACGGACAAGATCTGCAGCCGGGAACTGGCGGACGTGCGCCCCGGCGGACTGGGCGTGCATTTTATCCGCTCGGTGATGGATGACGTCGACTATGATACGCAGCAGGAGCAGGGGACGCTGCTGACCCTGCGCAAACGCCTGCCGCAGAAGGAGACCGCATAACATGGAGGTCAGGACGGAGACGCAGGTGGACCGCCAGCGGGTGCTTGTTACCGGCGACGTCGACATGAGCACGTCGGCGCAGCTGCGCGAGGCGCTGCACCGGCTGACGAAGGAGAAGGTGCGCCTCATCGAGGTCAACCTCGCCGGCGTCCCCTACATGGACTCGTCGGGCATCGCCACGCTGGTCGAGTGCCTGCAGCAGTGCAACGCCTACGGCGGCCAGCTGGTGCTGGCGCAGATGACGGAGAACGTCCGGTCGGTGTTCGAACTGGCGAACCTCCTGTCGGTGTTCACGGTGCAGTAGATGACCGCGTTCTTCGGTTTTATCGGCGGGCGCGTCCTCGACGCGCTTGTCCAGCAGGCCCGGTTTGCCCGCCTGCTGCTTGCGGCCCTCTACTGGACCTTCGTCCGCCCCTTCCAGGGGCATCCCATCCGCCGCGCGGAGACCATCCACCAGATGCGGCTGATCGGCGCGGATTCGCTTCCCATCGTCGCGCTCATCGCCTGGATCATCGGGCTGATCCTCGCCATGCAGGCGATCTACCAGCTGAGCCAGTTCGGGGCGGAGGTGTTCACCGGCGCCATGGTCGGCGTCTCGGTTTGCCGCGAACTCGGCCCGCTGATGGTCGCAGTGGTGCTGGCCGGGCGCATCGGCGCCTCGATGGCGGCGGAACTTGGCACCATGCGCGTTTCGGAGGAGATCGACGCGCTCGAGGTGATGGCGCTCAACCCCATCAGGTTCCTCGTCGTGCCGCGCCTGATCGCCATCGTCATCATGACCCCGCTGCTGACCATGCTCGCCGACGCCTGCGGCATGATCGGCGGCATGATGTATTCCTACCTCTACGCGCAGATGGACCCGCTGCTCTACCAGAAGATGACTTTCGACTTCCTCAAGCTCGGTGACGACGTGCTCACCGGGCTGGGCAAGGCCGCCGCCTTCGGCGCGGTCATCGGCATCGTCGGCTGCTACAAGGGGCTCAACGTGACCGGCGGCGCCGAAGGGGTCGGGCGCGCCACCACCGAAGCGGTGGTCTCGTCGATCTTTCTGATTGTCATCGTGGACGGGCTGGCGACAGCCCTGACGGTGTTCTGACATGCGCATCGAGATCGAGAACGTCTCCAAGCAGTTCGACGGGCGCTGGGTGCTGCAGGATGTCGACCTGACCATCGAGAACGGCGAGACGATGATTATCATGGGCGGCTCGGGCTGCGGCAAGTCGACGCTGCTGCGCTGCCTCATCGGCATCGAGAAACCGGACACCGGGCATATCCGCTACGACGGGCGCGATATCGTCGGCATGGCCCCCGACGAGCTCAACGAGCTGCGCAAGAAGTGGGGCATGTGCTTCCAGCACGGGGCGCTGTTCAATTCGCTGACCCTCGGGGAGAACGTGGCGCTGACCATCCGCGAGCATACGCAGACGGCGCCGAGCATCAGCGAAATCATGGTGCGCATGAAACTCGACATGGTCGGGCTGACGGGGTTTCAGGACCTCAAGCCGGCGCAGATCTCGGGCGGCATGCGCAAGCGCGTAGCGCTCGCCCGCGCCATCGCGCTCGACCCCAAGGTGGTCTTCTACGACGAGCCGGGGGCGGGACTCGACCCGATCGTCGGCGGGGTCATCTACCAGCTGATCAGGGACATCTCCGCCAAGATGCGCACCACCTCGGTGGTGGTCACCCACGAGATGCAGTTCGCCTTCCGCATCGCCGACCGCATGGCGATGCTGCACGAGGGGCGCATCGTGCGCATGGGCAAACCGGAAATCTTCGAGCAGCCCGACGACCCGCTGGTGCACCAGTTCGTGCACGGGCTGGCGGACGGGCCCATCCCGCTGCGCCGTTCGCGCGAGGACTATATCGAGTTCATCAAGCACGGGGACAACAAGCTGTAGGAGAGGAACCATGGACAAGGACCGCAAGAACGAGATCATCGTCGGCATCTTCACCAGCGCCGCCCTGCTGGTGTTCGTCGGGTTGATCTTCATGCTCAACAACGCCTCGTGCGACCGCATCGAGCGCACCTACACGGCGCGCTTCCTCTATGTCGACACGCTCGAGGAGAAGGCGCCCGTCACCTATGCCGGGTGCAAGATCGGGCAGGTGGAGCGCGTCGTGGTGACGCGCGACACCGAGCCGGTGCTGGTCACCTTCACGCTCACCGGCGACATCCCGCTGCGCCGCGACGTGATCGCCACCATCGAGACCACCGGCTTCATCGGGCAGAAATATATCGCGCTGATGAAGGTCAGCGACACCGAAACGGAACTCGGTGAGCAGGATGTCATTGACGGGGTCGAACCGCTGATGATGTCGAGCGTCTTTACCCTCATCCACCGCCGCGGCGACGAGATCTCCACGCAGCTGCGCGCCATGCTCGACGGGGTCAACAGCATCCTCACTGACCAGGCGGTGCAGACGGACCTGCGCCAGGTCATCGCCCATGCCAGCGCCGCCACGGCACACGCGGATGAACTGCTGGTGGCTTCGCGCGACGTGCTCAACGAGAATCGCGGCGACCTGCGCACGACCATGCGCAACGCGGCGGAACTGTCGCGCGAACTGAAGAAGACGGCGGCGGACATCGACGCGGCGGCCAACGCGCTGCGCTCGCTGTCGGAGCATGCCGACGGCATGACGCAGGAGAACCGCGAGAACCTCGCCAAGATCATCGCCAACTTCACGGCGACCTCGGAGAACATCAAGGCGTTCTCGGCCGATATCGAGGCCAATCCGTGGAAGCTGTTGCGCACTCCGTAGCGGGGTGACCCGCCGCCCCTGCTGCCGGGCGCGCTGTCCCGTCTGCGGTCTGCACCTGCCGCTCTGTCTCTGCGCTGACGTCCTGCCGGTGACCACGCGCACGCGGGTCATTCTGCTGGTGCATCAGCTCGAGACACACCGCCCGAGCAATACCGCGCGGCTGCTGCATCACTGCCTGACCCGCAGCGAACTGCACGCCACTGGCGGGCGCGACCAGCCCGCCCCGGTGCCCGTGCTCCCGGTGGGCTGCCGCCCCGCGGTGCTCTTTCCTGCCGACGATGCCATACCGCTCGACCGCTGGCCCGGCCAGTTGCCCGACACGCTGCTCGTTCCTGACGGCACATGGAATCAGGCGAGCCGCATGCGGCGGCGTCTTCCCTGCCTGCAGGGCCTGTCCTGTGTCACGCTGCCGCCGCCCGCGATCCTGCTGCCGCGCCTGCGCAGCGCCGACCGGGACGGACGACTCTGCACCATGGCGGCTGTGGCGCTGGCACTCACCATGCTCGAAGGCGAAGCCGTGGGGGAACCGCTGCTGCACGTGCTGGCGATGAAAGTTGACCGCACGCGCTGGATGCGCGGTGAGCTGCGGCGCGAGCAGGTGACGGGTGGTATTCCGGACGGTGCGCGGCGACATGTCGATGCCCCACGCGGACCGTCGCGGCGGACGTCGCCGACGGGTGGTGCTACTCCAGCAGTTTGAAGGCGAGAGCGGCGAGGAACCCGGCGAGGGTGCTGAGGCCGGCACCGTTTGCGCCGGCACGGTGCACCGCCTCGGGGAGCATGGTGGCGGCAATCATCGTCAGCATCGCCCCGGCCGCCATCCCCTCGATGCCGCCGACCATGACATGACCGAAGCGGTCGCCGAACGCATAACCGACGCCCG
>CAZWUZ010000022.1:0-23253 GCA_964637655.1 uncultured bacterium | reverse complement strand
GGGCTGCATACCTCCCTCGGTGGAAACCGAGGGTGCGGCCGGCGCCTGTGTCGCCGCCTCTTCAGCAGCGGCCGCAGGTGCCGCCGGCGCAAGGGCTGGTGCCGGGGGCGGTGCCGACGGAGCGGTGCCCGGTGCCAGACCCGGGGTTTTGGGCGCACCCAGCGAAATTTTGGGTGCAGCCATTTCGCCCATCGGCGCGCGCGGAGCCCCCATCGCGCCGGTCGTGGTTTTCTTTTCTTCCTTGGGTTCAGCCGATTCCGTGCGTGCCCGGCCCTGCGCCTTCTTGTAGCGTTCCGCCAGCAGCGGCGACACGTTGAGGCGGCGCGACACGGCATCGGTCAGCGAATTGCCCGAGATTGCCACACTGCGCGTCAGCATCAGTTTGCCACCCTGACAGACGCTGATATCAGTGGTCGACGCGCCCATGTCAAGCAGGGCCACCACCGGCTCCTTCGCTTCGCTGCCGTCTTCCGGCGCCTTGGCCAGGGCCTGCAGTTTTTCCCCCTCGGTAAAACGAAACACATTGAACAGAGAGAAGGCGGAGACGTCGATGACTTCAGGGGTCAGTCCGGCCACCTGCACCAGGTTGACATACTCGTCGACTTTTTCCTGTTTGACCGCGACAATAATCGCCTCGACCCCCTTGTCGTCGGCGCGCAGGATCTGGGTATCCATTGCCACGTCGTCAATGGAAAACGGGATGTGCTGTTCCGCCTCGCCACGCAGAATGGCCTTGACCCGGTCGAGCGGGGTCGGGGGCAGGGTGACGAAACGGACAATGGCCAGCGAGGAGGGGATGGCAAAAACCACCTGATGCAGCTTCTTCTTGACAAGGTCAAGTTCCACCGCCAGCTGCTTGAGGGCGATGGTCGCGCCTTCGAGTTCACCGACACCGGGTTCCTGCGGCGGCACGAGCTTCTGCCCCGCGAACCGCACGACGATGTCCTTGCCGGTGTTATCGAGCAGCGCGTACTTGATCGCGTAGCTGCCGATGTCCAGCGCCAGTATCTGTTTTTTGCGGCTGAAAAGACCCATACCTAACCCGCCAGTTTATGGTCAGCGCCGCGCCAGGCGCGCGCCCGTCTCCTTCGTCGCTTCACTGCTGCCCGTGATACCATGTGACGCGCGTGCGCTGCCGGCACCTGTCGTACCGCAGTTGTCAGCCCGCACACTCCGCGTCAAGATGGGCAGGATACAATAATCAATATATGCTTGTCAAGTGGTACTGTCTGTTTTTTTACAGGCCGGCGGTCAGGGGAACCCGGCTGTGGGCCAGCCGGTGCTGCTGCTGCGCTTCGCGCCAGCTCCCCCATGACAGTTGTACCCCGGTTCCCTGCAGGCAGCCGGTCAGCAGGTGGCGAGCGTGCCGCATGGCCGCGGCGCTGAGCAGCGCTGCGGCCGCCCAGGGGGTGCCAGGCTTGGGGACCAGCGGGTTGATGGTTGCCTCGCAGCGGCACGCGGCATCCACCGTGCGAACCGCCCGGACCAGCGCCGCAATTTCCGCCGCGGTCTGCCGCAACTCCTCCTCCCCTTCCCCGGGCAACCCGACCAGATAGTAAAAGCGGAAGTTCCGGATACCGGCTGCCGCCGCCACCTGCAGCCGCTGCACCAGTGCCGCGGTCGTCTGCCGCTTGCCCACCGCCTGCTTCAGCGCCGGTGCCCCGGTTTCCGGCGCGATGGTCAAGGTCCGCATCCCGCACGCCGCGAGCAGGGCAAGGTCGCTGTCGTTCAGCCGGTCGAAGCGAAGCGAGGCGAACCCGATGTGCCGCTGCCGCTCCCGCAACCCGGTCAGCAGTTCCGTCAGCTGCGGGTAATCAGCCAGGCAGGCAGAGACCAGGCCGACCGCCGGGGTCGGGAAGCGGTCAACCACGGCCAGCAGGTCCGCCGCCGCGGGTGCCGCCGCCCGCGCGGTCGCATGCGCGTACCAGCAGAACGGGCAGCGGTAGCGGCAGCCGCGTTCCAGTTCGAGCAGCAGCGCGTCGGCAAAGACCGCGTCCGCCGCGAAGAGCGTGTTATGCACCAGCGGGGCGGGCGGCAGCGGGACAGACGCGGGCGGCAGGCCGAGCAGCGCGCGCAGCCGGTTGCGCAGCGCCGCCTCATCATCCTCCCAGCGCCCGGTACAGATCACATCCGCCACGCCTGCCCACAGGTGCGGGTTGACCTGTACCCCGGTCCCGCCGACCAGCAGCAGCGGACGCTCCGCCCGCACCCCGGCGTCAAGGACCAGGCCCGCCGTGCGCGCCCGCTGCGCGAAGCGCAGCACATCGAGTTCATAACTGCAGGAGAGCGCCAGTACCGGGAACTGCCGCCAGTCACGCCCCGATTCCACCGCCGGCGACAGGGTGCCGTCGTCGTCGAGAAACGCGCGTTCGACATTGACCTCGGGAAATTCGCGCAGGCGGCGGTAGACAAAGAGGAAGCCGAGATTGCTCATGCCGACAGCATACGGTTGCGGGAAGATAAGCAGCACGTCGAGGGGTCGTCCGAACTGCCGCCCCCCGTCGCCGGTCTCGCGGTAGACCGGCACGCCGCGGCCGCGCCGGTCCTTCTTCGCCGCCGGCGCAGGGCGCGGCGGCCGGCGGCGCGGCATCAGCCGGAAAGGATGCCGCTGTCGATATCGGGAAAGTGCCCCTCGCAGTAGCTCTTGAACGAGGCGGGTTTGCTGCAGCGCTCCGCCGCATCCTCGAAACTGACCCACCCCTTCTGGTGCAGTTCGACCAGCGCCTGGTCGAAGGTCTGCATCCCCTCCTGCTTCCCCTGGTGGATGGCGGAGCGGATTTTGACGATGCGGTTCTCGACGATAAGTTTGCGGATGACCGGGCTGGAGAACATCACCTCGACCGCGGGGACCATGCCCTGCCCGTCAGCGCGCGGCACGAGACGCTGCGAGATGCTGGCGACGAGGTACTGCGCCAGCTGCGCGCGCAGCGAGTCCTGCTCCGACTTGGGGTAGAACTCCATGATGCGGTCGATGGTCTTGGCCGCGTCGGCGGTATGCAGCGTGGAGAAGACCATGTGCCCCGTCTCCGCCGCGGCGATGGCGGCATCAACCGTCTCCTTGTCGCGCATCTCGCCGATGAGGATGATGTCGGGGTTCTGGCGCATCATGTGCTTGAGCGCCATCTTGAAGTCCTCGGTGTCGATCCCCACCTCGCGCTGGCTGATGATCGACTTCTTGTCCTGGTAGACGAACTCGATGGGGTCCTCGATGGTGACGATGTGACGCGTGTAGTGCTCATTGATGTGGTCGATAAGCGCCGCCAGCGTCGTCGACTTGCCGCTCCCCGTCGTCCCGGTCATCAGCACCATGCCGCGATGCACCTGCGTAACGTTGAGCAGCACCGCGGGGAGGTTGAGTTCCTGCACGGAGTGAATCTTGTTCTGGATGCAGCGCGCGACGATTTCGAGAACACCGCGCTGCTTGAAGGCATTGACCCGGTAGCGGGTCACCCCGGGAATGTTGTAGGCGATGTCAACTTCACTGCCGTGCTGCAGCTTGAGGAAGTCCTCCGCCGGCATGATCTGGCTGCAGAAGAGTTGCATCGCCTCCTCGGTCAGCGGCGGCACTTCCTCGAGCGCGACCAGTGCCTTGTTGATGCGGTAGGTCGGCTTGGAGGACACCTTGAGGATAATGTCCGAGGCGTTGTACTGCAGCATCGGGGAGAGCAGTTTGTCGATATGGTCGAGCGGGTAATCCATCGCCGGGCTCCGTTTCGCGGTGTGCTGCGCGCAGTATACATTATCCGCCGCGCGATGCAAGCACCGGGGCATTGACACCTGCGGGCGGGCGACGTATGATGAACACCGTCACAGGAGGTGCCCCATGACAGCGAGCAACCCGGTCTGGTACGTCTTCGTGCATGAGTCGCAGTACGGGCCCGTCACCCTCGACCAGGTGCGGCAGTGGGTCGGCGAGGGGCGGGTGCAGGCGGATGATCTCGTCTGGGATTTCGCCGGCGAGCACTGGCTCCCCGCGCGGCAGCTGCCGGAACTGCGCGACCTGTTCGGGGCTGACCCCGCCGGAACGCGGCAGGCGGTCCCCGACGCGGCGGAACTGGCGGGCACGCGCGTCTACTTTTCCTCGTACCGCGAGAGCAGCAGCACGCGGCGTTTCATCCGCCTCCCCGCCTGCCTCCCGCTCACCTACCAGGAGATCAACCCGTTCGACAATGCGCTGGTGTCGCGGCCGGCCACCGCGGTGATCGAGAACATCAGCCCGGGCGGGCTCGCCTTCGACCTCATCGGCAAGACCCTGCGCGAGAAGACGCGGCTGCGTCTCGAGATCCGCCTGCCGCAGCGCGCGCAGCCGGTGGTGATCATCGGCGAAGTAACGCGTACGGTTGCCTACCCGCAGCAGCGGTCGCTGATTGCCGTCGGCTTCCGCGAAACGGACGCCGACGGGCAGGACGCGCTCTTCACCTACCTGCGCGGCCTGCTCGCCGCGCACCCGCCGCTCATCAGCAGCTGACCCCTACGCGTCGCCACCGACCGTCGCGTTGCCGTCGCGGAAGGTGCGGCAGAGCTCCGTGCAGAGCAGCCGCGCGAGATACTCCACGTCCTTGTTGACCCGCTTTTTGTCGTAGGCGGTCTCCGCCAGCGCGGCGACGCCCGGATCGTCACCGATGAAGGTTTCGCGCGCCTGCCAGTACTGCTGCCCCGCCTCCGTCCCGACGAGCCGCGCGGTGATCCCCACCGCCGCATCCTGGTATTTCCGCGACGCCGCCATGGCAATCAGCGTGACGATCGCGCTGGCCACCGCCACCCGCGTCGCCGTGCGCCCGTCCATGTTGACCGGCACGGGGACGATGATCGGGTAGGCATCGGAGGGCACCACCGGGATGATCTCGCTCGGCTCGTAGCGGGTGACGGTGCCGAGGATGACCGCGTGCGCCCCGAGCATCTTCCCCACCTGCACCGCGGTGGCCTGATCGATGCGGTGCGGATCGAGGTCCTGTTCCTGATACAGTTCGGCAACGCGGACACGTTCGACCAGGTCGAAGTATCCCGTGCGCCCGAGCTGCAGGTTGAACTCGTCGGTAACGAGAAAATCAGCGCCGATAAACTGCGTCAGGTTGTCGAAGGGGAGCACCGCCACGGTATTGCGCCGCAGGCGGGCAAGGTCTTCATCGATGAAGAAATTGGTGACGCGGCGCGGCGCGGCGGCGCAGCCGACAAAAGCCGCGAGCATGACCGCAACGACCAGTCGGCGCAGCAGCATCGGCTTCTCCCTCCGTGCGGCGGTGCCGCTGCCGGGTATGACAGGCCCCGCCGTCAACCGGTTGCCGGGTTCAGGTGAGTGGCTGTGACTCGCAGTGGCCGGCAATCGAACAAATCTCGACCGCACCGAGGTTGCCGGTGGGTGAATCCCCGCGCGTCATTTCCTGCAGACGCTGATAGCGGGTGAGTCGCGGCGGTTCGTAGGGGCGTGGCGCTGGCGTTGCCGTATCCTGCGCAACCCGTTTCGTTTCCATGCGGGCAGTGTATCACGAATCGTTGCGGGGCGTCAAGCCGAGAAACCGGCAACTGACCCGCGGCACACGGTACACGCTCCCCTCCTCGGTGAACGCCTGCCCGTAGCAGTGGCGGCAGGAACGATTCGCGCTGCAGGCGCGACAGGCAAGGCGCGAGGCGGCGCGGTCAAGACCGCGGCGTATCACCGGCAGGAGCGGCGAACCGTTCCACACTTCGCGGAGGGGAGCATACCGGACGTTACCCAGCGGCAACGGAAAATAGGTGCAGGGCCAGACATCACCGTAGGCGTCGATCAGTACCGTCCCCTCGCCACAGCCGCAGCCGCGGCGCCAGCGCGGCGCGCGCGTCCGCTGCGGCCGGGAGCGCAATGCCGCCGGCAGGGTCCCCAGCCGCTGCTGCAGCGGGCCACGATCGCCGTCGAACGCGGGTATCACCATTCCGCTCTGATGCAGGACATACCCTTCACGCCGGGTCCAGGCACGCACTCCGGGGGCGCAGTGCCGCATGCCGCGCAGCACCACGCTGTTGACCGCGACCGGGATTCCCGCCGCGCGCAAGGCTGCAAGCGCCGCCACCGCCTGCGTCCACGAACCGCGCACGCCGGTCACCGCATCATGGGTACGGGGATCAGACGCATAGACCGAGACGGCGATTTCACGCCAGCGCAGATCGCGGAACATTGCCACCCGCCGCGCCGTCAGTCCCCACCCGCTGGTGAAAAGGTTGAGGGCAAACCCGCGCGCGTCGGCATGGCGCAGCAATGCCGGCAGGTCGCGACGGAGCAGCGGTTCACCGCCGGAAAACGTGGCGATCAGCACCCCCAGCGCCGCAAGTTCATCAAGCGCTCGCAACCAACGGTTGCGAGCGAGTTCCCGGCGAGGGGCATGGCGGATGTAGCAATGCCGGCAGCGCAGCGGACAGCGATGGGTAACGAGCAGCATCGCCTCGAAGACCCGTCCATGCTGAAAATAATGCCGCAGGAACATATCGACCAGCGGTGCCCGGGGAGGGGAAATCACAGGACGGCATCCTCCGCCACCGTTCCCGGTAATCGCCCGACGAGACCGGCAAAAGCGCGGCGGGCTGCCGGCGAACGCAGGACGCAGTCGCGGCAGGGCGCCGGCCAGTCGCGCGCCAGCAGGCGCCGCCGCACATGCCAGGCATGTTTCCCCTGCCACGCCGCCTCCACCCCTTCGGTGAACAGATTGCCCACGGTCAGTTCCCCGGCCGCATCAGCGCAACAGACATGCATCCTGCCGTCGACACGCACGACGAGATGGCGGAACGCCACCGGGCACGGTTCGTCCGCCGGCACCGCCACCGGCAAATCAGGCCAGACCCGGGAACAGAGTGCCACCGCGTCGGCTGCCGCCCGCCAGTCAGCCAGGCGCGCTGTGTCCGCCACCAGTGACGCATCCGCCACTGCCTGAATTGCCACGGCCGGGCCGTCGAGCCCGCGCAGGTCGCGCTCGCGGCGCAGGCGCCGTACCATGGCCAGCACGCGCTCTTCCGCTTCCGCCCCGGCCGCCGCACGATGGCTGGCATCAAGTGATACCGTCACCCGCTGCGGCTGCGCCGCCAGGATGATGCTGTTCACCGCCGGGGCAAGCGGCAGGCCGTTGCTTATCAGGGTCACCCGGAACTGCCGGCAGGCGACGCCGAGGATGGCGGGGAAGTCGGGGTGGAGCAGGGGCTCGCCGAGATGCTGCAGTCCGAGTTCCTGCACACCGGCTGCCTGCAGGACGGTCAGCGCCTCCTGCACGCGCGACAGCGGCATATCCTCACCACCCGGCGGGCGCGGGCAGTGGGCACACCGCAACTGGCAGCGCGTGGTAATTTCCAGGTTGGCGCTGCGCGGCGGCAGCGCGGCCAGGGCACCGGTGGTATCTGTTAGGTCGAGCGGACGGGCATAATAACCCGTATTCCCAACGGTCGCTGCCGCCGCGTCCAGCCGGTAGCGCAGCGCCTCGGGCAATCCATCCGGGACAAGGATATAACGCATCGTCACACCATGAGTTAGATTTTCCCGCGCGCATGGTAGCATGCCACTGCCGCCGCTGCAAGCAGAGGGTTTCTCAAGTCCGCAGCAGGAATTGCCGATATGAAAAGTGAGCGACGGATCGCTCACCTAACAAAACGCAGCACCAGGGATGGTGATCGACATGAAGATGCGACTTCCCCTCAACCAGGTTCAGGCAGGCATGAAACTCGCGCAGCCGCTCTACCGCAACTTCCTCATCCTGATGCACGCGCAGCAGCGGCTCACCGAGCGGCATCTCGAGCGCCTGCGGCACTGGCACTTCGACAGCATCGTCGTCGAACTCTGATTTCACCCTCAATGGCGGTGGCCTCCCACCACCGCTGCAGTCCCCTCCCTCAAGCCCGCGGCCCGCTACACGCCGCGGGCTCCTTTCTGCCGGACCGATTGACCGCCGGCAGCGGTTGATTTATAACCTGAGCACGATGAGCGACCGTAGCTGCCGCGCCTGTCCTGACCTGTTCACCCTCTCCGCTTTTCAGGAGGTGGTCTTCTGCAACGGTGCCCGCGGCAGGTTCATCGATGATTACCGCGACCGGGAGCAGGTATTCGCGGAGTTTCTCACCCGTGGCGGCGCGCCATCGCCCTGTCCCCGCGAACAGGGAACTGTCGCAACCGGACGCGTTGCGGTCAAGTTGGGCGCTGACGAACACTATCCCGATTACGCCGCCTTTGCCGCCGCCTTCGGGCGCACGCGGGCAGCACGCTTCATTGCCCAGCGGATTTTCTGTTTTCCCTCACTGGCCTGCAACAATGCCTGCCGCTACTGCCTGTCCAGACACACAGTGCCGCCGGGCACTTCCGACCCGCAGACACTGCTGCCGCTGCTCGACCGGCATGCCCGCGAGGTCCTCTCCATCAACTTCGGGGGGGGCGAGCCGACCCTCTACCCGCACCTGAATGAACTGCTGCACCGGGCCGGGCAGCACGGGCTGTTCACCCAGATATTCACCAATGCACGCCGTCTGGCCGATCCCGCTTTCACCGGCCGGCTGCTGGCCACCGGCATCGACCGCATTTCCGTCACGCTCCCCAGTCATGACGAACAGGTCCATGACCGTCTCACCCGCGCCCCCGGCAGCTGGCGCGAAACCGTGGCCGGATTGCAGCAGTTGCAGCGCGCCGGTTTCCGGAACCTCACCGTGCTGCTGGTCGTGCACCGCGAGAACCACCGGCAGCTTAACGAACTGGTCCGCTTCGCCCTGTCATTTCAGCCGCGACAGGTCAGCCTCAACGCCCTGGTCCTGCTCGGTGAGGCGCTGGTGCATCGCGACGAGCTGGCGCTCCCCCTGTCAGAAACGGTCCCGCAGCTGGAAGCGGCGATGGACCTGCTGCAGGAGCGCGGGGTGCCGTTTACCCTCGCTTCGTTCCCCCTTTGTCTCTTCCGCCGGAAGTACTGGCGGTTCGCCTCCAACTACCGCTACACGGTCGAACTGCACACGCTCCCCGGCAGCGAACAGGTCATACTCAAGCAGACCGGCATGGCCCTGACCCCGAAATGCGTCGACTGTGCGCTCAAAGAGTACTGTTCCGGCACGTGGTACACGTACTATCAGCACTTCGGCGACCGTGAATTCTCCCCGCTGCCGGCAACCATCAGCAACATCCGGCATCTGCATCCCGTCTACCGCTACCGCCGGATTTGTGCCCTGCTCACCGGCGGCGCAATCAGGCGCATGCCCTATCCTCACCGCCTCGCCCGCAGCATCAGGGCAGTCCTCCGCCTGTGCGGGCGCGGGCGGGCGAAAGCACAATAGACAAAACGCCGTCAGTATGGTTAGATTACCGCAGGAGGGATGCTGATGACCGTTTCCTACAGCGGGCCTGACCGTCGCCGCTTCGCGCGGCTGCAGTATGCGCTGCAGATCAAGTACCGCGTCAGGACGCTGGGCGGACAGCTGCAGGCCGCCGAGGTCGCCGACATTTCCGTCAGCGGCATCAAGGTCTTTTTCACCGGCATCCTCAAGGAGAATGACCCGGTCGAACTGGAAGTGACCCTGGCCGGGTCGACCATGCCGTTCAAGCTCACCGGCATCATCAAGTGGATCAGCGCGGTGCCCGTGCTCGGGAAGTACCCGGGCGGCATCGAGTTCCTGAACGTGAGTGATGACGTGAAGGCACGGCTCGAGAAGTTCATCGCCAAACACCTGCCGCCGGAATGAGCCGCCGGCGTTCCCTCTCCCGGTTTCTGCTGCTGCTCTTCCTCACCCTTGTCTTCGCCGCGCTCGTCTGGCAGGTCGCGCAGCGCACCGGCCTGATGCAGACCGTTATCGACACGCCGGACATTCGCCTCAACTGCCATCGCGCCGATAAAACCGCGCTTACCCCGCCGCTGGCGGGGCAGTTCGTCCGTTTCGGCGGCATCGCCCGCACCTACACCGGCGCATTTTTCCGGCAGGAGCTGCCACCGGTCACCATCACCGCCTGCAGCGGCGATTATGCGCGCGCGCAGACCCGTCTCGGGGAGCGCGCCGCGCTCTCACTGCCGCCCGCCCGTATCCTCATCCAGAATTACGTGGCGCCCGTGCTCGTACACGAGTTCGTGCACCTGCACCAGGCGCAGGCGCGCCCGCAGACGTATCGCGCTGATGACTGGGACTGGTTCGACGAGGGTGTGGCCAATCACCTCGCCTCCCCGGGGAATCTCCTGCGTATCGCGGCGACGGCACAGCATCACGCGCGCACGGACAGTGCCGCCGGGGTGCGCGCCATGCTCGCGGCACGCAGCGACGACCTCCCTTCCTACCGCTGTGCCGCGTCAGTCGTCGCTTTTCTGGAGGAAACCTGCGGCACGGACGCCGTGCGCGAACTTGCCCTCTGGCCGGGCCACGACCGTTTCGCCGTCGCGCTGCAGCAGCGCTGCGGCCTGACTGAGGATGCACTGTTCGACCGTTGGGCAGTATGGGCAGCGGCGGGCGGCACCGAACGGTTCTACCGCGCCCACGCGCAACGCTACCTCGACCTGGCGCGGCAGCTCTACGACACCGGCACGCTCCCCGCTGACGGTTCCGTACCGCTGCTCACTGTGCATTTCCACCATTCGCTGCCGGAAATCGACGCCCTCATCGACGCGTGGAATGCGCGCCTTAGTGATACGACAAACATAGCTTCATCAATATCGAACCATACTTCTTCGTGAAATCTTCAACAGACATGTGCATTGATTTGGTCTTTCCATTGACTATTAATAGTATCTTTAATTCTTTCAACCCATCTTCCGTGAATTGGTTGAACCGCGAACAAAAAAAGAGTTTGGGGTGTACGAAATATCATTATAGTTGAATTGTAGGCATGCTGGTGTAACTCTTCAGATATTTTGCGAACAAATATATCCCTTTGGATCCTAGGAAAATGCTGATATATCAAAATTGATTTTTTCTGTTTCCATATTTCTTCAATCTCAAACCAATAGACGTACTTCGATGAATATTTTCTCCCTATCGGTTTTGATTTAATTTCAATTCCATTGTCCGGGTCAAAAAAAACCATTTCATATTTTGCAGCCTCCATAAACAAGCTGCTTTGCCATCGTGTTCTCTGATGAATTTGATCATGTATTTTATTTCGAAAAAAGCCTGTTCCCGGCAATAAGCTTGATTCTTCGATGATATTAGTATTCGGAGCGCGCTCTTTATCGAGTTTTTCTTTCAGATATGCAAATAGTTCACTGTCAAAATGTTTCCATGCATTTTCCTCTTCTAAGTATCCTCGTTTGTTTCCGTTCTTACTATCATCATTTTCCGTCAACATCCACACGATTAAGGGACGTAACCAGCTGTTTTGGCAAATAATTCGCAACAAGCCAAATTTCCGATAATCGTTTACATCACCAAAATACTGTTCTTTCATTTTTTCCTTCTCGCGGTCCAAAAAATAAATATAAAACTTAATTATACCGCTTTGCTAGATCCGCCAATCTAGCGGACGGTTTAACCCCACAATTTCCTCTGTTAAATTTAATCTTCATACGCTTAGTTAATCTGGAAATCAACCTGTAAAGATAAAACCCTATTGGAAGCAAGGCCAACAGTAATGCTAAAAAATTTCCATACAGTCCTATAACCTTAATAAACGCAAAATATCCCCACATTATCAATACCAAACCAATCGTATCAACGATTATACCACCAAAGGCCCTGAATGTATCAAAATCTTTAGAACTTTCACGTTTTTCCCTAAAGGTTGCTACTTCCCATAAAATTTCATCACAGATTTTCTTTTTTTCTTTTATTCTCTCCGAATATTTTTTGTCGAAATCAGATATTATTCTCACATCAACCTCATTTCCAGCAATTTTACTCATTGTGAAATCATACAATCGCAAAATCGATTCAGCCATTTTTTCGAACTGGTCCTTAAAAGATTTTTCCCAAATTTCCGCTTTTTTATCAGTTGCATTTGAAGCTGCATTTGAGCTTGCGTTTACCACTCCAATTAATGCGCCTGCTGTAGCACCTGTCGATTTGCCAGTAATCACTTTACCAACAACAGCTCCAGCCAATGCACCCTTGATTAAGTCCGCGTTATTCGCCTCATTTTTAATTTCCGCTAAATTCGAGACTTGTTGTTGCACAGAATAACTATATTTTCTAAATACTTCTTGTTGAATTACCTGTTCAATTTCAGCAATTGAACTTTTTATCATAGTAGGATCAACAGTGTTTTCTCGAATGTATCGTGCAGTACTCACACAAACTTCATCACAATACCTATTTAAAAACAAGGTGTATTCACTCTTAAATCGTTCTATCGGAAAATCCGTATTGGGATCCTCGATATGCCCTTGGGCAAGTTGCAAAAAAGGTCTAAATATTCTTTCAGCATGTCCATCAACAAATTTCAGCGTTTCTTCATAGAGCAAAGAATTCATAAATCTCCCCTCCTATATTGCAACTGAATCTTTATAATCTTTTAATCTCTATAAGGAGGCTAACTAATTTTTGCTGCCCTGTCAAACACAAATATCAAAAAACGGGGGCGCGGATCGCGCGCCCCCGTTCTATCGGCACAGCCAGTACTGCGGTACAGCAACCGCTGTGGATCCGTGCTACTTCTTCGCCTTCTTTGCCGGCTTCTTCGCCGCCTTCTTCACAACCTTCTTCGCCGGCGCCTTCGCCGTCTTCGCCTCTTCGAGCGCGGCCTGCGCCGCGGCGAGGCGGGCGACCGGCACGCGGAACGGCGAGCAGCTCACATACGTCAGGCCCACGCGATGGCAGAACTTCACCGAGTCCGGATCGCCGCCGTGCTCGCCGCAGATGCCGAGCTTGATCCCGGGGCGCGTGGCGTTCCCCTTCTCCACCGCCATCCTGATGAGCTGGCCGACACCCACCTGGTCGAGCGAGGCGAACGGATTCTTCTGGTAGACCTCGTTCTCGATGTACGGGTTGAGGAACGAACCCATGTCATCGCGGCTGATGCCGAGCGCGGTCTGCGTCAGGTCGTTGGTGCCGAAGCTGAAGAATTCGGCGGTCTGCGCGATCTCGTCGGCCGTCAGCGCGCCGCGCGGGATCTCGATCATCGTACCGACCATGTAGTCGATCTTGACCTTCTGCTCCGCCATGACTTCCTTCGCCACGCGGTGGACAATCTCGACCTGCAGGTCGAGTTCGCGCTTGTAGCCGACGAGCGGGATCATGACCTCCGGCTTGACCTTGATCTTCTCTTTCAGCACGATGGCCGCGGCCTCGAACACGGCGCGCGCCTGCATCTCGCTGATCTCGGGGTAGGCGATGCCGAGGCGGCAGCCGCGGTGCCCGAGCATCGGATTGAACTCGTGCAGCGAGGCGACGCGCTTGGCCACCTTGTCGGCCGGCACGCCCATCTTCTGCGCCAGTTCCGCCTGCGCCTTCGCCTCGTGCGGCACGAACTCGTGCAGCGGCGGGTCGAGGAAGCGGATGGTCGCCGGGTAGCCCTTGAGGGCGCGGAAAATGCCGGCGAAGTCGTCGCGCTGGTACGGCAGCAGCTTGGCCAGCGCCTTCTTGCGGTCGGCCACGTTGTCGGCGAGGATCATCTCGCGCATCGCGTCGATGCGGTTCCCCTCGAAGAACATGTGCTCGGTGCGGGTCAGGCCGATGCCCACCGCGCCGAAGGCGATGGCGTTCTGCGTCTGCTCCGGCGTGTCGGCGTTGGTGCGCACCGACATCCGCGTCACCTTGCTGCACCACTGCATCAGCTGCTGGAAGTTCTTGAACTTTTCCGTCGCCTGGGCCGCCTTGTCGCCGTTGAGCAGCCCGGTGATGATCTCCGACGGGGCCGTGTCGATGTGCCCGCTGTAGACCACGCCCGAGGTGCCGTCAATGGAGAGGTTGTCCCCTTCGCGGAACGTCTGTCCCGCCGCCTTCACGGTTTTGGCCGCGTAGTCGATTTCCAGCGCGCCGGCGCCGCAGATGCAGACCTTGCCCATCTGGCGGGCAACGAGCGCCGCGTGCGAACTGACCCCCCCCTTGGCGGTGAGGATGCCTTCGGCGGCAATCATGCCGCGCAGGTCTTCCGGCGACGTCTCGTTGCGCACCAGCAGCACCTTCTCGCCGCGTTCCGCCGCCGCCGCCGCGCGGTCGGCGTTGAGGTAAATCTTGCCCGTGGCCGCGCCCGGACCGGCCGGCAGCCCGGTGGCGATGCGGTTGGCCTTTTTCACCGCCTGCAGGTCGAAGACCGGGGCGAGCAGCTGGTCGAGCTGGTCGGCCGGGTTGCGCATGATGGCCGTCTGCCAGTCGATGAGTTTCTCCTTCACCATGTCCATGGAGAACTTCAGCGCCGCCATGGCGGTGCGCTTGCCGTTGCGCGTCTGCAGCATGAAGACCTTGCCGTCCTGGATGGTGAACTCGAAATCCTGCACGTCCTTGAAATGCTTTTCCAGCGTCGTGCGGATCTGGTCGAGTTCCTTGAACGCCGCCGGCATGACCTTCGCCAGCGCCGCCACCGGTTCCGGCGTGCGCACGCCGGCAACCACGTCCTCGCCCTGCGCGTTGATGAGGAACTCGCCGTAGAATTCCTTGACGCCGTTGGCCGGGTTGCGCGTGAACGCCACGCCCGAGCCCGAGCGGTCGCCCGTGTTGCCGTAGACCATCGCCTGCACGTTGACCGCGGTGCCCCATTCCGCCGGGATCCCGTACTTGCGGCGGTAGACGATGGCGCGGTCGTTCATCCACGAACCGAAGACGGCGCCCGTCGCGCCCCACAGCTGCTGCCACGGGTCCTGCGGGAAGTCCTTGCCCGCGCGCTCCCGGATGAGCCGCTTGAAGCGGGCGACCAGTTCCTGCTGGTCGGCCGCGGTCAGTTTCGAGTCCTCGATGTCGCTGTGGTACTTCTGGTGCTTGTACTCATGGATAACCACCTCGAACGGCTCGTGGTCCTCACCCTCGCGTTTCTGCACGCCGAGGACAACGTCACCGTACATCTGCACGAAGCGGCGGTAGCAGTCCCAGGCAAAGCGCTCGTTCTTTGTCGCCGCCGCCAGTGCCAGCACGGTCCGGTCGTTGAGCCCGAGGTTGAGAATGGTGTCCATCATCCCCGGCATCGAGTCGCGCGCGCCCGAGCGCACCGAGACGAGCAGCGGCATCGCCTGCGTGTCGCCGAACTTCGTCCCCATGATCTTTTCGATGGCCGCAACACCGGCCTTGACCTGTGCGTCGAGCACCTTCGGGTAGGTACGCCGGTTGGCATAGTAATACGTACAGACCTCGGTGGTGATGGTACAGCCCGGAGGCACCGGCAGTCCGATGCGGCTCATCTCCGCCAGGTTGGCGCCCTTGCCGCCGAGCAGCGGCTTCATGCCGCCATGCCCATCGGCCTTTTTGCCACCGAATGAATACACATACTTCGTGCCCTTCGCTCCCATACAATAGCCCTCCGTCCGGGGATAGTTATTGGCAGCGCGTACGCTGTGCGCGTTGTCGGGGGCTACTCTACCACATCCACCGTGGTTGTCAAGTGGCGCCACGCAAGCCGCATCAGGCGCATTGACACCCCCCCCGCCGGGGTGTATAGTCGCCCGGCAGGCAACGCAGCGCTTTTGACGGTGTCGCCAATGGTGTGCATCCCGCGCAGCAGGACAATTCCTTTTTTATTTCTCGCCGCAGCCTACCTCCTGCTGCTCCGCCTGTATCCCGGCCTGTGGCCGGACCTGTGGCGCTATCTGCTGTTCCAGACGCTCTTCATCATCTTGCCCGGTTTCTGCCTTGTCTCACTGCTCATACCCCGCCTCACCCCCCGCCGCAGCGAGCGCCTTGTTTTTGGCTATCCGGTCGGCATTGCCTACCTGTTCGGGGCCGGCCTGCTGTCGCAATGGGCACACCCCGCGCTGCTCTATTGCCTGGTGTTGCCCGTGTCTGCGGCCGCGGTATTCATGCTGTGCAAAAAACCGGTCACGGCAGCACTCGACCGCGAGGGCGATGCCGCCTACGGTGCCGTATGCGCCGTGGTCTTTGCCGCCGCCGCCACACTCCTTTTTCTTCTGTGGCTTGGCAACGTCTCTCCGCCCGCCCCGGACCGGCCAGGGTTCTTCCATCGGGATGTGCTCTGGCACCTTGGTACAATCTGGGCCTGCAGCCGCGGATTCCCCGTCGTCGACGCCCGTTTTGACGGCCTCCCCACCTACTACCACCTGTGCCAGCACATGACCCATGCCCTCGCGCACCGGGTCACCGGTGCCGACCCGTTTGCGCTGCTGCTGCTCCTCGACCCGCTCCTGGTACTGTTCGCAATCGTTTACCTTGTTGTCTACGGCGGTCGCCGCATTCTGTCGTGGTCCGCCTGGCACGCGCTGCTGTTCTGCTTCTTTCTGCTGTTCGCCTCGGAAATCGTCAAGCCATTCAGCAAGCTGCAGGCTCAGCTGTATGTGAATCCGCTCACGGTCTACTTCAGCCTGCCTCAGTTCTTCCTGCTGTTCTTCCTGCTGATCCGTTCGCTGTCCGGTTGCGACCGCCGCCAGGCGCTCTGTATCGGTATCCTGTTCTGGGGAGCAGCGGCGACCAAATCCCTGCTGCTGTTGATTGTGCCGGCAGCCTACATCGCGGTACTGCTCTGTCGTTTCGTCCGCGGGCACCGGCCCGGAACCGCGCAGCTCCTTGCGGTGATTCTGATGATCGCCGGCGCGCTGCTGCTGAAAGGTGTGCTCTATCGTGACGGCGGCGACCGGATCGCGCTGTTCGCCGCCCCGCCGGGCGACACCTCGCTGCTTCCCCGGCACACCCTGAGCGCGCTCGCGGACAAACTGCACGATCCGCAGCCGCGCATCCAGCGGATTGTCTCGGCATTCGCGTTCCGTATCGGCCTTTTTGTGCTGCAGCCGTTCGTCGCGGTTTTCCTGGTATGCCTGCTCTGCTCCGGCCGGTTCCGCACACAGCTTGTCATGCCCCACCGGCACACCTTTATGCTTGCCGCTGCGTTCGTCACCGTTTCCCTGGCCATTCCTTCCCTCATCAATTTCGGCGGCGATTCGGTCTATTTTCTCTGGTATGCGCGCCTCGCGGCACTGTTCGTCCCGGTCGCCATTGCCGATTTTCTCCTGCGGCAGCGCCGCGGCGCAGCGCTGCTGCTGGCAGGCGCCCTGTTGCTGGCCGCCATCGTTCCCTGCGGCATCTTCATCCGCCACTGTGTGCACGGGCAGGGGCCGCTCGGTAATGACGGCACCCGCGACCCGCGCGATTCCATCGACCAGGGCGAATGGCAGGCCATGCGCTGGATCAGACAGTCGACCCCGCCGCACGCCGTCTTCATCACCGATCGGCGCTCGTACCGGCGCTACGACTTTCCCCGGGAAACTCCCAGTTTCTTCTACTATTCAGCCCTCTCCGGCAGGCAGTTCTGGGCGGAGGGAAGCGGACACCTGTTCGGACGCTACACGGCCATTGGCGAGGAACGATGGTCCAGGGTCACGCGCTTCCTCGCTGCAGACGACAGCGCCACCCGGCAGCAGCTGCTGCGGGAAATTCCGGCACAGTACTTCATTCAGAGCAGGCGTTTCAACCACCGCGACTATGCCGGTACTCCCGGGATGGAGCCCGTGTTTGCCAACCGCTCAGTGGTGGTCTACCACCTGTCCCGTCCATCGTTCCCGCCGCCGGCAGGCCGGAGTTGACCGTCGCCTGAGATGATGCTACATTTCATTGTCCGGCAGGCACGTGCAGCGACCCGTCCCGGCCGCAGGGAAAGCAGGGAGCATGGAATTCCAGGGTAAGACACTTGATCAGTTCCAGGTCGATGCGGCAAACGCCATCGACAACGGCGAATCGGTGGTCGTTTCCGCCCCCACCGGGAGCGGCAAGACGCTGATTGCCGAGTACGCCATCCATAAACTCTTTGCGGGCAACCAGCGGGCCATTTACACCGCGCCGATCAAGGCGCTCTCCAACCAGAAGTTCCGCGATTTCAAGGCGCAGATGGGCGCCGACCGCGTGGGGATCATCACCGGCGACGTGGTGCATAACGAGCGCGCGCAGGTGCTCATCATGACCACGGAGATTTACCGCAACATCCTCTTCCAGGACCCTGCCTCGCTGCACGACGTACGCTGCGTGGTCTTCGACGAGGTGCACTACATCAATGACATCGAGCGCGGGACCATCTGGGAGGAGTCGATCATCTTCTCGCCGGAGCATATCCGTTTCTGTTTCCTCTCCGCGACCATCCCCAACGCGCGCCAGTTTGCCGCCTGGGTCGAATCGATCCACCGCCACAAGGTGCGCACCATCGAGCACCACCATCGCCCGGTGCCGCTCGAGCATTTCGTCTACGAGTCGCACCTGGGCATGGCGTCGTGGGAGAAGGCGTTCAATTTCCCGTTCGACGACCCGAAGCGTTTCCGCACCGCCACCGGGCGCGGGGGGCGCAAGCGGCGCGTTTACCATACCGCCTCGCACCTCGAGGTGGTGACCGCGCTGAAAAAGCAGCTGCCGTGCCTGTTCTTCGCCTTCAGCCGCGCCGGCTGCGAGGCGATGGCGCTGGAGGCGGCCGAGCACTTCGACTTCACCACCGCCGCCGAGAAGGCGGAGATCACCGACACGGTCAACACCCATCTGACCGCCTACAGCGAGCTGGAGCAGCTGGCAAGCGTGGAGAAACTGCGCGGCATCCTGCCGCGCGGCATCGCCGTACACCACGCCGGCATGCTCCCCGCGCTCAAGGAGGTGGTGGAGATCCTCTTCGCGCGCGGACTGATGCGCCTGCTCTACGCCACCGAAACCTTCGCCGTGGGGATCAACATGCCCGCGCGCAGCGTCGCCTTCCACTCGCTGCGCAAGTTCGACGGGCGCACCTTTGACTACATGCTGCGCCGTTCCTACTACCAGATGGCGGGGCGCGCCGGGCGCCGGGGCATGGACGCGAAGGGCACCGTGGTCACCCTGCTCGACATCAACGAGTTTGACCCCAAGCGCATCCCGCATTACAACGTCGAGGAGGCGGAGGAACTGGCGAGCAAGTTCGACCTGTCGTACAACTCCGTGCTCAACCTGCGCGCGCGCTTCACCAGCGAGCGCGACATCCGCCGCGTGCTGCAGTCGAACTTTTCGCAGTTCCTGCTCGAGGGGGTCTTCCGCGAGCAGCAGGCGGAACTCGACGCGGCGGAGAAGGAACTGGCGGCGCTGCCGGCCGCCTGCCCGCGCAACCACCCGTGGGCGGAACTCGAGCACCTGCTGCGGCTCGAGGAGGAGACGCAGCGGCTCGAGGACGCCGCCGCGCGCCGGCTGGGGAAGAACCGCCGGCGCACGCATGCGCAGGTGCAGAAGCTGCAGGCGCTGCCGAAAAAGCAGCGCTGCCGCCGCTGCCCCGACTACGCGGCCTGCCGCACGCAGGCCGCCGCGCGCCTCGCGCTCGAGGGGCGCAGCAGCGAACTGCGCGACGCGGTGAAGGAATCGCCGGGCGTGGTGCATTTCAAGGTCTACCAGAAGAAGGCGGCACTGCTGACGAAACTCGGACATCTCGACCGCGGCGGGCTGACCGCGCGCGGCAAGTTCGCCGCGCTGATCAACGGCTACGAACTGCTCGCCACGGAACTGATGTTCAGCGGTATCTTCGAGAAACTCGATGCCGCGGGGTGCGCCGCGCTCGCCTGCGCCTGCGCCTACGAGGGGCGCCCGCGCGTGACCTTCAGCGCCGCGCTGCCGCGCGTGCTGCCGATGGCCGAAATCAAACCCATTCTGCGCACCCTGCGCCGGCTCGAACACGAATGCGGCAGTTTCACCGAGATGAATTTCGAAGAACGCGCCGCCGGGCTCGCCCATTTGTGGGCGACAGGGAGCGAGTTCGTCCCGCTGACGAAACTGACCTCGCTGAGCGAGGGTGATATCATCCAGCTGCTGCGGCGCGGAGTCGATTTCCTGCGCCAGGTGCGCGGGGCCGCGCAGGGCTACGGCGAGTTCCGCGTCAAGCTGGCGGAAGCGATGGACCTGCTCTACCGCGACGTGGTGGTCGTCGACCTGTAATCAGCGGCCGGCAGCAAACATCACTGCTGCCGGCCTGCGGTGTCCGCATACCGCTCGCACCATGCTGCCGCGTAGATGATTCCCTGTACCGGCAGCAGCATGAGTGAGACGCCCCCCACGACAAAAACCAGTTCAAGGTACGGACCGTTATACAGCACAGGGAATGTCGTCAACAGGTAGCTGCTGCACCACGGTTCATTCAGCATCCAGGCAATCACCAGCCCGCAGGAAGCGATACCCAGCAGGCCATGCCGCAGCCAGAAGTGCCGTGTCAACCGCTCCTCCCCAGCCAGCGACACAGATACTCTTCGTCAAGCGACGTCCCGTAGCGCGCGCGCAAAGCGGCAATATCGAGCGCATCCTGCGGGCGTCCCGCCCAGGTTTTCAGCACGATGAGATCCTCGGGGGTCACCACCCGCAGCGGCTGTCCGGCAACCGTCAGGGTCATTCCCCGTTCCAGTGCCGTAGCCATGAACACACGGTCATGCGCCGTGATAAGGTCGATAATCACTTCCCGTGCGCCCGCCAGATACACCGCGCGCCGGATGGTCGCCCGGGCAAAGCGCATCACCTGCGGATTGACGATAAGCCCGGGCAGCGCCTCCTGCAGACAGCGGAATACCGCCGGCGCATGTTCCTCATCGAGCAGGCAGATAAGGTCGATGTCCGTCGTCGCCCGCGGTTCGGCCAGCGCGCTGAACGCCAGGCCGCCGGCCAGGGCGTACGGAATATCATGTCGCGCCAGCGCCGCAACCACCGTGACCAGCGTGTCCGTCAGCAGGTTTGCCGTCACGGGGTCCGCTTCTCCCGCAGTTCGCGATTGAGCAGCTGCCGTACTTCGTCCGGTGGCAGTTCCGGGTACTGGCGCTGGAGCACCGCCAGACGCAGGGTCAGCGCCAGTTCTGTCACCTCGCCACAGGCCTGCAGACGCGCGCCGCCCTGCGCGCTGATTTCCGCCCGGTCCTCCGCTGACACCATCGCTGTACCTCCGTCCACAGCCATCCTACCACCGCTTCGCAGCAGCGTCAATGCGCCTTGACGAAACAGTCATTCGTGCGTATCATACAGGCATCCTGCCGGCAGGAGTGCCCGTGATGCGTTCATTGTTCGCGCTGCTGCTCGTCGGTGCCGCACTGGCCGGATGCGGCAACCCCGCTGCCGACGCCGGGTTGCCGGTGGTCGGCTTCGTGCAACTGCTTGAGGACGCGCAGCTCGACGCGGGACGCGCCGGCTTCCTGCAGGCGCTGACCGACAGCGGGCTGGTCGCCGGCCGCGACTACGTGCTCGACTACCGCTGCGCGCAGGGTGATCAGGCGCTGCTCCCCGCCATCATGCAGGGGTTCCTTGACAGGCGGGTCGCGCTCATCGCCACCAGCACGACGCCGTGCATGCTCGCCGCGGCGCACGCCACCGCCGGGCTGAGCGACCCGCCGCCGGTGGTCTGCACCATCGCTTCGCCGCCGGACCGGGTCGGGCTGCGCACCGTGCCTGCCAGCCTGACCGGCTGGTACGAGCCGGTGGAGATGGCTGAATTCGTCGCGGTCATCCGTCTCGCCCTCAACGTGCCGGTCCACAAACTCGGGCTGCTCACCTGCCCGGGCGAGCCGAACGCGGCGCTCGCCGCCGACGGGCTGGCGGCCGCCTGCGCTGACGCGGGCATCACGCTGGTTCGCCTGCCGGTCAACTCGGTCAACGACCTGACCGACGCCGCCACTGCGCTGGCGGCGCAGGACGTGCAGGCATTCGTCGCGGCCGCCGACAACGTCGTCTATAACGGTCTGCCCGTACTCGCGCGGATCGCGACGGAGAAAAAAATACCGGTCTTCACCTCGGAAGCAAACATGGCGCAGCACGGGGCGGCGGTCGGCTGGGGTCTCGATTATGCGGACTGGGGCTACCAGAGCGGCACCGTGGCGGCGCAGCTGCTGCGCGGCACGCCGCTGCGCGACCTGCCGCTGCGCCCCTGCCGCCGGTACCGGGTCTACGTCAACCGGCAGGCCTGCGCACAGCAGGGGCTGACGGTCAGCGACGTCCTGCAGCAACGCGCGACCACACTGCTGTAGTTCAGACGGCGGGCGACGGCGGGGCGAGGCGCAGCAGCAGCTGTCGTGCGCGCGCGGCAGGGGTAAGGTTTCCCGACTGCCCGGCCGGGAACACCGTTGCGTCGGGCAGCGTCAGGCACTGCACTTCGAGCAGCGGCACCCGGCGCAGCACCCCGTCGCGGTCGGTGAACGGGGTCAACCCGGCAAAAACCGCCAGCAGGCGGAGATGTGCCGCCCGCGTGACCGCCGCCGGCAGGTTGCCGGCAAACAGGGCGACCGCCATGCGCACACTGCCGGAATCGGTACCCGCCACCGCCACCTGCAGGCGGTAATCACCCTGCACGGCGGTGCCCCCGTCCGCCACCGCGGCAAACGGCTGACCGCCCGGCGCGACCTCGCAGGTGATAATGGTTGCCGGCCAGTCGATCAGCGTCCCCGCAGCCACCGTCGGCGGCACCGCCAGCGCGTCGGCGTAGGTGGCCGTCCCGGCCCGCACGGGCGCCGTGCTGTCACCGGCTGCCAGTACGCGCAGCACCGTGAGCGCCCGCTCACGGTCGGCCGGCAGCCAGCGCGACGGCTCGGGCTGCGCGCCCAGGGCCGATTCGATACGGGTCAGCGCCCCACCGGCGGCCTCGCCCGTCCACCCGCCGGCAGGAGTGCTGCCGGGCAGCGCCGCCAGCCACAAATGCACCGCCGTGGGCGCAACTTCGTCACGCCAGACCGTTACCTGCCGCACCGCCGCCACCGCTGCGGCACAGCGTTCCGCGTCGATGGCACGGAAATATTCAAGGGTGCCGGTCACCGCATGCCACAACCCGGTCACCTGCTCTTCTTCGCCGGCGGCTGATGCGGCCCCCAGCCGGGCCATCTGCTCTTCGAGCGCGCGCACCCGGGTGCCGACGGTCGCGGCCGCGACGCTGTCCACCGCCGCATGCAGCGCCACCCATACCGGCTCGGCACCGATGACCAGCACGCGGTTCAACTCCTCCGGTTCGCTTTCCCGCAGCAGGCGCCCCCGCAGTTCCTGCGGATCACGACGAACCATGAACGCCAGGCGCGCCTGCGCCACCCACGGCTCACCGCGCGCGGCCGTGAGCAGTTCCTGCGCCTGCACCCAGTCCCCCGCGGCCAGGGCGGCGGCAACCGCCGCCCGCCCGTCGGCGACTGCCGGCGGCGCGGTCAGCAGCAGGCGCGCCGCCAGTTTCGGCCCGTAGCGGAACCCCACCAGCGCGAGCAGCAGCAGCAGCGCGAGACCAAGCGCCGGCAGCAGCCAGCGGCG
>CAZWUZ010000021.1:0-23308 GCA_964637655.1 uncultured bacterium | reverse complement strand
GGTGCGGCCCGCGCCGCTTACCCCAGGCCCGCCCCCGCGTGGGTGCGGGGGGGCGGCGCCTGGCTTGCCGGCAGCACGCAGCGCCACCGCTACACCTCGCTGATTTCCTTCACGTAGCGCGCAGCGACACTGTTCCCGTTGTACGGATACATATTGACAGTAACTTTCCGGCTATGATATATGGCTATGGTATCCGAAAGGTGAAACCGGTACGGATGAAGACGCTTGACGAAGAACTGATCCGTTCACTCGTCCGCGAAGTCCTCGCGCAGCTGCCGGGGGCGGGCGTCCGCCCGCCCGAGGCGGTGCCGACGGGTATTTCCGCGCGCCATGTCCACCTGTCGGTGAAGGACCTCAAGGCGCTGTTCGGCACCACGCATCAGCTGAAAAAGTTCAAGGAGCTCAAACAGCCGGGGCAGTTTGCGGCGGAGGAGACGGTCACGCTGGTCGGGCCGAAAGGGACGCTCGCCCGCGTGCGCGTGCTCGGACCTGAGCGCAAGGAGACGCAGGTGGAACTCTCCCGCACCGACGCCTTCGCGCTCGGTATCGACGCCCCGGTGCGCCAGTCGGGCAACCTCAAGGGGACGCCCGGCATCGTGCTCGTCGGCCCGCAGGGCGCCGTCACGCTCGACCACGGCTGTATCGTCGCGGCGCGCCACCTGCACCTCGCACCCGCTGACGGGGTCGTGCTCGGCCTGAAGGACCAGGCCCTGGTGGACATCGAGGTGCCGGGCGAACGCGGCCTGCGCTTCCGCGAAGTGCTGGTGCGCTGCACCCCGGAGCACGCCACCGAGTTCCACGTCGATACCGACGAGGGGAACGCGGCGGGACTGCAGAACGACACGCTGGTGACAATCGTCCGCTGACGTACGTCGGCGGCGCAGGTGACTATCTCCCCGGCAGAGCCGGGCAATGGAGGGTGCAATGAGCAACGAGGCATTGGGTATGATTGAAACGAAGGGGATGATCTCGCTGATCGAGGCGAGCGACGCGATGGTCAAGGCGGCGAAAGTCGAACTGTGCGGCTGGGAGAAGATCGGCTCGGCGTACGTGACGGCGTTCGTGCGCGGCGACGTGGCGGCCTGCAAGGCGGCAGTCGACGCGGGTGCGGCGGCGGCGGAGAAGGTCGGCGAGCTCGTGGCAGTCCATGTCATCCCGCGCCCGCATCAGGCGCTGGAGAGCATCTACGCGATCTCGCTGAAGGGCGGCAAGTAAGCCGTCGTGACACCGCAGGCCGCCTGCCGGCATGACGCCGGCAGGCGCGGACGGACGCCTGAGTGCCCGTCCGCGGGAGCGAGGTAATGCAGCCAGCTGACATCGTCGCGGCCGTACGGGCCGCCGGCATCGTCGGCGCGGGCGGGGCGGGCTTTCCCACCCACGTCAAGTTCGGCGCCCGGGTCGACACCGTCATCGCCAACGGCGCGGAGTGCGAGCCGCTGCTCCGCGTCGACCAGCAGCTGATGGCACGGTTCGCGGACGACCTGGTGCGCGGCATGGTGCTCGCCCGGGAGGCGACGGGGGCGCAGCGCGCCGTCATCGCCCTCAAGCGCAAGTACCATGACGCGGAAGCGGCGCTGCGCGACGCGCTCGGGCGCAGCGGGGTGGAGCTGTTTCTGCTCGACAACTTCTATCCCGCGGGTGACGAGCAGACGCTGGTCGGTGAAGTCACCGGCCGTACCATCCCCGAAGGGGGCATCCCGCTCGCCGCCAGCGTGGTGGTGAGCAATGTCTCGACGCTGATGCAGGTGGCGGCGGCGGTCGACCGGCAGGCACCGGTGGTCGACCGCTGGGTAACGGTGACGGGCGCAGTCAAAACCCCGGTGACCGTTGCCTGTCCGGTCGGCACCCCCGTCGCCGCGCTCATCGCGCGGGCGGGGGGGAGCACGCTTCCCGACGGGCAATGGGTCTATCTCTCCGGCGGGCCGATGATGGGGTCGGTGCAGACCGACACCGGCCGACCCGTCAGCAAGACCGACGGGGGCATCATCGTGCTGCCGGCGGATCATTACCTCATCCGCAAGAAGGAACTGTCGTTCGCGCAGCAGGCGAAAAAGGCGCGCAGTGCCTGCGTGCAGTGTGTCGCCTGCACCGATGTCTGCCCGCGCTACCTGCTCGGGCACGGCCTCAAGCCGCACGTGGTGATGCGCGCCATCGGCTACGGGGTCAACCTCTCGGACGACATCCTGAAGATGGTCTTTCTCTGCTGCGAGTGCGGGGCCTGCACCTACTACGGCTGCCCGATGGACCTGACCCCGGGCGCCATCAACAGCGCGCTCAAAAAACAGCTGGCGGCAAAAGGCGTCCGCGGGCCGCAGGGAACGGACGCGCCGGCGCCGTCCGACCTGCGCGCCATGCGCAAGATTCCGGTCAAGCGGCTGATTTCGCGCCTGCATCTGGGGGAGTACGATGTTCCGGCGCCGCTGGACGAAACCCCGCTCGCCGTGCGCGAGGTGGTCATCCCGCTCAGGCAGCATGTCGGGGTGCCGGCGCAGGCGACCGTCAGCACCGGTTCAGCCGTGCGGCGCGGTGACGTCATCGGGGAAATCCCGGCGGACAAACTCGGGGCGCGGGTGCATGCGAGTATCGACGGTACGGTCAGCGCGGTCACGGACAGCGCCGTGACCATCAGGAAGTGAGGACGGGCATGGACGACAGCGCCATCGGACTGGTGGAACTCAACAGCATCGCCACGGGGGTGCTCACCCTCGACACGATGATGAAGCGGGCCGCGGTGAAACTCATTGACGCGTTTCCCGTCTGCCCGGGCAAATTCATCATTCTCATCTGCGGCGAAGTGGGCGCGGTGCGCGACAGCGTCAAGGCGGGCGTCGCCGTCGGCAAGGAGCAGGTCATCGGCGACATCGTCATCCCGCAGATCGACCCGGCCGTCATCACCGCCATCGGCGGCACCACCCCGGTCGAGTCGCTCGAGGCGGTCAACGTCTTTGAGACCTTCTCGATTGCCGCCTGCGTGCTGGCCGCCGATGCCGCGGTCAAGACCGCCGCGGTCACGCTCATTGAGGTGCGCCTCGCCAAGGGGCTGGGCGGCAAGTCCTTCTTCTCCATGACCGGATCGCTCAGCGACATCAGGTCGGCGGAAAAGGCCGCCCGCGCCGAGGTTGCCGACGAGGGTACCGTTTTCAGTTCCGTCATCATTCCGTCGCCGCACGCCGACGTGGCGCGCGCGCTGCTGTAGGAAAGGGAGCCCATGAACACCAACGACCGCGAGCGCCTCGTGCGCATCGTGACGGAAGAAGTCAGGAAACATCTCGCGGCCGCCGGGCGGGTCGTTCCCGCGCGCGGCGGCAGCAGCGCCTGCAAAGTGCTGACCGAGAGCAAGGTGCGCGCCGCCATGAAGCAGGGGGCGAAGGAAATCAGGGTGACGCTCAAGGCAGTCATCACCCCGTCCGCGCGCGAACTGGCCGAAGCCAACGGCATCAAGCTGATCGCGGGGTAGGAGCGCAACCATGCAGATTGTTATCGGTTCCGACCACGGCGGGTTCCCGCTCAAGGAAGACATCAAAAAATACCTGCTCGACAAGGGGTACGCGGTCAAGGACTTCGGCACGCACAGCACCACCGCGTGCGACTATCCCGATTTCGCGCATCTCGTCGCCGCCGCCGTCGCGCGCGGCGAATATACCTACGGCATCATGATCGACGGGACAGGCGTGGCCTCCGCCATCGCCGCCAACAAGGTTCCCGGCATCCGCTGCACCCCCTGCGCCGACGAGTTCACCGCGCGCTCGGCGAAGGAACATAACGACGCCAACATGCTGACGCTCGGCGCCTCGACGCTGGCCGCGGCCAAGGCGCGCGATATTGTGCGCCTCTTTATCGAGACCCCGTTCGCCGGCGGACGACATCAGCCGCGCGTCGACAAGGTGCTCGCCATCGAGCGGCACTACCTGAAGGGCTGCTGATGGCTACCCCCGCGCTGACCCTGCTGGTGCTCTGCGCGCTGGTCGGGCTCTACCTGTGGTTTGCCGGCGCGACCGGCGATGACACCGATGACCTGTTCGACGACCGCGAGGAGGATGAACCCCGTGACTAAGCGCTTACTGCCGCTGCTGCTGCTGCTTACCGCCCTGGCGGCTTTCGCCTGCCAGCCGCGCAGCGAATCAGTCGTCACCCTGACCATCCTGCACAACAACGATCTGCACGGGGCGCTGCTTCCCGGGGTCACGGTCAATGCCGACGGCAGCACACACGAGCAGGGTGGCTTTCTCACCCTGTCGCGCTATATCGCGAAGTTCCGCGCGGAGAATCCCAACCGCACGCTCCTGTTCAACACCGGCGACTGGTTTCAAGGGACTCCCGAAGGCAACGAAAGCAAAGGCGAGGGCGTGGTTGACCTGTTCAACGCGCTGCAGTATGACGCCGCGGCGCTCGGCAACCACGAGTTTGATTTCGGCCTTACCAACCTGCAGCGCATCGTGCGCGCGGCACAGTTCCCCGTGCTGGCATATAACGTCGAACAGGTTGCCACGCAGCGCCGCCCTGACTGGCTGGCGCACGACTGCTGGCAGCAGGATATCGACGGCATCCGCATCATCGCCTTCGGCCTGCTGACGAAGGAAGTCGCCACCACCACCTCGGGTGACATCCGCGGCGTGCTCACCGTCGGCGACGAGCTGGCGGCAACACGCTACGCGGTGGCCGCGCTGCGCGGCAAATGCGATATCCTCATCTGCCTGTCGCACAGCGGCATGGAAGTCGACAAGCAGCTGGCGGCGGAATTCCCCGAACTCGACGTTATCCTCGGCGGGCACAGCCACACGTACACCGACGTGCCCTATGTCGATCCGGTCACCGGGGTCATCGTCGTGCAGGCCGGGGGGAAGAACACGCACCTGGGCAAGCTCGATCTTGATTTCGACCGCGCCACGCGCCGTATCGCGGGTTTCCGCGGCGAACTGGTGCCGCTGCTGCCGGACGCAGCGGGGCTCCCTGCTGCTGACCCGGCCTTTGCCGCGCGCGTTGCGCGCTGGACCGACCCGGTGGCACAGCGCATGGCTACCGTGCTGGGCCGCACCACGGGCCCGCTGACCCGCCGCGACCTCGGCCCGGGAGCTGCCTCCTCGACGCTCGGCAACTGGCTGTGCGACCTGATGCGCACGACCGCGCGCGCGGACATTGCTTTCCATAACCGCACCGGCATCCGCGCCGACATCCCCGCGGGCGACATCACTGTCCGCCACCTCTATGAGGCATCCCCCTTCGACAATACGCTGGCAACCGTGTCACTCACCGGGGCACAGGTGCGCGGCGTCGTCGCCTACGCACTCAGCCAGCAGCGTTTCTTCCTCGAAACCTCGGGCTTGCAGGTGACGTACGCGACCGGGCCGGCGGTCGGTGAAGTGCGCGTGCAGCGCCTCCTCGTCAATGGACAGCCGCTGCAGGACACACGCCGCTACACGGTGGTGACCAACAACTTCATCGCGGGGGGCGGCGACGGGCACGGCATCTTCGGCCAGGGGCGCACCTACCGCGACACGGGTATCAAGCTGCGCGAGATGTCGGAGGATGCGGCGCGCCGCGGCACGGTGACGCCGCCGTCGGACAACCGCTACGTCCGCGCGCAGTAAGGCATGACGCAACGGCGCTCCTGGCTGCTCTACGGGGGCGTCATGGCATTGCTGCTGGGCGGGCTGGTCGTGGCATACTGGCGTGATGACACGGTGCCGCCGCCGGCAACGCCGGACGAATACAGTCTGGCAGGCGATACCGCAACGGTTGCGGGACTGCCGCTGCCGCCGCTGGACGGCGAATTGTACTGACTGATACACCCTCATCCATGCCTTCTCCCTCTCTGAGGGAGAAGGAGTTTACCCTCTCCCTCCCTCGGAGGGAGAGGGCAGGGTGAGGGTGGAATAGACGGAGGACGAAGATGGATGACAAGCTGATACAGGAAATCACCCGCGAGGTGGTCAAGCGCCTCGGCAGTGCGGGCGCGGCAAAAGGCGCGAAGGCGCCGGCGGTCAGCGCGCGCGGGGTCGTGGCCGCGGTCTTCACCGGGGGCGATCAGAACCTCGACGCGGCCTTCGCGCAGGTGCGCGCGCTGAAAGACGGGGGCGCGGATATCGTTCTCGTCCTCTCGCCAGCCGCCGACAAGATCATCGGCGCCGACCGCATCCGCCGCGAGACAGGCGCGTCACGCGTCATCAGCAGCTGGCGGGAACTGGGCGACATGCGTGCTTTTATCGGCGGTCTTTCCGGCATCGTCGCCCCGGTGCTCACGCTCAATACCCTGAGCAAGATCGTCTCGCTGCAGGGGGACAATCTCGTCGCCAACGTCATCATCCAGGCGCTCTTCCGCAACAAGCCGGTGGTCATGGCGACTGATTCCGTCGTCTGCTGCGAAGCGACCAGCCCGCCCGCGGGCATCAAGGCGGTGCTCGACCGCCTCTACGCGCGCGCCGCGGCACTCGGCATCCTTGCCGTCCCCGCCGCGCAACTCGCCGCGGCCTATGCCGGCGGCGGCCGGCCGGCAGTCACCGGCACCGCATCCACCGTGCCCCCTCCGGCCTGCAATGCCGTCAATGTCGGCGGTACCACGCTCAGTGTCTGCAGCGGCGATGCCGCCTCCTGCACCGCCTGCGGCCTCTGCGTCGTCAATCTGCCGCAGCGCGTCGATTCCGCCATCAGCGCGGGCGCTGACCGCATCAGCGCCGCGTCGGGAGTCGGTGCCATGCCGGCCACCATGGCCAAGTTCATCGACCACACCCTGCTCAAAGCGCAGGCGACCGAGGCGGAAGTGCGCAAACTCTGCGCCGAGGCGAAGGAACACCTGTTTGCCTCCGTCTGCGTCAATACTTACTGGGTGAAACTCTGCGCCGAACTGCTGCGCGGGACTGGCGTCAAGGTCTGCACCGTCGTCGGTTTCCCGCTGGGCGCCATGGCCGTGGCCGCCAAGGCCGCCGAGACCCTCGCCGCGGTTCAGGACGGGGCCGAGGAAATCGACATGGTCATCAATGTTGGCGCGCTCAAGTCGGGCGACCTCGACACGGTGCTCAAGGACATCGCCGGCGTCGTGCAGGCGGCCCAGGGACGCATCGTCAAGGTCATTCTTGAGACGTCGCTGCTCACCGACAAGGAAAAAGTCACTGCCTGCGAACTGTCCAAGCAGGCGGGGGCGCATTTCGTCAAGACCTCGACCGGTTTCAGCACGGGCGGCGCCACCATCGCCGATATCGCGCTGATGCGCCGCGTCGTCGGCCCCGGGATGGGGGTCAAGGCGTCGGGTGGCGTGCGCGACCGCGAGGGCGCCGAAGACATGATTCGCGCCGGGGCCAACCGCATCGGTGCCAGCGCCTCCATTTCCATCGTGCAGGGCAAGCCGGCCGCCGCCGGCAGCGGCTACTGATTGCCTGATTCAGCACTTTTCTCCGCCCGCGGCAACAACCCTGCCGCGGGCTTTTTTATTCGCGCCTGCGACCGCCTTACCCTCACGAACGTTTTTACCGCAGTCGCGCACCACGGCATCACGGTCTCCTACAGACAACATAACTATTCACCCTCATCCACCCTTCCCCCGCAGAGGGGGGGAAGGGTGGCCCGCAGGGTCGCTCTGATAGATGCGTGGGTGGCTGAACAGTTACCAGACAACAACACTCCCGTCTGTCGGGGACTATGCGGATGCGCCTGAGGCGGAGATAGTTCCCCATGCGCCCGAAAGAACGTCAGCATATCTACCGGCAGCGGGCAGCCGACTACCATCGCCTCATCAGTTGCGAGGACTGGCAGGGCAACCTGCCGCGTGCCCTGCGTACGCTGTGCGACTGGCGAAACCGCTTGCTTGTTGACCTCGGCACCGGCACGGGGCGAATCCCCCTGCTGCTCGGTCCGGAGGCGCGTCTGGTGGTCGGATGTGATATGACCATCGCCATGCTGCATCAGGCGCGCACCGCGCTGGCCGGCGCCGCGCTTTCCTGCCCGCTGCTCGCTGCCACGCATGCCGCCCTTCCCCTTAGGCCCGCCTGTGCCGATATCGCCATTGCCGGGTGGAGTATCTGCCACGCGGTCAAGTGGCGCTGGGCTGAACATCAGGCCGTGCTGGCCGCTATCATGCGGGAAACACAGCGCCTCCTGCGCCCTGGCGGCCACCTCATCATCGTCGAGACCCTTGGCACCGGACAGACAGAACCCGCGCCCCCCGACCCGAAACTTGACGCCTACTATGCTCTGCTGGAAAAGGAATACAAAATGGCCCGCTCAGTCGTGCGTACCGATTACCGGTTTGCCGACAAAAACGAGGCGTGGAAACTGCTGCAGATGTTCTTCGGCACCGCCCGCACTGAGGCCATGTTCACTGATGGCACCGCCCGCTGCGGAGCTGACGGCTGCACGGTGGTCGAATGGACTGGCATCTGGTCAAAAGCCGTATAGACCGCTTTTACGCTGTTTTCACGGAAGTTTGTCAATTTGTCAACACCCGTCCCCATGACCAAGCCGTCGGGTTTGCTGGGCGTACCCAATGAAAAACCGGAGGGCACTTTGCCCTCCGGTTCGTGGGTGCTGCGGAAAACGGCTTAGTAGTGGAGCGTGAGTTGCAGCGCGAAGATGTCGTCGTTCGGGTCGACTGACGGCGTGATGCGATACGCGCCGGCCAGCGCCGCCGCGTTGTACTTGTCATAGTAGCTCAGGTCGGTATGCACGCGGCTGTACTCGGCATTGAGCATCGCCGAGCCGGCAAACTTGTAGCCGATGGCCGCCGACAACTTGGTTTCGTACGAATACCCGGCCGCCAGTTCCGCCTCGAAGTTCTTCGGGTCAACCCCGCTGTAGCGGACGCCGAATTCCCAGTCACGCAGGCCGAGATAGTAGGCCTTGACGATGTACTCGTTGACGCGGTTGGCGACCAGTTCCTGACGCACTGCCGGTGCGCCGATGACGCCCGCATCGCTTTCCAGCGACATGCGGTCATGACGCGTCGTCGCATACTCGCCGCTGACCTTGAACTGGTCCGGCAGCGTGTAGCCGGCAAACAGGTTGTACGCCGTGAAACGGGCGCGCTGGATGGCGACGTTGTTCACCAGGTTGTCGTTGGTGTAGTCGCCCGCGGCATAGCTGCCGCCGAGATACGTGTTGGCAAACGGCCGCACGTGCACCTGACCGATCACCTGCTTGGCATCGTTGATATCCGGGGTCAGCGCGCTGTTGTTCACCCCGATATTCGCCACCATGTAGGTTTGCCCGGAGTTATTGATCCCCCGGTTGATGCTGTCACCCACCGTCGTGATGGCGCCGTTGCCGAAATACAGCTTGTAGTCGATCATGCCGTCGACCACCGTGCCGAACGCCGTGACGCCGATGTCATAGTTCGCGTTGAGCGCGCCGCGGAAGTCCTGCGTGTACTCGCTGATAAAGATGTCCTTGACCTTTTCCGTCGGGCGGGTGTACCCCTCGTTGCCGAACGGCACCGGGTAACGTCCCACGCGCAGACCGAATTCGCGCATTGGCGTGTAGGCAATCCACAGGTGACGCGCCGCCGTGTTCAAATTGGCCGAACCGCCGCGAATGGCGAAGCGCGCGTATGCCTTCCACTGGTCCGTCACCGGGCAGTCAAGCCCGAGCGCGATGCCGTAGCCGCCTTCCGGATGATTCTGCAGCCCGTTGCCCGCGCGACTGTTGGCGAACAGGAACGTCTTCTTGCTCGCCGAGGCGGTGGTGCCGCGGTACAGGTTGTTCGGCTGCGTGGCGATATCCTGCCACCCGGATGCGGTGGCAATCTGGTATCCTTCCACCCCTTCCTGCTGTGCCCAGTACGTCGCGTACATCGAACCCGTCAGATTGATTTTGGCGGCCGCCGGCAAGGCCAACAGCAACACCACTGCAACTGTTGCGAGGATTTTCATGTCCCCCTCCTATAGTGAATTATTTATTATAGCATATATTATCTGTGTGTCAAGCATTTTTTTTGCGATTATGCCACAAAAACCAAAAAACTGCCGGGGATTGCTCCCCGGCAGTTTTAGTGATGCGGTGATTAGAACTGCAGGCCCAGCGACAGCGCGAAAATGTCGTCATTGACATCAACCGCCGGCGACTGACGCACGTTGTTGGCTACGTTCGCCGCACGATCCGTGAAGTTGAAGTCAGTGTCGATCCAGCTGTACTCGGCCTTCAGGAACGCTGCCCGCGCGAACTTGTAGCCCGCCGCGAACGACATCTTGCGCTCGTACGAATAGCCGGCATCCATCTCGGCTTCGACGTTCTTCGGGTCAACCGCGCCATAACGCACGCCGAATTCCCAGTCCGCCACACCGGTGTAGATGGCCTTCACGATGAACTCATTCACGCGGTTCTCGACGAGGGTGCCCGCCGCCGCCGTCACGTAATACGGGAAGTCCGCCGTCATCTGCTGATGACGCGTCGTCGCGTATTCACCCGTGATGCTGAAGATGTTGCCGTACTCGTAGCCGGCGTTGATGTCATACGCCGACGTACGCGCACGATTGCCCGCCGTCACCAGCGGCTGCGTGTAGTCGCCGGCAAAGTAGCTGCCGCCGATGAACGCACCCGTGAACGGACGCGCAACGAGGTTGATACCAACCTGCTTCGCATCGTTGATGTCCGGCGTCGCATTGCTCGTCGCCGCACCAGCCGCCGCACTGACCGAGTTCGGCGCCGTAATACCATCGCTGTCCGCCACCGTGCTGGTGACGCCATTGCCGACGAACAGGTTGTAGTCAACCATGCCGCTGGCGAGCGTACCGAACGCCTGCACGCCGACATCATAACGGCGCAGCAGCGCCGCCTGCGCATCCTGCGAGAATTCGCTCACGAACACTTCGTCCTGCCCGGCCGTCGGGCGCGTGGTGCGCTCGTGACCGAACGGAACCTGCATACGACCCGCGCGGACATTGAATTCCTTCATGAACGCCAGGTTGATGTAGCCCTCAACCAGACCGAGGTTGCCGCCGTTGTTGACGTTGAAGTCGCCGTACGCCTTCACCCAGTCATTGACCGGGCAGTCAGCCACCAGCTGGAAGCCGTAGCCAGCCGTCGCCTTGTTCTGCATGCCGTTGCCGCTCATGCTCTGGCCGACCAGGAAGGTCTTCGGCGCAGTCGCCGCATTGGCGCCCAGGCCGCGCGTGAAGGCCTCGCTGCCGTCACGGTCAACCCACGACGTCCCGTTCGAGCGCTGACGCTCGACACTGCCCTGCTGCTGCGCCCAGTACGTCGTCCAGATCGCGCCCGACAGGTTGACTTTCGCCATCGCCGGGACGCTCAGCGCCGCAACGAGCAGCGCACTCAGTGCAATAATAGAAACTTTCTTCATTCTGTGATTCCTCCGTTTGTGTCAGGCGACCTTTTTTGTCTCCCGCCGTTTCGGCTTCGGACCGGTCTGCCCTGACTTCTAAGTTATTTCTCCCCTGTGCTTTTGCTGGTCTGGCCGTCGGAGGAGTGGCACCCCGCTTTCTTGCCAAGATTGACCGCACAGGTCTGAAACATCTTCCTCTTCATCGGGGACCAAAGCCCCCCTGAAAATTAGGTCATTATACCACACTCGCCGGTTTTGTCAAGCCCTTTGGTGTTCAAAAACCGCTATTTGTTCGTATTTCATTGTATTTCATAGCGTTATCATCCCTTCACATCAACAAAACGCGCTGCGGGCGCCTGCTTTTTCAGGTGCGCGACGATGGCCCGCCCCCGGTCCAGCAGTTCCCGTTCCCCCTGCAGTGCCTGCACCGAAGCCTCCGCCGCCTGTATCCTTTTTTCCGTCGCTGCCTGATAGGCCAGCAGCAGATCGCGGACCGCCGCTGCCGCGCTGCGGTCGGTCAGGCAGGCAGCCAGTTCACCGCCAAGCCGCTCTTCTTCCGCCAGCAGCGGGGTGAGGTCCTCCCCTCGCGCCAGCGCCTCCAGCTGCCGGTCGCACAGCACCAGCAGCGACGAGAGCAGTGCGCGGGCGCGCTCAACCCTGCACATTCAATCCCCCGGGACGCACCCCGGTCTCGGTCATCGTCGCTGTCTCCCCCGATTTCTTCACCACGTCCTCCCAGACCGCGCGCAAATCAACGAGATGCTGAATAACCTCATGCAGTATCGCCACATCCTTCTTGACGTTCGCCTCGATGAGGCGGCGGTTCAGGTAGTCATAAATCCGGTACAGGTTATTGGAAATCTCCCCCGCCTTCATGTTGAGGGAGACCATCAGTTCCGTCAGGATATCCTGCGTGCGGATGATCTTCTGATTGACGATATCGTATTTCTTGCCGGGCAGCGCCGCCTCCGCCTCCCGCAGGAAGCGTATCGCCCCGTCATACAGCAACAGGATAAGCTTCCCCTGGTTGGCTGTCTTGACCTGCGTCACGCGGTACTGCTGATACGGATTCTCCGCCATCGCCCACCCTTGCCCCGCGCGCGAAATTTCCCCCCTGCCGACACGCGTGGTCTTTCATATATCGGCAGCAACACTTGAGCACTTGAGCATACATTCAGAGTGTCCGCAGCATTTCTCTGACAGTTTCTATCGAAGGTAATTCTCTGCACGGCAATACGTTATTAAGGTTTTCCGCCGCTTCTTCTGCCCGTTCATGCCAGCGACATTTTCGCGTGTCAACATTCACATTCATTTTCATACCATCATATTGTGCTATACTTTCACATAATCCGCTGGTACATCCGGCAATGGTCACTCCACGGGTTGCAGTATTGATAAACTCAATCTCCGGATGGTCAGCTATAAATCCTTCCAGCCATTGACGATATTGCGCCATCGGCGGGGTGACCGCCACTCTCCCCGACATACCCTGGACGATTACCCTTCCGCGATCGCGCGCCCCCCGGCCCTCCAACGTATTGTAACGGTGTAAACCGCCGAGCGCCTGCTCACCGTACACGCTCCCGGCCGCATGGCTTTCACCAGCGAGCGGATACGCGAGGTCCTGCCCGAGCATGACGACACGTTTTGCCCCGCTAACCGCCGCCAACTGGTAGAGAATCATCACCGCGCTCCCCCCCGCATGAGAAAACGCCGGCACTGCGCCGCTGATACAAGGGAAGAGCGCACCCAGCGGATATCCGTCGTCGTAGTAGAGCCGCCGCGCGAATTTTTTCGCCACGCCCGGGTCCGCCGTAAATGTTGTCAGCAGCGTTGCGGTTTCCGGCACCGCATCGGCAAAATGTTTCGCCGACACTGACTGCGGGTCATTGCTCACCACGAGCGCAGGTGTGACCCCCATACGCCGCAGCGCCGGCCAGGCGGTGTCCACCGCCCAGAGTGTGCCGCGCCATTGCCGCAGGACCTCCGCCGCCTCATTCAGCGACGGGCCCGCCGCGGCAATAACCGCGGTGTCACCCGTCGCCCGCGTCCGCCACGCTGTCAGCGACGGGTTGAGCCGCGCCTGCGCGACAAAATTGCGCAGCCAGAGTTCGCGGAATGCCCCGACGGTAACCGTTTCCCCCGCCCAGCGCTCCAGCGCCTGCCGCAGCGCTGTTTCCGCCGCCGCGTAGGCGGGGTCATGTTTGAACGCCGGGCCGCGCGCGAACTGCACCGCGGTAAATTCCCGCACGCCTTCCGCCAGCGCCGTCGCCGCCCGTGCCGGCGCCACACGACGCAGGCGCGGATGCGCCGGCACCTGCAGCACGCCGTCCTGTTCCACCGCGAGTACCGTCACCCCGTCGCGGGCGAGCAGCGGCGGCAGGAGATACCCGAGTCCGGGTCCGGTCACCACCAGCAGCGTGCCGGGCGGTGTCGTCAGCACCGCCGCCTGCCGTTCCCCTTCGGTTTCCGGCGCCCGCAGCGAGTGGACGCTGCGCCCCTGCGCCGCGAGCAGCACGCGCCGTCCGTCGCGTTCAGTCAGTTGCAGCATGGTCCGCCAGCCGCTGCCGGAAACGGTCAATCGCCGCGACAAACGCCTCCGGGTCGGCAACGGTGTTGAGGTGGCGGCGCAGTTCCACCGCGCCCGGCAGCCCGCGCGTGTAGCCCGCCGTCAGCTTGCGCATCTCCACCGTCCCGCGGTACGCCCCCTTGACTGCGGCATTCAGCCGCGTATGCTCGACAAAAGCCTCGAGCATGGCGCCGGACGTCAGGCGCCACGCCTCGCCGCGCAGTTCCGCCGCCATACGCTGCAGCACCCACGGCTGGCCGAGTGCCGCGCGCCCGACCATCACCGCGTCGCACCCCGTCTCCGCCACGAGGCGCCGCGCGTCGTCGCCCGTGCGCACGTCGCCGTTGCCGATGACCGGCACCCGCACCGCCTGTTTCACCGCGGCGATAACCGACCAGTCCGCGCGCCCCGTGTACATCTGCGCCGCCGTGCGCGGGTGCACGCAGAGAAAATCGGCGCCCGCCTGCTCGCAGCGCCGCGCCACCTCGACGGCGTTGTTTTCCTTCCACCCGGTGCGGAACTTGACGCTGAGCGGGCAGCGCACGGCCGCGCGCATGGCGCGCACCAGCGCCTCGAGCAGCGGCGGGTCAGCCATCAGTTTCGCCCCGTTGCCGCTGCGGTTGACCTTGCGCGCCGGGCAGCCGCAGTTGAGTTCGATACCGTAGGGTTGCAACCGCTCCTCGACCGCCGCCGCCGCGCGTGCCAGTTCGTCAGCACGGTGTCCGAACAGTTGCACGATCAGCGGCTGCTCCTCAGGGGCAAACGCGGCCAGCGCCCAGGTCTTCGCATGCTCGCGCACGATGCCCGTGGCACAGACCATCTCGGTGGTGAGCAGGTTGGCGTGGCGGCGCTTCACCAGTTGGCGGAAGACGCTGTCGGTGATGCCCGCCAGCGGGGCGAGCGCCAGCCCGCCGCGCCAGGGGTAGCGGTCAGGCGCGGGCGGCATAATCCGCGAGGTAGCCGAGCAGGATGCCGTTGTCCGACACGACGCACTCCGCCGCGCCGCACAGGTCGAGCAGTTCGCCGAGAATGAGCGCCCCCGCCACGATGATGTCGGCGCGGTTTTCGGTCAGGCCGGGAAAGAGCGCGCGCTGCGCCGCGGTCATCCCCGCCAGCAGCGCCGTCAGGCGTGTGACGTGCCGCGCACTGAGGTGCGCCCCGTGCACCGCGCGGGGATCGTACTGCGGCAGCGCCTGTGCCAGCGCCGCGAGCGTCGTCACCGTCCCCCCCACCCCGACCACCGTCAGGCCGCGCACGGCATGCGGGGCCAGCGCCACCCGCGCCGCCGCGCGCAGCGCCGCCATCTCCTCCGGCCGCGGCGGGTCATGCTGCAGGTGGTCCTCGTGCAGCACCACCGAGCCGACCGGCACCGACACCGCAACTGTTTTCCCGTCGCGATGGATCAGTTCCGTGCTCCCCCCGCCGATGTCGGCAATCAGCAGTTCGCCCGGCAGTTCCGGCAGCGCGGCACAGACCCCGAGACGGGTCAGTTCCGCTTCGCGCTCCCCGCTGATGAGTTCGAACGTTATCCCGGTCGCCGCGCGCACCGTGGCGAGAAACACTTCGCCGTCGGCGGCCTTGCGCACCGCCTCGGTGGCGATACCGCCGACTGGCACGATGCCGTCACGCACACCATCCGCCAGCCACGCCTGCAGCGTCGCCAGTGCGCGCGCGCAGCCCGCCGCCGACAGGTGTCCCGTCTGCCGCAGCCCGGCCCCGATGCGGCAGGCGTCGAGCCGCGACCAGAGCGGCCGCACCTGCGCCCCATCGCACTCCGCCACCAGCATGCGCAGCGAGTTGGTCCCGAGATCAAACGCCGCGAATCGATGATGTGTATTCTTGTTCTCCTCCCCCTCACTACGAGAGCCGGAAGCACCAGTCCGTCGCCTTTGTTGCCTGTTCCCCTCTCCCCCCGGGAGAGGGTCAGGGTGAGGGGAAGTATCCCTGTTCGCCGTCATATGCATGCGCAGGTGTTCAAGCACCCCCGTCAGATTCTGCAGGACATCATTGTTCCAATAACGCATCACCCGCAGGCCCTGTGCCTGCAGGTAATCCGTACGTTGCCTGTCACGGGCATGCTGTTCTGTTTGATTGTGTTGCCCGCCATCAACTTCGATTGCCAGACGCTGCTCATGGCAGTAAAAATCAAGGACATACGGTCCGCAAAGCACCTGTCTTCTGAATTTCCAGCCGCACAGCCGGCGATCGCGCAGCACCTGCCAGAGTTTCTGTTCCGCCTCCGTTGCCGTCTTGCGCAGTTGCCTGGCGCGCAGATCTGACTTCATCCCCTCACCTGTCGCTGCGCGACTTCCTCTCCCGTCGGGAGAGGAAACCATGTGAATAGCACCAGGTCATTCACCGAAACGGAGGTTGGGATTGCCGGCGGGCGGGCGGCCGCGCCCGGCGGCGTGCACCACATGTCCCTGCATGGCGATCATCACCCCGTTGTCGAGACAGTTGGCGAGCGGCGGCAGCGCCACCTCCCAGCCGTCGGCGCGCAGCGCCTCGACGCGCGCGCGCAGGCCGCGGTTGGCCGCCACCCCGCCGCCGAGGCAGAGCCGCCGGCAGTGGTGTTCCTCCCCCGCACGCACGATGCGCTTGCGCAGCATCTCGAGCACGGTCTGCTGGAACGACGCGCAGACATCCGCCGGCGCGGGCGCCGCCTCCGCCTGCTGTCCGCGCAGCAGGTAGAGCACTGCGGTCTTGAGTCCCGATAAACTCACGTCATACGGGCGCCCCTTCACCTGCGGCGGCGTGAATTTCACCGCGCGCGGATTCCCGGTCGCCGCGAGTTTGTCGACCGCCGGGCCGCCGGGATAGCCGAGCCCGAGCAGCCGCGCGACCTTGTCATAGGCCTCACCCACCGCGTCATCGATGGTCTCGCCGAGCAGGTCGCTGCGGAACGGGTCATGCCGCAGCACCAGCAGCGTGTGCCCGCCCGAGACGAGCAGTCCGAGATGGGGGAAGGGAAAATCCGGGCCGGCGGCGACATGCAGGTGCGCATCGAGATGGTTGACCCCGATGACCGGCACCTGCCACGCGGCGCTCAGTCCGAGCGCCCAGGCAATGCCCGTGTTGAGCGACGAGAGGAGCCCGGGCCCGTGCGTGACGGCAATGAGGTCGGGGCGGTCGTGTGCCCCCCAGCCCGCGTCACGCCAGACCTGTTCCTGCAGCAGCGGCAGCGCGCTGCCGTGATGACGCGCCGCGAGTTCCGGCACGACGCCCCCGTAGGGCTGATGCGCCGCGACCTGCGACGCCACGCCTTCGGCGAGCACCGTGCGCCCGTCGCGCACCAGCGCGACCGCGCTCTCGTCACAACTCGATTCGATGCCGAGAACGATCATCGCGCGAGGTCGGCAGCCGCGACCAGTTCGATGCCGGCAGCGCGCAGCCAGGCATGACGGTCACGCAGCACGCGCCAGGTCTGCTGCCGCGTGATATGCCCGATGGCGACGATTTCCTGTCCGGCCACCGCCAGCGTCGCCGCGCGCTGCAGCTGGTCGTCGATATACCCGTAGTCATCGCGGTTGTCGAGGAAGACGCGGTTGCGCACCGCGGGCACCCCCGCCGCCTGCGCGCTGCTCAACGCCACCGACTGCGGTGACGTCCACGAATCGAGAAAAAACAGGCCGCGCCGTTTCGCCGACGCCATCAGCGCTGTCATCAGGGTCTGCTCCGCCGTGGCGCGCGAACCCATGTGGTTGTTGAAGCCGCGCGGCTCACCGGTCGACGCAAGGTTGGCGGCGAGCACGCCGTCGACCGCCGCCGCGGCCGTGGCCACGGTCAGCGCCCCGGGCCCGGGGTTGGGGGCACCACCACCCTCTGGTGCCAGCGGTTCCATCGGCTGATGCAGGATGTACGGTTTCCCCGCCGCCCGCGCGCGACGCGCGGTCTCACCCGACTGCGGTTGCTGCGGCAGGATGGCCAGCGTCACAGGAAACGGCAGCGCCAGCACCTCGTCGAGGCGCAGCAGGTTCTGTCCGCAATCGTCGAGGACGATGGCGAGTTTCGCCCCCGCCTGCGCCTGCGGCAGCGGCGCCGGACCCGCTGGTGCCGGCGTGCCCGCGGCCCGCGCGGGAGCCGGGCGGGCCGCGGCAGGCCGTGCGGCAACTGCCGGTTCTGCCGCCACGGCCGGGTCCGGCCCCTCGGCCGCTACTGCCGGGGCGGTATCATCCGTCACGCTTTCCGCTGCGGGTGTCCCCTCGCCGCCGCGGCTGCCGAGATACCAGCCGGTACCGAACGCCGCCAGCAGAAAGAGAACGAGCAGCAGTTTCCCCGCGCCGCTCTTCCGTTTCGTGCGCCGCGCCATGCCGCTTAGTTGTTGACCGGCGTGGTGTCGCTACCGTCCTCGCTGACCGGCACGGTGCCGCGCAGGAACTCGTGGGCCACGCGCAGCTGCCGGTCGGTGGCCAGGTCGCCGACAAAGGCACGCCCTTCCCGCACCGCCAGCTGGTTGTGCAGCGTCCAGCGCAGCAGGCGGTCGGGGAGTTCCAGCCCCTCGCGCTGCAGCAGGCGGCGCAAATCAGCCAGCGCCTCGTCGCTGTACCCGGGCAGGCGGTTGACAAACTGGATGAAGGTGTCGTTGCCGTTGAGCAGCACCAGCGCGCGCACCGAGCTGTCGGCGATGTCGTCGGCGGTCACCGTGTAGTGCGGGGCGATGCCCTGCTTGTCGATACAGATCCCCGACGGGGTGTAGTAGCGTTCCGTCGTCACTGCCAGTCCGTAATTGAGCGAGACATTGGTGACCGACTGCACCACGCCCTTGCCGAACGAGCGCGTGCCGATGACCGTCGCCCGCCCGCAGTCCTTGAGCGCGCCCGTGACAATCTCCGCCGCGCTCGCCGTGCCGTTGTTGATGAGGATGACCAGCGGCACACCCGGCTCGTTGCGGTCGTTCTGCGCGCGGATTTCGCGCCGGCGCACCCCGTCCCGCCCCTTGGTGTAGACGACGATGCCGCTGTCCATGAACACGTCGGCGACAATCCCCGCCTCGTCGTAGAGTCCGCCCGGATTGTTGCGCAGGTCGAAAATCAGTCCGTGCAGGTCGTCACCCGCCGGCAGTTCCGCCAGCGCTGCGCGGATGTCGATGCCCGCATGCTCGTTGAACTGGTTGAGCCGGATATACCCGATGCCGTCCCCGAGGTCCTGATGCTCCACCGTGCGGTGCTTGATATTGGCGCGTTCGACGGTGACGGGAAAATCCTCGCTGCCGTCGCGACGGATGGTCAGCACCACGCGCGTCCCCGGGCGGCCGCGCATCTTCTTGACCGCCGCGTTCAGTTCCATCCCCGCCGTCGACACGCCGTCGATCTCGATGATGCGGTCGCCGGGAAGCAGGCCGACGCTGAACGCCGGCGTGCCCGCCATCGGCGAGACGATGGTGATCATTTCGTCGCGCATGGTGACGACGATGCCCAGGCCGCCGAACTCGCCGACCGAATCCTCGCGCACCTCTTCGTAGTTCTGCGGCGGGATGAGCCGCGTGTAGGGGTCGTTGAGCGACGCGAGCATGCCGTTGATGGCGCCGACCATCAGTTTCTCCGGGGTCACCCCGGTTTCATCGACATAGGTGTCCTGCACCCGCTTGAGCACCTCGTTGAACAGGCGCAGGTACTGGTAAAAGGAGCCGGTCCCCGCCTCGAGCCGCGAATTGAGTACCCCGAGGGTGAACAGGGTCACCAGCGCCAGCACCATCAGTTTGTAGCGTGTCTTCATTGCTCGCTCACTTTCCCGCGCCGCAGCGCGGTGGTATTCGTTACTGGTTGCGCAGCCAGGTCAGCGGGTTCTGCGCGTCGGTATCTGCGTACGTCTCGAGGTGAAGTGCGCTCCGCCCATCGTCAGGACGCAGGCCGACTGTGCCGAGCACCTGGCCCGCCGTCACCCGCGCGCCGACCACGACGCCGATCCGCGCCAGATACGAATAGACCGAGAAGAGCTTACCGCCGTGGTCGATGATGACCACGCGCCCGTTCCCCGTCATCTCCTGCGCCGCCGCCACCTTCCCCGCGCCGATGGCGAGCACGTCCGCCCCCGCCGGCGCGGCAATATCAATACCTTTGTTGGCGACCATGGCGTTGTATTCCGGGTGCCGATAGGCGCCGAAGGCGCGGATGACCTGCGCCCGTCCGCTGCCGCGCAGCGGCCATGGATAGCTGCCACCGCGCACCGCCGCCACCGGGCCGCTTCCCTGCTCCCGTGCCGCGCGGATGGCCGCATCGATCGCCGCCTGCAACTGCCGCGCCGCCGCGCGCAAATTGGCGATTTTCCGTTCCTCTTCGCCGCGCTGGCGGTTGACCTGCGCGAGGGCGATTTCCAGTTCCTTCTTCTTGCGTTCAACCACGCGCTTGTCGCCGTCCTGCTGCGTCTTGACCGCGGCGATTTCCGCCACGCGCGCCTCGAGTTTGCGCTTCTCACCGTCGAGCCGCAGGCGCTCCGCCCGCAGGTCGCGAATCAGTTCCGCGTCGTGCGCCATGATCAGCCGCAGGAAACGGAAGCGCCGGAGGAGGTCGCCGAAATCCTTCGCCGCGAAGAGCGTCTGCCAGTAGGCGGCGGTGCCGCCGCGCTTGTAGATGGCGCGCACGCGCCGCGCCAGCACGCCCTGCCGCTCCGTCACCTTGCGCGTTCCCTCGTTGAACTCGCGCTGCGCCGCGTCCTTCTCCGCGGTCAGCGCCTGCAGCTGCCGCGTCGTCTGCGCCCGTTTTTCCTCGACCTGCGCCACCTCGGCACGCCGCTGCGGGATAACCTTTTCCATGCTCCCCGCGCGCGCGCGCAGTTCCGCCACCCGCGCCTCGGCGGCGCGGATGTCGGCGTTGGTGCGGTCCAGCTGCTGCTGGTCCTGCTGCACGCTCGCCCCCGTCACCGCCACGGGGAGCAGCAGCAGCAGCGCCAGCAGCAGCAGCCGGTTGCTCATTCCGCACATTCCTCGCGCAGCACGTGGCGCAGCGCGAAGAGCGCGCCGCCGCCGCCGATGGCCGCCCCGATGAGCACCAGCTGGCCGCACAGGGTCAGCGAGAAAAAGGTCAGCGCCACGGGGAGGAACGGCAGCACCGCGAATTTCCACAGCAGCACGCGGTAGACCCCGTAGAGGAGCGCCATGGCGAGCAGCGCCGCCACCAGCCCCTGCAGCAGCCCCTCGAGAAAATAGGGCCAGCGGATGTACCAGTCGGTGGCGCCGACTAAGCGCATCACCTCGACCTCGTCGCGTCGCGCCAGCACGGTGATCTTGATCGTGCTGGTGATGATGAAGAGCGCCGCCAGCCCGAAGACCGTCCCGAGAATGAGGATGACCAGGCGGATACCTGTCGCCAGCTGCTTGATCGTCTCGAGCACCTCGCTGCCGTAGTTGACCTCCTCGACCCCGTCGAGCACGCTCAGCTGCGCGGCCAGCGCGGGGACGTCGAAATGCTCGTCCTCGCTCACCTGCAGTTCGAGCGACGCGGGGAGCGGGTTGCCGTCGAGCGCGCCGAGTATGTCGCGGTTCTCCCCCAGCGACTCGCGGAAACGCCGCAGGTTTTCCTCCTTGGAGACCGGCGTCACCTGTTTCACCCCGGGAAGCGCGCGCACCTGCGTCAGCAGCGCCTCCTGCTGCTGCGGCCCGACCCGTTCCTCGAGGTAGACGATGACCAGCGACTTGCTGCGGATGTCGACCAGCATCTGTTCGAGGTTGACCGAGAGGAGGAAAAAGAGCCCGATGATGACCAGCGCGAAGGTCATTGTCACGATGGCGGAAACGGTCACCCACCCGCCGCGGCGCAGGTTGTCCGCCGCCTCGTGCAGGTAAGCGCGCCACAAATGCAGCCGCGACTCCTTCATGCCTGCACCTCGTCACGCACCAGCCGCCCCGCCTCGAGTTCGAGCAGCCGCCGCGGGCGGACGCTCGCCACCAGGTTGGGGTTGTGCGTCGCCACCACCACCGTCGCGCCCCGCCGCTTGGCCTCAACCAGCAGTTTGAGCACCTCGACCGCCACCGCGGCGTCGAGGTTGCCCGTCGGCTCGTCGGCCAGCACGATTTTCGGGTTGGTGATCAGCGCGCGCGCCACCGCCACCCGCTGCTGCTCGCCGCCGGACAGCTGGCGCGGATAGTAGTTGCGCTTGTCCGCCAGTCCCATCTGCTGCAGCAGCAGGTAGGCGCGGCTGCGCATCTCCAGCACCGGCACGCCGCGCACGCGCAGCGGGAAGCCGACATTGTCAATCACCGTCTTGCCCGCCAGCAGTTTGAAATCCTGGAAAACGACGCCGAGTCCGCGCCGGTGGTACGGCACCTGGTGCCGCTTCAGGCGCGGCACCTGCCGCCCGTCGACGAGCAGTTGTCCCGCACTCGGCAGTTCATGGCGGAAGAGCAGACGCAGCAGGGTCGTCTTCCCCGCGCCCGACGGCCCGGTGAGAAAAACGAACTCGCCCGGCCGGATATGCAATGACAGGTCGGTCAGCGCCGCGTCACGCCCGTACCGCTTGCTGACCTGGAACAGTTTGATCACCGTTTCCCCTCCCGAGGGAATAGCTGATTATAGCATTCTTCGCCCCGGTCATGCAACTAATTGGATGGGACAGGCGGGAAACGGGAATGGTTGCGCGGGTCAGGGAATATCCGCCCACTTGGCGCGGAGACCGAGCGCGCCGACCACCGCCACCAGCGCCACCGCGGCCAGCAACAGCGCGGGTGTGAGTGTCACCGACAGATAAGCAGCAAGCAGGGAAGTGTGCAGGCCCGCCGGCAGGAACAGCGTGAGCAGCGCCGCCATGCCGAACCCGCCGAGCAACCCGCAGGCCAGCGCTGCCCGCAGCCGCCCGATCAGCGACAGCAGGAAAAAGAGCATGAGCGCCAGCACCCCGCCGTACACCGCGACGATAACCCAGGTGGAAGGCGGGGCCGCGCCCGGCCAGGCGCGTGCGAGGTAGAGCAGCAGCGCCGCGGGGAGCAGCAGCGCGAGATGCGCGACGGTGAGCGGCGTGCGCCAGTCATGCCCGGGCAGCAGCCGCCGCTGCAGCAGCCACGCGAGCAGCAGCAGCGACAGCAGCAGGGCAAGGCGCCACAGCGTCGGAAGCGCCGGCAGTGCCGCGGCCAGCACCGTCAGTTCCCGCGCGCGCTCCGCCAGCAGCGTCAGCGGCACATAGGTGAGAAGGCCGCCGGCAAAAACCAGCAGCAGCGCTCCGCCGGTGCGCGCGAAGACCAGCAGCACCCCGCGTCCGCCGGCGTAGCGGCCGGCGGTCAGCGGCGGCAGCACCATAACCGCCGCCGCCGGGATACTCAGGCAGGCGAGCAGCGGGGCGACCAAAAAGAGCGCCGCGTCCTGGTACCACCACCAGAGTACTCCCGCCAACAGCGCCATAACTACGACTGCTGCTGCCAGCGCCCGGTACGCGGGCAGGCCCGCCTGCCGCAGCAGCTGCAGCAGCGGCCACAGGAAAACCAGTGGCAGCAGCCAGAGCTGCCATTCCCCCGCCGCGCTCAGCGGTTCCACTGCCGGTTGCTG
>CAZWUZ010000020.1:0-25170 GCA_964637655.1 uncultured bacterium | reverse complement strand
AACTCGCGCAGTTCGCTGGTCCGCCCCGTCGTCCCCGCCAGCGAGAACTGGCGGGTGTCCGCGGCGGCGGTCAGTTCGTCGATGAGTTTCATCTTCACCGCGTGGTAGAGTTTCTCTTCGGGGGCGGGGAGGTCGACCGTCGCGGTTGGTGGCAGGTCACTCTCGGTGGCGAGGATGTCGATGGTCTTCTGGATGTCGTCGAGTCCCGCAAGTTCCGGGATGATCAGGTCGTCCGGCAGCGTCTCGTCCGCGGCGTCGTCGGGCACGACTTTGGGGCGCACGGTCTGCCGCCCGAACAGCTGGCGGATGGTGCGCGCGCGCGTGTCACGACCCGCCGGGGCGCTCTCGCCGCCGTGACCGTCGAGTTTTTCGAGCATCAGGCGCCGCGCAGCAGCGCCTGCGCGGCATCGCGCGTAGGCACCAGCGGGATGAACTTGTCGATTTTGGTCAGGGTGAGCACCCGCGCTACCGTGGCGTTGGCACCGACACAGACGAGCTTGTTCCCCTGTTTGGCCTTGAGGTATTTGAGCCCCGCCACCAGCGCGGTCAGCGAGGCAGAATCGATCAGGTCGAGCGCCACGCAGTCGAGCAGGATGTTTTTCATCCCGCTGTCCACCGCTTTGCGGATCTGGCACTCCAGCGTGGCTGATTCCGGGCCGCAGAGGCGATTGCTCAGTTCGATGCTGCAGGTGTCGGGCATCCCGTCGATCGGGACCGCCGGTTTGACGCAGTTCATGGCGCATGTCGCTCCTGCCACGCATATACCATAGGCACTGACGGTTGGCAAGCGGGATTGACAGCGCCGCGGCGGCAGGATAAGGTTGCGCCACGGAGGCGGATGATGGCACAGCAGCGTCGCACCCAGCCGCAGGTCTACGAGGTCAACGGGCATACCGTCACGGTCGCCCCCTACGCGGGGTTCTGCTACGGGGTCACCCGCGCCTGCGACCTGACCGAGCAGGCGCTCGCGCAGCGCGACGACGTCTACTGCCTCGGGCATCTCATCCACAACCCGCAGGTGGTCTCCCGCATGGCCCAGCGCGGCCTGCGCGTGGTCGACGGACTGGACGGGGTCGACGGCGGGGTGCTGGTCATCCGTTCGCACGGGGTCGAGGCAGCGACGATGACTGATGCGCAGGCGCGGCAGATGACGCTCGTCGATGCCACCTGCCCGTTCGTCAAGAAGGCGCAGCAGACCGCGGTGCAGATGGAGCAGGAGGGCAGGCGGGTCGTGCTCATCGGGGAGAAGGATCACCCTGAGGTGCGCGGCATCCTCAGCCGTTTGCGGCAGCAGCCGCTGGTACTCGAGGCGGGGACGCCCGTGCCGGCGGAACTGCACGGGGCGCGGCTTGGCGTGCTGGCGCAGACGACGCAGAACCGTGAGGCGTTCGAGACCATGGTGGAATCGCTGCGCGCGGTGGCTGGTGACATCCGCGTGGCCAACACCATCTGCCAGGAGACGCGCAAACGGCAGCAGGCGGCCCGCGCGCTCGCCGGCGACGTGGATGTCATGCTCATTATCGGAGGAAAAAACAGCGCCAATACCGCGCGTCTGGCAGAACTCTGCCGCGCCTCGGGATGCGCGACCTACCACATCGAAACGGCGGCGGAAGTGCTGCCGGAAATGGTGCAGGACAAACCGCGCATCGGGCTGGCGGCGGGTGCTTCCACGCCGGGCTGGCTGATCAACGAGGTGCGCGAACGGGTGGCGGAACTGCTGCGTGGGGCATGAAAAAAGCGCGTGCCCCCCGCAGGGAGCACGCGCGCTGAACGGCTGCTTACTTCGCGGCGGGTTTCTTCGCCAGCCGGCTCTTCATGCGCGATGCCGCGCGCTTGTGGATGATCCCCTGCTTGGCGGCGCGGTCGACTGCCTTCTGGAAGGCGACGAACGCCTGCGCCTGCGTGTCACCCGACGCCTGCTTTGCCACCTTGCGCGCCGTGCGCATGCGGCTCAATGCCGTCCGGTTGCGGACCCGGCGCCGCTCGTTCTGCCGTGCACGCTTGACCGCCGATACGTGGCGGGCGCTCTTTTTCTTCACTGCTGTTCCTGTGGCCATGGCCATGTCCTCCGTAGCACGATAACTGACGGCGCCGAGTATAGCATATCCGCCGTATCTGTCAAATGCGCCTGACCCTCCCGCGGGCGCTGGGGCTCTTTATCGTCCTCTTTGCCCTTTCCGCCATGCTGCAGCAGACGGTGACCCTGCCTGCCGGTGACTGGCGTCCGCTGGGACGTTTGCTCAGTGCCGGACTGTCGTTTGTCCTTGCCGCGGGCGGGGCGCTGCTGCTGCTCGATGCGGCGCAACAGCGGCCGCGCTGGTGGCTCGTGGCGGCGGCTCTGGTGCTGGCCACCGCCCCGTTCCTCGTGCGCGTCCCCGCGCAGGGTATCTCGCCGCTCGCCCTGCTGCACAACCTGGGCGGACTGAGCCTCGCCCTGCTGGCCGGGCTGCTGCTGGCCGGGCTGCTGCGCCGCCCCGGCTACCTGCTGCCGCTGCTCATCGTCGCTTCGCTGGTCGATATCTACAGCGTGGCCATGGGGCCGACCCGCGCCATAATGGGCAAACCGGAACTGCTGTCGCGCTTCCTGCTCCACTGGCCGCTGCCGGGGAGCGACGGGTGCCGCGGGCTCGTCGGGTTCGCCGATTTTGCCTTTGCCGCCTTCATCCTGCGCGCCGCGGGGAATTTCGGTTTTTCCGCGCCGCGGGCCCTGGCCGGGATTGCGGCGGGCCTGCTGCTCGGCTTTCTCGCGGTCTGGCTGCTCCCCGTCGGCGGACTCCCGCTGCTGCCGTTCATCACCGTCACCGTGGCGCTGCTGCTGCGGCGCGAACTGCTGGCTGACCGCCGCAACCTCAGGACTGCGGCCATTATCACCGGCAGCGTCGTGGTAATTCTCGCCCTTGCCCTGACTGTCTCGCGCTTCATTACCTGATTTCGACTTTCACCACAGAACACACAGAGAACACAGAGCGTCCGCGGTCCGCCGGTGGACGTTCTGCCATATTGAATTTGTCCGCAGGACCAGCGCAGGGGTCTTCCGGGATTTTCTCTGCGTGCTCTGTGTGCTCGGTGGTGAACGGTGTGGCAGATGGCAGTTCAGCGCTGGGAACGGATATACTCGTTGAGGTTGACGCACCACGCCTTGTAGCGGATGGCGGCGGGGATCTCGCCGCGGTCGGTCAGCAGCCGCCCGAGCCGCGTGCGCGCCTCGTTCAGGTTGCCCGCCTGGGCGTGCAGGACCGCGGTCAGGTAGAGTGCTTCGGCGGTATAGGTGCTGCGTTCGAAACCGCGCGTGAGAAAGTCGCGCGCGCGCGTGAGCAGCGCCTGCTCCTCGTCGGGCGCGATGGCGGCGGCGAGGCGCGCCGCGTTCAGCAGGTGCTTGCCGCCGAAGAAGAGGGCGTTGCCGTTATATTCCGCCTCGACTTCCGCGCAGGCGGCTGCCAGTTCTGCCGCGGCCAGTGCCGCCTGCATCGCCCGCGGCTGCGTGAAGACCGCGCCCGGTTCATGGCCCCCCAGCCGCGCGTCGAAGATTGCTGCCCGCGCCGGCAGGTCGGCGAGCAGCGCCTCCCGGCACTTCGCCAGCCGCCGCGAGTTGAGGTTCTGCAGCAGGCCGCTCCCCGCGCCGAAGCGCGACTCGGCGTAGAAGTTGCCGGTGTTCCCCGAAGCATAGAGGCAGTTGGGACAGACATGCACACTGCAGGCGAGCGGGTCGCCCAGGGCCACGCCCTTTGCTGCTTCCGCCGCCTCCTCGACGAGGAGCGGGTACTCCGGGGTGCGGTAGCGGTAGACGAGGCGCAACGCCTTGAGGCGCGGCACCTGCGTGACAAAATCGTAACCGTCGCACATGACGCAGCGCAGGGGACTGTCGAAATACGGCTGCCGGCCGCTCCCCCCGGTCCCCGGGAACGGGACGAGCGTGACGCGCGGCCGCCGCCGGTCGGGCACGAAACAGGTGATGGTCTTGCGGTTGGCCTGCGCCCGCGCCGCGGCCGCTGCCTGCCGCTGTTCTTCCGCCGCCAGTGACGCGGCTGCCGCGGAGGCGCGTTTCTGCACGGCGCCGAGCAGGTCGACCCCCTGCCGCAGCAGGCGCTTGACCTCGCCTGCGGCATCCTCGTATTCCGCTCCGTCGTCCAGCGTGTCAGCCAGCGTGCCGAGTTCACCGAGCAGCGCGAGCGCGGTGGCGGTGGTCGTGTCATCCGTGAGGTCGCCGAGCCGCGCTTCGAGGGCCCGCCCGTCGCTCTCCGCCCCGTGCAGGGCGAGCAGGGCGCGCGCGACGAGGCGCACCCCGTGCCGCGACCGCTCCGCCGCGTCGGCATACAGGGAATTGTGATGCAGCACCTGCGCCGCCTTGAGGCAGTCGCGCGCCCGGGTCAGGACCTGGACCGGGACCGTGGCGCGCAGCGCGGCAAGCGGCTCGTTTGACCTGCTCATGCAGGCGGTATAGCAGACGGCGCGCGGATTGACAAGCGACTGCCGGTGCGCTACAATCACTCCCGTCGCTGTGGAGGGGGAAGCATGGGGCTGTTCAGCTCGGAGGGCGTGGTCATCCGCACGCGCCCGTACCGCGAACGTGACAAGTTCATTACGCTCTTCACGCCCGACCGCGGCAAAATCAACGTGCGCGCGGCGGGCGCGCTCACTCCCGGTTCGCGCTTCGGGTCCGCGCTGGAACTGGGGGCGACGCTCGGGTTTGACGCCTTTCAGCATACCGCGGAGTCGCTGCCGCAACTGAGCGCGGGCCGCGCGCGCCGCGTCATTCTCCGCCCGCGCAGCGACCTGCGCGCCTTCGCCCACCTTTCGCTGCTGCTCGAACTGGTGGCGGAACTGGCGACGGGGAGCGAGCCGGCCCCCGTCTACGAGGCGCTGCAACGCGAACTGGTGCGGCTCGAACGCGATGGCGCTGTGACTGCGGCGCTCCTTGCCTTCGCCCTGCGCCTGCTCTGCCATATCGGGCACGAGCCCGAGGTGCAGGTGTGCGTGAAGTGCCGCGAACCGCTGACGGTGGCCGGATTCGCCCCCGACGCGGGGGGGGTCATCGGGCGCTGCTGCCGCCCGTCGCAGCCGCTGCTCGCGCCGGCTACGCTCGCGGCGCTGCGGGAAAAGCCGGTTGACGAGACGGCGGCGTATGCCGCGCTGGCGCTGCTCGAACCGTTCGTGCGCCGCCACCTTGAGCACGAACTGCGCGCGTGGGATTTTTACCGCCGCCAGTTCGCGGCCGCCGCCTGACCCGGCAGCTGTTGGCAGGGTGATGTTCCGCCGCCGGCGGCACGCAGGAACGCCTGGATGTTCTCTGCGTGCTCTGTGTGCTCTGTGGTGAAAATTCTCAGTGGAGTGAGAACGATGCTGACGTTCAACCAGATCATCATGCGCCTGCAGGACTATTGGGCGCAGCGCGGCTGCCTGCTGGCGCAGCCGACCGGCATGGAAGTCGGGGCGGGAACCTTCAACCCGCACACCTTCCTGCGCGCGCTCGGGCCCGAGCCGTGGAGGGTGGCGTATGTCGAGCCGTCGCGCCGCCCCACTGACGGGCGCTACGGGGAGAACCCGAACCGCCTGCAGCACTACTACCAGTACCAGGTCATCCTCAAGCCGGCCCCCGCCGATATCCAGGACCTCTACCTCGGGTCGCTCACCGCGCTCGGGCTCGACCTGGCGAAACACGATATCCGTTTCGTCGAGGACGACTGGGAGTCACCCACCCTCGGGGCGTGGGGACTCGGCTGGGAGGTCTGGCTCGACGGCATGGAAATCACCCAGTTCACCTACTTCCAGCAGTGCGGCGGCATCGATCTCGACCCCATTCCGGTCGAACTCACCTACGGGCTCGAACGTATCGCCATGTACCTGCAGGGGAAAAACAGCGTTTACGATCTGCAGTGGTCGGACACTGTCACCTACGGCGAAGTGCACAAAAAGAACGAGTGGGAACAGTCGACGTACAATTTCGAATGCGCTGATGCCGAGGCGCTCTTCCGCCACTTCAACGACCACGAGGCGGAGGCACAGCGACTGCTCGCCCGCACCGTCGTGCAGGAGGGGCAGGACGTGCCGCAGCCGCTGGTCATGCCCGCGTATGACCGCGTGCTCAAGTGTTCGCACACCTTCAACCAGCTCGATGCGCGCGGCGCCATCTCCGTGACGGAGCGCGTCAAGTACATCGGGCGCGTGCGCAAACTGGCGAGTGGCGTAGCTAAGGCGTTCCACGAGCAGCGGGCCGCGCTCGGTCACCCGCTCTGCAAGGCGGAGGTGCGCGCATGAAGCCGCTCCTCATCGAACTGGGCTGCGAGGAACTTCCTGCCGGGGTCGGGCGTCCCGCCGCCGAAGCACTGCGCGACAAGCTGGTAGCTCTCATCCGCGACAACCGCCTGACCTGCGGCGACGCGCGCATCTTCCATGCGCCGCGCCGTATCGCGGTGTTCATCGACGCGGTGGCCGCATCGGGCGCCGCTGAGGTGGTGGAGAAGACCGGGCCACCCGCGAAGGCGGCGTTCACGCCTGACGGCAAGCCGACGAAGGCGGCCGAGGGGTTTGCCAGGGGGGCGGGGGTCGCGCTTGACCAGCTCTACCGCGTGACGACCGACAAGGGCGAATACGTCGCGGCGAAGGTCGAACTCCCCGCCGTGTCGCTGGCCGGCCTGCTGGCACAGGAACTGCAGGGCATTGTTGCCGCGCTGCCGTTCCCCAAGACCATGGTCTGGAACGACACGAAATTCCGCGCCAGCCGCCCGCTCCGCTGGCTGGTCGTGCTGCATGGCGCCGACATCGTGCCGGTGCAACTCGCCGGGCTGACCGCGGGGCGCGAATCGCGCGGCCATCGCTATCATGCCGCCGGGCCGGCGGTCATTGCCGACGCGACGCAGTACGCGCAGGCGCTGCTCCCCGTCTTCGTCATTCCCGATGCGGCGGAACGCCGCCGGCGCATCGCCGAAGGGGCGCAGCAGGCAGCCCCCGCCAACGGCACGGTGGCGCTCGATGAAAAACTGCTCGATGAGGTTGCCGACCTGGTCGAGTTTCCCTTCCCGTTCCGCGCCGATTTCGATGAGCGCTACCTGCGCATCCCCGCCCCCGTGCTCGTCGGGGCGATGAAAAAGCATCAGCGCTATTTCCCGGTCTATGCCGCGGACAAGGCGGAACAGCTGCTCCCCTGCTTTATCGGGGTGGCTAATGGCGAAGGCAAGCGCTTCGACATGGCGGCGGTGTGCGAGGGAAACAACCGCGTCCTGCGCGCCCGCTTCGACGACGCCGAGTTTTTCTTCAGCAGCGATACCGCGAAACCGCTGGCAGACTACGTGCCGGAACTCGACCGCATCATGTACGAGAAAACGCTCGGCAGCATCGGTGACCGCGTGCGGCGCATCGACGTGCTCGTCGCGGAACTGGTCAAGTGCGGCGATGTTACCGCGCTCATCGCGCAGCAGGCACATACCGTGGCGCGGTTGTGCAAGGCCGACCTTGCCACCAAGATGGTCTTCGAATTCACCGAACTGCAGGGTGCCATCGGACGCGAGTACGCGCTGCGCGAGGCGTATGACAAACCGGTCTGCGACGGGCTCCGCGAGCACTACTGGCCGACGGGGCCTGACAGCGACGTGCCGCGCGACTATCCCGCCATGCTCGTCGCGCTGGCCGACAAGTTCGATGCTGTTGCCGGCGGGTTTGCCACGGGGAAGGAACCGACCGGGTCTGCCGACCCCTACGCGCTGCGCCGCGCCGCGCTCGGTATCATCCGTATCCTGCTGCATGCCTACCCGCAGGGGCGGCTGCGCGTGCCGGTGCGCGACCTGTTCATCGCCGCGCTGGGACTTGTCGGGGATAAGGTGAAAGTCGACGCGGAGAAGAGTGCGGACCGCATCATGGCCTTTTTCACCGGGCGCCTCGAAAATTACCTGCGCGATGCGCGTCAGGAAAACACGCCGGCGGAGATTGCGGCCGTGCTTGCCGCGCCGTGGCGTGACCTTGACGAGGTGGCGGAGAAACTCGCGGCGCTGGGCACTGCCCGCCGCGGTGCGGAGGAGACCGTTGTGGCGCTTGTCGCCGCGCTCAAGCGCGCGCAGAACATCACGAAGGGGGAGAAGGACATCCCCGCCGCCGCGCAGGCGGACATCTGCACGGAGGAGGCGGAGCGCGAACTGCTCCGCACGGTGCAGGAAGTCGAGACGAAAGTGCAGCCGCTGCTCGCCGCGCGCGATTATGCGCAGGTCATGGCGGCGCTGCTCACCGTGCGCCCTGCACTCGACCGGTTCTTCACCGACGTGCTGGTCATGGCGCCCGAACCGGAACTGAAGCGCAACCGCCTCGCGCTGGCTAAGCAGGCGGCGGAACTGTTCCGCCGCGTCGCCGATTTTTCGCAACTCGGGTAGCGCGATGACTGTCAAAACCAGCATGACGACGCGCCTGCTGCTTGCCTGCCTGCTGCTCATGTGTGCTACTGCCGCCTTTGCCAGCGGCGAGGACCTCGTGCGCGCCATGCTGGCGAAGCAGGCGTCCTACAGCAGCGTGCAGGCCGACTTCACCCAGGAACGCGAACTGCAGGTGATGGCGGGCATCGCCCGCGCCGCGGGGACGGTCAGTTATGCCCGCCCCGACCTGATGCGCTGGGACTACCGCGAGCCGCAGGTCAGCGCGCTCATCAGCAACGGCGATACCCTCTGGTACCATGTGCCGGAACTCGACCAGTGCAGCGTCATGGACCTCGACAAGCACCAGTCGCTGCAGCGCCTGCTCATCGCGCTGGCCATGGGCAATGCCGGCTCCTACGAGCAGGTGGAAAAGCATTTCCGCATTTTCGCTGCCGTGCGTGACGGACTGCTCAAGATCACCCTCAAGGCGCGGCAGGAAGGGTTGTTCATCCGCCAGGTGTCGCTCGCGGTTGACCGCACCACCATGCTGCCGCAGCGCGTGCAACTCACCGACGCCAACGGTGACCGCTCGGTGCTCACGTTCAGCAATTTCCGCGTCAACGGTTCGCTGCCGGCCGGTTTCTTCACCTTCGTGCCGCCGCCCGGCTGCGAGATGGCCACCCTCGACATGCTCGGCATCTGGTAGGCGCCCGTGCGCCTGCTTACCGGCAGCGAAATCTACGACGAGGTCATTGACAAGGGGGCGCGGTGCGTCCGCCATTCGCTCTGGCTGGCCACCGCCAATGTCAAGGATATGCACCTCGGCCTTGACGACCATGTCGGCTCCATTGTCGAACTGTTCGCCGAACTCTGCACCCGTCGTGTTGATGTGCGCATCCTCCACTCGGGGATACCGTCAGCCCCCTTCCTGCAGGAATTGAAGAAGTACCGGAAGCGGCTGCCGGGCGAGTTCTTCCAGATGCGCCGCTGCATCCGCGTCCATTTCAAGATGCTGCTGCTTGACGCGCGCCGCCTCTATCTCGGCAGCGCCAACCTGACCGGCGCCGGCATCGGCATGCGCAGCGCGGGGAAGCGCAACTTCGAGATGGGCATTATTACCGATGACAGTCACGCCATCGATGATGCGGCCGATTATTTCCTGCAGGTCTGGAATGCCGACAGCTGCCGCGTCTGCCGCCTCAAGAAGCACTGCATCGTCCCCCTCGAAACCCCCTTCGAAAACTGATTTCCGTCGCTGCTTGACATTTTCTGACAGGTATGGTATAAGGTTGTCAGCGGGGTAGAGCAGCCCGGTAGCTCGTCAGGCTCATAACCTGAAGGTCTCTGGTTCAAATCCAGACCCCGCTACCATACCAAGTCACGAAAAGCCAGACAGTTATGTCTGGCTTTTGTTTTTGAAAGGAACTGTGGCTACATTCCCCATACTATGATTTTTGTAAGGAATAAAGCACAAAATTCATTACAAATGATCTGGAGGGGGACTGGCGATGAAACCCGGGCGAGATCGCGGCACGACCATAGGTGTCGGCGGGCGGGATCGCACCAAATTCAGCGTAGCAAATCGCCGAGCGGTACCACCCAGAGATTCTCTCCCAGTTGTGTTGCAGTGCGGGTCTGGCAGGCCAGTAGCGCCAGTCCGCCACCGGGCGTCGTTTCCTGCCAGGCGCGCAGGCCAGACAGGTCGTGTTCATTCCAGCGTGAGGCCCACTTCACTTCGACCGCAATCGCCCGCCTGCCGCACTCGAAGACAAAGTCGACTTCGTGGCGGCCGCTGACATTCCAATAATGCGGCGTGATGGCGGGCGATTCGCCGGCGACATTCCCCATCAGGTTCTGCAGCACATAGGTTTCGAGCAGAGCCCCGCGCAGCGGATCGTCCGGCGCATCCGCAAAACCGGCCGCTCCGGCCAATACCGCTGCCAGCCCGGAATCGCTGCAGAATATCTTCGGCGTTTTCATCAGGCGCGTGGTTCGATTACGCAGGAATGGCGGCAGGCGGCGGAGGATATAGCCCGCTTCCATCAGGCCGAGGTAGCGGCCGGTGGTTTTGACGGTCAGGCGCGCATCACGAGCCAGCTCAGTTTCATTAAGAATATTGCCTGTGCGCAATGCTGCCATTTTCATCAGGATCCGGAAGGAGATGAGGTCGCCGACCTGGGCGTAGGAACGCAGATCGCGTTCGAGATAGGTGGCGATAAAACCGTCAAACCAGCGCGCGCGCTGCGGGTGGCCGAGCGTGACCTCCGGCAGGCCGCCAGCCGACACTTCAGCAGCGTGCACCGCGGAACCATCCCAGGCAATGCCAGCAGGATTTCTGCCTTCGAGCAGATCGACCAGGACCGGTCGTTTGCCGATGGCACCGTGCAGTTCCCGGCGTGTCAGTCCGGTCAGTTCCAGGGTGACTGCCCGCCCGGCCAGTGTTTCCGCCGCACGGAAGGCCAGGGCGAGATTAGCGGAACCGGATAGCAGAAAGCGACCGGGGCGGCGATCACGGTCGACCGTGGCCTTGATCGCGGTGAGCAGTTCCGGTAACCGCTGCACCTCGTCAATGGTTATGGGTTTCGTTCCGCCGACCAGCGCTTCGGGATTGTTCTGCGCGGCGGACAGGGAAGCGAAATCGTCAAGGGTGATATAGTGCCGCCGGCGGAACAGCGGATCCCGCCGCAACATGGTGGTCTTGCCGGTCTGGCGCATGCCGCTGACGATGACCACGGGGAATGCCTTGAGCGCATCCGCCACCGCCCCCGCCAGCGATCTCGCCCGATATCTATTGTCTGTCATATTCACACCCTCCGCTACCTTATTATGACGCATTTGGCGGAATTAGTCAAGGGCAAACCAGGTGACTAATTCCCGGGATATTCTGACAGTCTTGTCTGAATATCGATGGCCCGATATTGAACCAGAACAATACCAAAGGATTGATAACATGCCGCTAATCAATACGATGCGCGCGTAAAGTTGCCATAACCTGAAGGTCTCTGGTTCAAATCCAGATTACGCTGCCATGTTCATTTGATATTTCCCGTTCAGACAGGCAATTGCGCCTGTCTTTTGTTTTGCCTGCTGGCGACCGTAATCGCGGCCGGTTGCGCCAATCCCGTCTGTTTGCGCAAAAACTACTGTCCGGATAGGACGAGAAAAATCCTTTGTGACGGAAGTGTTTTTGACCTGCCATGGCAGATTGAGGTACTATTGTTGCTATTGTTGCCGGATAAGCGGCAGCCTAATGTCGGGTGACGGAACCAAAGGAGGGCGGCATGAGCATTGAATCGGCAAAGGCGTGTATCGAGCGACTGAAGACGGATGAGGGTTTCGCGAAGAACGTAGTGGCCCTGCAAGGATGCGGCGGCGCGCCTGGCATTCGCCAGGGCGGAGGGCTTCGATTTTACTGCGGAAGAATTCAAATTGTCGTCACAGCAGTTGACGGACAGTGACTTGGAGCATGTGGCAGGTGGGTGGTTGTGTGAGTTATGTTGGTCTGAGGGGGGGAAGGTTCCTAGCTAAGATTGCGGCGGTGCTGGCAGCATCGCTCCATGGTGCATGATGCAGGCGGGTGGCGTCGCTCTGCGACTGCCTGTGTCTATGGTTCGTGATTGCAGCACGATGGCTGCCGGCACAGTTGAGCAGTGCCGACGGCTTGTGGTGTTATAAGACGCCGCCCGGATATTTTTTCTCCCCGCCTTTCTCCGTTGCCATCGCAGCTAACCGCATACAGCAATAATTCGCGGCTGTGCCTACGAGCAATCTTTTTCTGAACACACGCTGTGGCGGGTGGTCAGGACGGAATGGGCGAACCGGCGGCGGAACATGGTTTGCATCGCCGTAGTATCATGGCGGATCATACAGGAGAGCCGCGGCACTCCGGCCTGCTGCTGGCGGCGCAGCGCCTCGCCCATGAGGGCGGCGGCGAGCGGGGTGTGGCGCCACGGGCGGCGGACGAACAGGCCGGTGTAAGCGATAAGGTCGGGCCGGGACCGGGTGGCGATGACCCAGCCGGCAAGCTCATTTCCGCAACGCGCGCCAACGCTGACTGCCGGTTCAAGTGTTGCCAGCGACCGGTACGGATTGAAAAACACCTCGGACGGCCGCTCGTCGGCGCCAGGTCCGGCCATGAAGCCATCACTATCATTGGCGTCGAGTTCAGCCAGCGGGAAATAGGTAAACCCGGCCGGCAGGATATCGCGCGTGAGGAGCGGATTGCCCGTGAGCATGCGGTCGAGCGACATGGTATGCAGGGCGAAGCGCGGCGCGGGCGGGGTCCAGCCGCCGGCGGTAAGGACAGCGGCGAGGTGGCCGTGCGTTTCAACGGCGTAAACGAATAGCAGTTTACTGCAGGCGCGTGCGCGAAAGGCCACCTCGACCAGTGCTAAAAGTTCACGTTCGACCCCCGCGGCGCGGCAGTCGGGCGAAACGCACAGGGAAAGGATTTCGCCGACGAGTGTCTGCTTGCGGGCGCGCACCGTCCCGAGCGCGAGCCCGGCCGGGAACAGGCCATAGAGGAAGGCGCCGATCGCAACAACGGCATCCGGTTTTTTTCCCGCTGCCTCGATGAAGGCGGTGTAGGTGAAGGCGCGGAACGGCTCGAGTTCGTCCGGCCTGAGGTGCTGGTAGGTGAAGCGTTCCGGCGCGGGCGCGACCGCGGCCGGGACGGAGCTGTCAGGCGGTGTCAGCATAATCAGGCACTGTATATTGACGTAGGTATGCGGTCAAGATGAAGGCATGAGCGCGGAATCCCCCCGTCAGAGCGGCCGGCAGCACCGGCACTGTATGCCGCTGCCGGTGTATGTTTCTGTGCGGGGCGCGTTGTTCACTGTACCCGGGAACGTTCACACGACCCTGATGGCTGTTTTCTTTGACGGCGGTGGTTGCAGGTGATACGATGGCGATGAGCAATGCACTGAGCAGGTGCGGTGCAGAGCGGACAAACGGTGGAGAGCTGCACCCAGGAGGATGCCATGAGCATCGAATCGGCAAAGGCGTTTATCGAGCGATTGAAGACGGATGAAACTTTCACGAAGAAAGTCGGGGCCTGCACCAACGAGGCGGAACGTCTGGCCATGGCCAAAGCGGAGGGTTTCGATTTTACCCCGGAGGAAGTCAGGCAACTGCGCGCACAACTGCCGGAGGAGGAACTGGAAAAGATCGCCGGCGGTTTTACCATACCCTGTTGCGGCCTGCTCGACTTCGGGGAATGCCACAGCATGAATTACTGACCGGCCAGCAATGCATGTCGCGGGGCGGGACCGGTAGCGTGCACCGCAAACCCTGGCATCAGTTCCGGCATGACGACCGGAACTACGTTATCAACATCGGTGATATGCGGGCCGCGGTCATCGATGATGATCTCGCCCGGTTGCTGGCGCGGCTGGCCGATGAACCCGGCATCACGCTAGATGCCAGCCGGACCGGACAACTTGCCCGACTAGGCCTGCTGGCCGAGGCAGCACCGGCGCAGGCTGCGGCAGGGAAACAAGTGCCGGCCCCCCCGGTGACAAATGTCGCGCTGTTTCTGACGCAGTCGTGCAACCTGTGCTGCGTGTACTGCTACGGTGACGGCGGCGGGTACGGAACCGGCGGCGTCATGACAGAACAGACCGCCCGGCGTACGGTGGACTGGCTGATTGAACAGTCCGGCAGGATGAAAAGAATCCGCCTCGGGTTCTTCGGCGGTGAACCGTTCCTGAATTTCCCCCTGCTGCGCACGGTGGTTGCCTATGCCACCCGGAGAGCGCGGGAGACGGGCAAGGAAATCGAATTCCACGCAACCACGAACGGGACCCTGCTGAGCGACGACAGCATCGCGTTCCTCGCGGAGCATGCGGTCAGGGTGACGGTGAGTTTTGACGGCCCGCGTGACGTGCAGGATGCACAGCGCCCGTTTGCTGACGGCAGCGGTTCGTATGCAGCGATCGTGCCGGGACTGCGGAAACTGCTGACGGTACTGCCGGAGACGGGCGGTCACGCGGTTTTGACCGGGACGAACGATCCGCGTCGCATCAGGGAGGCCATGCAGGATATCGGGTTCAGAGCGATCACCATCGTCCCGTCCTCGGTTCCGCTGCACCCCGGCGCGGGCACCGCCCTGCCCCCGCGGGACATGACGGCACTCTTCAGGCATTTTGCCGAAGAGGCCGCGCTCTGGGGGACGCTCATCAGGAACCGGGACAGCGATGCCCTCAGGAAACTCAAGGCCACCGGGTTGCTGCGCACCGCGGTGACCGCCCTGGTGCAGCAGAAGCGGCAGTACCACGCCTGCGGCGCGGGGCGGGAAATGGTCGGGGTCTCCTGCACCGGTGACGTCTACCTGTGCCATCGTTTTGTCGGGCAGGACGGGTATAAACTGGGAAATGTTTTCGACGGTGAACTTGCGCGGGAACAGTATGGCAGAAGTCCGGCAACGTTTGTTCCCGCCTGCGCCGCGTGTTTCGCCCGTTATCACTGCGCCGGCGGCTGCAAGTATGAGAACGTCAGCGCCAGCGGCTCGCCCTTTGTCCCGTCAGCGGATATCTGCCGCCTGCGTTGCCGGGAATTTGAAATGGCGGCGGTGGTCAGCAGCGGGCTCAGCGCCGACGACCGTGTGTTTCTCGCGGAGCATGATATCATTCCCCCACGACCCTGCCCGCTCGATTTCTGAGCGGTATCGACACCAGCGCAGTGAGGGGGCGGGGCAGGCAACGACGCGCACCCGCAAGGGAGTGCCGGAGGATCAGCATGCAGATAGAAAAGAAGGTGTTGTCGTGCTACTTCGAAAAAATACTTTCGGGGGAGAAGAACTTCGAGCTGCGGCTGGCGGATTTCGCCTGCGCTGCGGGTGACACGCTGCTGCTGCGCGAATGGGACCAGGAAAAGCAGGCGTACACCGGCCGGAGCATCACGAAGGAGATCACCTACGTGCTGAAGACGAAGGATGTGCAATTCTGGGACGCGGCAGCGGTCGCGCAGCACGGGTACCAGATACTCGCGCTGCGCTGAACCTGCCGGCCTGGCGGTGCGTCAGGAAAAATTCGGCTGGCTGCCGGTCGAACAACCGAGTTCCGGCCGCCCGCCGCTGGTACAGATGCCCTGGGCAGCGGTACCGCCGCTGGCGCAGGGGCCCGGCGGGACAGCCGGGTACTGGCCTGCCTGACAGATGCCGCCGGGACTCATGCCGATTTTGCAATCCCCGGTTACGGTACCGCCGGAAACACGGGCAAGTTCACCATCGTTAAGCGCCGCGAGTTTCGGGGCCTGCTACTCCGGTTTACCGCTCCTGTTCTCTCTGGTCATTGTTTCCTCCGGGGCATGTTATCTGGATCCCCGATTACGAAACTCGGGGATGACGAATTACTGGATCCCCGACAATACATTTCGGGGATGATGCATCAGGTCCACGACGGGTGCGTGTCGCCGGCGGCAGCACCGGCAGTTCGCCACCGTCGGCAAGAAAGCGCTGCAGACAGGCGTCGGGACTGGGACGGTCGACAGCGCCGAGCATGGTCGCAGCGATGCCCGGGCAGTTGCCGGTGCAGAAATTGCGCCAGGTGCAGGTGCGGCATGCACGGAACTTTGTCAGCGGGATACGGTGGCGGCGGCGCAGCGCGCGGTAGACGGGATGCTGCTGCCAGACCTCGCGCAACGACACGCGGTTGATGCGCCCCAGTTCGAGGTGGGGGAGCATCAGGCAGGGAACGAGCATGCCGTCGGCGCGCACCGCGATCTTTTCCCACATCCCGCCGCAGCCGGTGAGAAAGCCACCGCCGGGGAGCGAACGTTCCCCGCGCGCCTGCGCCAGCTGCACCTGCTGCCAGCGTCGCGCTTCGGCAAGCGGACCCGCCTGCGCGCTGATGCGCCCGGGATACTGCCGGTCGAGGTCGAGGAGGAGGCGCATGGCCAGCGACCGCTCAGTTGCGGTCAACTGCACCATTGCCGCGTTGCTGCGGCAGAGCCCGAGATGGCTGGCGCTGTTGGTGCCGAAACTGTCAAGCCCCAAATCTTCAAGCAAAAAGCGCGCGATCTCCGGCAGCTGGTGCACGTTGCCGCGGTGGATGGTGACCCGCACGGTGACGCTGACCCCCTGCCCGCGCAGGCGGGCATACCCGCGCAGCGCGCGGGCGAAACTACCCCTGCCGCGCGCGAAGTCATGTCCGGCAGGCGCGGCGGCATCGAGCGAGACCTGCACGTAATCGCAGCGCCCGGTTCCGGAAAGAAATCGCGCGAGCGGGTCGGTGATGAGCGTCCCGTTGGAAAGCACGGAAAAGCGCATATTGGCGTCGACCAGCCCGCGGACGACGGCGCGGAAACCCGGGTAGAGCAGCGGTTCGCCGCCCTGCAGACAGGCGCTGAGCACGGCGTTCTCTTTCAGTTCACGGCAGAAGGCGAGCCACGAGCGGACAGGGAGGTCGCGCACCTCGCCGGCGCTGGAAAAGTGGCTGCAGTAGCGGCAACGCAGGTTGCATCTGCCGGTGAGGGCGATATCGACAGTGCGTGGCGTGCGCATGACGGTGTTCATCGCGGTTTCGCCGCCGGCAGGAGACGGCTTGCGGGGAAGAGCCCCGCCGCGGCGGCCGCGTCGCAGTACCAGAAGGGGGCGAAGAGGGAGCGGGTGGTGTAGTAGTTCTGCGCGACGCAGCTGCCGAGACAGACCACACGCATGACGCAGCGGGCGCAGATGCCCTCGAGTTTCGCGGGGAGGTCGCGGCGCAGGCGGTTGAGCACGGGATGCTGCCGCCATACCGTGCGCAGCGATTGCGTGCGCGCATCGCCGAAGATGAGATCCGGCACCGTGGCGCCGACCCCGCAGAGCGCGTAGTGGCCGCTGCTGAGCACCCCGATAATGCTGTGAATGCCGCAGGTGCTGCAATTGCCGCCGTCGTTGAACATGCGCCCGAGCGGGCGGAAGGCGGCGGGGTGATGAAAGAAGACGGGAATGCGCGATTGCGGGATGAGGTGCTGCTCCATCCACGCACCGGTGGCGACGAGCGCGCGGATGCCGGGCACGGCTCCGGCCGTGTGCAGCGCGCGCCCGCGTTCCGCCGGCTGAATAACGTTGAACTTCACCGACCCGACCCCGTGGCGCTCCGCCCAGCGCACGATGCGTGCGAGATGCGACCGCGTGCAGCGCAGCACGGAGCAGATGAGCTGCGGGCGGATACCGGCAGCGACGAGATGGCGGAGGCCGGCGCGGGCGCGGGCGAAACTGCCCGGCACGCCGCGCACCCGGTCGTGGGTGCGCGCGTCGCTCGCATCGATGCTGATCGCGACATGCGGCGTCCGGCAGCGCGCGATGGCGCGGGCAAGCGGGGCATCGAGTAGCGTGCCGTTGGTCTCCAGCGTCAGCGCCAGCTGTTCGCGGCGGAGCGTGGCGAGGATACGGCCGATGTGTGGATGCATGAGCGGCTCGCCGCCGGTGAGTTTGACGGTGGTGCAGCCGAGCGGTATTGCCTGGCGGATGACATCGTTGCAGAGAGTGAGGTCGAGCACGGGCTGCTGCAGGGCCGCCGGGTCAGGTTCGTGCACGGGGGCGAGCCAGCAGTGGCGGCAGCGCAGGTTGCAGCCGGCGGTCAGGTAGCAGTAGACCTGGCGCAGCGGCCACGCGCGCCGGTGCCGGCCGGTGCCGGTGGCGACGGGCCGGTGCCGGACAGCGCGTCGGGTCATGCGTTTGCGCGGGCGCGCTGCTGTGCGGCACGCCCGGCCGCGGTCAGGACGAGGCGCCGGCCCCGGCGGCGCAGGTAGCGCGGCCGGCCGCCGGTGGCAAGGTTATGCAGCAGCAGCTGGTCGAGAAAGAAACGGAGGTCATCGTCGAGGATGGCGGGGACGGTGCGGAAGGTGCGGCGGACGACGGCGGCGAGCTCGGCCGGGGTGCGCTTCCCGTTGAGCGCGCGGCAGAGGCAGAGACCGACAGGATTGAGGACGAAACTGAGCCGGCGGTCAGGGTCATGCAGCAGCGCGCAGGCATCGCTCTCCTCGCGGATAACCAGGTGCGGACGGAGCAGCGGTTTGTCGTCGACAGCCATGCGGACCTCCTGACGGGATGCGGGCATGGTAGCATACGCTCACGCAGCGGTCATGCGCGCCGGCAACGGCTGGACTCCCGATTACTGACCCCGGGAGTGACATCCCCAACGGGAAACGGTACGCTGCTGACCGGCGCTGAAACAGCGTGCCCGATAACGACGGGAGTGACGCCTCCGGCGCGGCACATGAACATGGCAAACGAGATGATAAACCTGTGCCGGCACGGCACGAATCCCTCACCCTGACCCTCTCCCCGCGGGAGAAACATGGATGATGCTTCCGACGGATGGTTTTGACAGGCGAGGGGAGCGGTGCTATACCACGTACAGGCGGATAGCGCCACAGGAGGCAGACGCATGGCTGAAACGAATCGCGGATGCGTGATTGCCGGTATCGCGGCCGGCGTGCTGGTACTGCTGCTGGTTTGTGCGGGACTGGGGGCAGCGGCCTACTACCTGTACGCAACACCGCAAGCCCCGGCAGGCCCGGTACCCGTGCCGATGCCCGGTATGCCGGACGTGCCCGGCATGCCGCCCAAGCCGGAGGGAGAAGCGTCTGTCGGCGGCGGTGTCGCTGATGACGATTTCGTGCTGGCCGGCGAAGCGATGTACCGCTATGGCAACCAGGCCGAGGCGCCCTATCAGGTGGACGGAGTGGAAGTGCGCGGCAACCGCGCCATCGGCAACTACACGCCGGTGCGGCGCGACGGCAGCGTCGACCCGGAGCGCCCGGGCGGGCAGTTCGTGGCGCGCAAGGTGAACGGCGGGTGGCAGGTTTACGCGCTGGGGACCGATATCATCGATCCGTGGGCGGAGCCGATCGAGCGCATCTACGGCACGCCCTGAACGCAGTCAGCGCGGCGTGCGCCGGCGTTCGGCCCGCCCGTTGCCCGGTTTCGCGTCAGCCGCGTAAAGGCGGGTGAACTCGCGCAGCTGCTCGTCGCTGCCGAAGAGCAGCAACGCGTCACCGGCACGGAACACGAAGTCGCGGTCGAGACGGGTGATAACGTCCCCGTCGCGGCTGATGGCCATCACGGTGAGCCCGGTGCGCGACCCGATGTCGCTCTCCCCGAGCGCCTGCCCGGCCAGCGGGGCGGGCACGGGCAGTTCGAAGATGTGCAACCCCTCACCGAGCACCATCAGTTCGCGGCGGCGGATATAGGAGAGCAGCGCCGTGGCCCCCAGCGAGGCATAACTGAGGACGAAATCGGCGCCGGCCCGGTGCATCGAGGCGATGTTGCGCTCGTGGTTGACGCGGCTGACGATGCGCAGCGCGGGATTGAGCCGGCGGCAATAAAGGGCAAGGTAGATGTTGACCGCGTCGTCATGCGTGGTGAGCACGACCGACGGCGCGTCGGCCAGCCCGGCGCCCATGATCACCTCGCGGTCGGCGGCGTCGCCGGTGATGACCCGGTCGACGAGGCCGGCGAGCGCGGCGGCCGCGTCCCGGTCCTGCTCGATGATGTTGACCGCCACCCCGCGCCGCTTGAGCGCGGCGGCCGCGGCCCGCCCGACGGTGCCGCCGCCGACGATGAGCACCGGGTTGACGCTCCAGCAGTAGATGGCGAGCAGTTCCTCGAGCGCGGCCAGCTGCGCCGGGGTGCCGAGCATGACCGGCACGCTCTGGTCGGTGAGCGGTGTGTCGGGGCGGGCCGGGACGAGCGTTCCCTTTTCCCAGACCGCGAGCACGCTCAGCCCGGAGGTCTGGCGCAGGGCGCTCTCCCGGAGGGTCCTGCCGGCCAGCGGGGTGCCGTGGACCGGCAGCTCGGCGATGACCAGGTCGTGGAAATGACCGATGACATGCGCCTCGACGCGCCCGGCATTGATGCGGCTGACAAGATGCTCGCCGAGCAGGCGCCGCAGCGGCAGCACGTGGGTGGCCCCGCTCAGTTCGAGGATGTCGACCGAGGCGTCGCGCGCGGCGAGCGCGCAGATGGCGGTGCGCGGGGTCAGTTCGCGCACGGTCAGCGCGATATTGGCGTTTTCCGGGTCGCTGGCATTGGCGATGACCATGCGCGCGCGGTGGACGCGCGCCGCCGCATAGGTGTGCGGGCTGTCGATGTCGCCGGTGATGACCGCGTAGCCGTCCGCGGCCAGCGTCGCCGCCTGCTGCGCGTCGGGCTCGATGATGACGTAGGGGATGCGGCAGTCGTGCAGCTTGGGGAGGAGGCCGGGAACGATGTCGTCGAGCCGGCAGATGATGACGTGCCCGGCGACGTCGTCGCGCAGGCGGCGCGGCGCGCGGGCGCGGACCTGCGCCTCGAACCACGGGGCGAAGAAGAAGCGGATGAACATGAAGGGGAGCAGGACGAGCATGAGCAGCATGCCGGTGAGCAGCACGACGGTGCTGAACAGCCGCCCGACGTCGCTGTGGAAGGTGATGTCGCCGAACCCGAGCGTGCTCATCACCGTCATCGTCCAGTAGAAACCGGAGAGCCACGAGTAGCTGCGCCCCTCCCAGCGCTCCATGATGACGTGGAAGCCCGCGGTGAAGAGGACGATCAGCGCGGTGAGCAGCAGCAGGAACTTGAGCAGCGCGCGGAAATTGCGCCGCGTCTCCCCGCGCGAGAAGAAGTAGCCCATCTGGCTGCCGACAAATTTCACGGGTGTCCCCCCATGGCCGCGCGCCTGCCGGCGTCAGACCTCCCCGAGCGTGGCGTAGGCGGCGCTGGTCGCGTATGACAGGATGCGCGCGTAGCCGGTCATCAGGTCGAGATAGATTTCGCTGGTGGCCACCTCGCGCTCGTTGCCGCCGTGCAGGCGGCGCAGGTGGGCGCGGCGCAACTCCTTCTCGCGGCGCACGAGCACCGGCTTGCGGTTGCGCAGGTCGGTGGCCAGCCCGGTGTCGCGGGTGCGGAAGGCGGTGACGGCGTCGGCCACCACCTGTTCCACCGCCGCGTGGTACTCGCGCAGTTCCATCCACCCCTCCTCGGAAAAGTAGAGGTTGCTGTCGATGAGCCGCTGCACCAGCGGCATCATGTCCTTGGAAATGACGTCCCCGATATGCTCCCACTCGTTGCTGATAATGAACAGTTCGCTGCAGCGCTGCGCCTGTTCCGGGATGAGGTTTTCACCGGCGAGCCGGGCCAGGTAGCTGCGCCCCGCTGTGTCGAGAATGTCAATCTTGTCGTCCTCGGCAATAACTTCCTGCACGAAGGCGAGGTCGCGGCGGCGGAACCCCTGCAGCACGTTCGCGGTCATGGTGCGGGCGATGTCGCCGGAGCGCGCCACCTCCTGTTCGGCCGCGGCGATGGCGAGTTCGGGGGTGGCGAGCAGGGCCGGGTCGAGATGCTTCGGGCGGAAGGCCGCCTCAGGCCGGAGCTGTTCGGGGAGCAGGCGGTAGATAAGTTTCTCGAAAAGGTGGGTCCACGGCAGGAAGATGAGCGCCATGGCGACATTGAAGATGGTGTGGGCGTTAGCCACCTGGCGCGGCAGGAAGGCGACGTCACGCACGGTGGTCGCAGTGGCACCGGCGAACTGGACGGAGAGCCACTCGGTGGCAAGCGCCAGCGGCTCGACGAGGAACCAGAAGAGGAGCACGCCGGCGAACTTGAAGGTGTAGTGCGCGACGGCGACCCGCTTGGCCTCGCGCGTGGTGCCGATGGTGGCGATGGCGGCGGTGACGCAGGTGCCGATATTGGCGCCGAAGATCAGTGGGATGGCGCTGCGCAGGTCGAAGAACCCCTGCGCGGCGAGCATGACGACGAGCGAGGTGGTGGCTGACGACGACTGCACGATCGAGGTGAAGAGCGTGGCGACGAGCAGCCCGACGTACGGGTTCTCCGCGTTCTTGAGCAGGTCGATGAACGGCGGGTAGGCGCGCAGCGGGTGGAGCACGTCGGACATGATCTTCAGGCCGAAGAAGAGAAAGCCGAAGCCGAGCAGCACCTGCCCGCCGTACTTGAGGTTCTGGTTCTTGCCGCCGAACAGGTAGATGAGGAAGCCGACGCCGACGAAGGCGAGCGCGTAATCGGTGAGTTTGAAGGCGACGATCTGCGCGGTGACCGTGGTGCCGATATCAGCGCCGAGGATGACCCCGATCGCCTGCGCCAGCGACATCAGCCCGGCATTGGTGAAACCGACGAGCATCACCGTGGTGGCGGATGACGACTGGATGACGGCGGTGACGAAGAGGCCGACGAAAAGCCCGATGACGCGGTTGCGGGTGAGCGCCGCGAGGATGGCGCGCAGGCGCGCCCCGGCCCATTTCTGCAGGCCGGCGCCCATGAACTCCATGCCGTAGAGGAACACGCCAAGACCGCCGAGCATGCCGAACGCGAGGAAGAGCAGCCAGTAGGGGTGGTTGGCGACCGCGGCAACAGTCACCGGTTCGATGAGCGTGCCGGGGGCGCGCACGAGCAGCAGTTGTTCGCCCTCGCTGTTGCCGAGACGCCAGAAGAAGCGGGCGGTGCCGTCAGCATGGGTGCGGATATCGCGCTCGACGGGCCCGGAAGCGCCCTCGAGGACGACAAAGGAGAGGGCAATGCCGGGGACGGGAGTACCCGCGCTGTCGGTGACGCTGACCACCACCGGCTCGCTGAGAATGCTGTCGCGGTGGCCGTACTGCCCGGCACCGGAGACGACGCGCATGGTCAGCACCGGGGTATCGGACACGGGCGGGGCAGCCGGCGCCGGCACCGCGGCCACCCCGTGCGGCACGCCCGCGTGCAGCAGCGCCAGGACCGCGGCGATGGCGGCCAGGCAGAGCAGCGGGCGGAGATACGACGGGCATGTTCCGGTCATGGCAGAACCCCTTTGCGGTCGGGCGGCGGTAATGGCCGGAAATTGCCGTCGCCACCCTCACGCGCATCGTAGCAGACGCGGCGCGCGCGCGTCAATGCGGGGTCAGGCGGTGCTGTCGCGTTCGGCGGCGCGGACCGCGCGCTTGCGGTCGTTGGGGTCGAGCCAGCGCTTGCGCAGGCGGATGCCCTGCGGCGTGACCTCGATCAGTTCGTCGTCGTTAATCCACTCCATCGCCGTCTCCAGCGTGTGGCGCAGCGGCGGGGTGAGGACGATGGTCTCATCCGCAGTGGACGAGCGCATGTTGGTCTGTTTCTTGGGCCGCCCGATCCAGACGTCGAGATCGTTCTCCTTGGCGTGCTCACCGACGACCATCCCGCCGTAGCAGGGCTCGGTCGGGCCGACGAAGAGGCGGCCGCGCGGCTCGAGGTTGGCGATGGCGTAGCCGGTGCTGTTCCCCTCGCGGTCGGCGACGAGCGCGCCGCTGGTGCGCGCGCGCACCTCGCCCGCGGCGGGCGCGTAGCCGTCGAACACGGAATGCATGATGCCCGTGCCGCGCGTCTCGGTGAGAAAGTGCGAGCGGATGCCGATGAGGCCGCGCGAGGGGATGCGGAACTCGAGCCGCACGCGGTTGTGCCCGCTGTCGCTGGTGCGCAGCATGACCCCGCGGCGCGAGGAAAGCAGTTCCGTGACGGTGCCGATGTGCATGGCGGGAACGTCGATGACCACGCTCTCGTAGGGCTCGCAGCGCTTCCCGTCCACCGTCTTCTCGATGACGCGCGGCCGGCCGACCTCGAGTTCGTACCCTTCGCGCCGCATTGTCTCGATGATGACCGAGAGCTGCAGTTCGCCGCGCCCGGCGACCACCAGCTGGTCGGGAGTATCGCCCGGGTAGACGCGGATGGAGACATTGCGCAGCGATTCCTTGTGCAGGCGCTCATGCACCTGGCGGCTGGTGACAAACTTCCCCTCGCGCCCGGCGAAGGGGGAGGAATTGGCGGCGAAGACCATCGCTACCGTCGGTTCCTCGACCGTGATGCGCGGCTGCGGCAACGGGTGCGCCGGGTCGGTGATGGTGTCGCCGATGGCCAGTTCGCTCAGCCCGGCGAGGGCGATGATCATCCCCGCCTCGGCGCGCGGCAGTTCCACGCGGTTGAGCCCGTCGTAGCCGTAGAGGCGTGTCACCTTGCCGGTGGCGGTGGTGCCGTCACCGACGACCATGACCGTGTCGCCGACCGCCACCTGTCCCGATTTCATCCGCCCGATGGCGAGCCGCCCGACGTAGTCGGAGTAGTCGAGGTTGCTGACGGTGAGCGAGAGCGGCGCCTGCGCGTCGATGGGCGGCGGCGGGATATGGTCGCGGATGGCGCGGAACAGCGGCTGCATGTCGACCGGGGTGATCTCCATGTCGGTGGTGGCCACCCCGTCGCGCGCGATGGCGTAGATGAAGGGGGAATCGAGGGTGGTGTCGTCGGCGTCGCAGTCGAGCAGCAGTTCGAGGATCTCGTTCTCCACTTCGCGGATGCGGATGTCCTTGCGGTCGATCTTGTTGACGACGATGATCAGCGCCAGGCCGGCGGCCATCGCCTTGCGCAGGACGAAGCGGGTCTGCGGCAGCGGACCCTCGGCGGCATCGACGAGGAGCAGCGCGCCGTCGACCATGGTCAGGATGCGCTCGACCTCGCCGCCGAAATCGGCGTGCCCGGGCGTGTCGACGATGTTGATGGTCAGCTCCTCCCAGCGCAGCGTGCAGTTCTTGGCGGCGATGGTGATGCCGCGCTCGCGCTCGAGGTCCATCGAGTCCATGACCCGGTCCTGCGGCGTGCTGCGCGCCCCGAAGGTGCCGCTCTGCCGCAGCAGGGCGTCGACCAGCGTCGTCTTGCCGTGGTCGACGTGCGCGATAATGGCAATGTTGCGAATCGGTACTGACATGGTTCCCGTCCTCTCACACCCCGCGCCGGCGGGCAGTGGCCCGTGGCGGTTGCCGGTCGGGAATGCCGAAGTGGCTGCGGATACTCCCTGACTGCGGACAGCGGTATGGCGTTGACAGTGCGCTTATAGCATACCGCGACGACGGT
>CAZWUZ010000019.1:0-25258 GCA_964637655.1 uncultured bacterium | reverse complement strand
GAGCTCCCCCCGGGGCCGGAGATCGCGAAGCGCTACGAATCAGCGCTGGGGAGGCTGTGGGGACTCAAGACGGCGTAGCGTCTTGGCCCGCAGCTACGACCAGGTCGAGTCATGCCGGCGGTGTCTTCAGTGCTGGATTGCTTCCGGTCCGCAGCGGTGGTAGACAGTATCCGGATGCGTGACCGATCGACATGGCGTCAATTCGAAGATGCGTATGCCCGCCAGGAACACCTGGATCTGGAGCTCCGATTCCGGCTGCTCGATGCGCTCTACGAACAGGCCCGCGCGCTCGGGCTCTTCCCTCCGAAGGATCCCCTTGAAGGGATTGAACACGACATCAGGCTGGCCCAGGCGGTGAACCGTGTTTCAACAGCTCCTCAAGCGCCTCGCACGTGAACTCGACAGCGATTTTGCCGAGTTCCATATCGCGGTGCCGTTTCCCGGCACGGAACTCTTCCGCATCGTCGAGGAGGAGGGGTTGTGGCAGAAATCGGCCGACGGCACCTATGACCATGCGCATCCCGCGCTGCGCACGCGCCATTTATCGGGTGTCGAAGTGGAAAAACTGCGGCGCCGCGCGCTGCTGCGCTTCTACCTGCGTCCGCGGTATATCGTGCGCACGCTGCGCAGCGCGGGCCCGGCGCAGTTCGCCAACTACCTGAAGTTCGGTCTCGCCACGCTCAGGCGCCTGGTATTCCCCGACTGATGGAGAGCGCCCCTGCTGCTGTTGCGGTAAACGATTCACCGCTGCTGCGCCGGTGTGCGGCAGTTCTGCTGCTGGCCGCGGTCGCGCTCTGGCTGTTTGCCGGGCAGGGCGGCCTGTCGCATCCGGTCCAACTGACCGCGCGCGGATGCGTTATCATCGCGCTGGCTTGCGTGCTGCTGCGCGGCAACCTCATGGTACAACGGGCACAACTATTGCTGCTCACGGCGTTTTTTGTGTGGGGAGCATACAGCGGTTGGCACTCGGGGATCTCAGGCTGCGTATATCTTGCACATCAGGAATTACTGACCTGGGGTACGGCAGCGGTCGCGGCGCTTGTCGGACATGCGCTGCTGCACAACTATCCGTCGCGGCGCTGGTGGCTGGCACTGGTGGTGCTACTGGTGGTGACTGCGGTACCTGAATTGGTGCGCAACCTGCGCAGTTTCGGTGCGGAAGGATGGCGAATCAACCTCATTGGCCTGCCGGGAAACTCCAATGTGCTCGGTGTGCTGCTGGCGGTGTGTGTGCCGGCGGTTGCTGCGGCCATCGCGGATGCGCGCGACCGCCGCCTGGGGCTGCTGGCACTGCCGCTGCTGCTGGCGGGACTGTTGCTGACCTATTCGCGCAATGCGTGGCTGACAGCAGGTATTGGTTTTGCTGTGTGGTGGTACCTATCATTCCGCGGACAGCGGGCGAAATTGCTGGTGCTGCTGACCGCGATCGTGCTGGTGTTGCTGGTTGTTCCCGCGACCCGCGCGCGGCTGCATTCATTTATTGACCCGCAGCATCCGAGTAATATCGAGCGTGTTGATATTTTAGATGCGGTGTTTGCGCGCCTGCTTTGCGGCGAACAGCGCCTGATAGCGGTTGATGACGGCAGTTCTTCATGGGAAATTGAAACATGGTTTCGCGGGCGCGGTATAGGCCAATGGGGATATATCTATCCGCGGTTTGCAAAACTCAATAAGTGGCAATTACATACCCATAATGTCATCAGCGAATGGCTGATGGGGGGCGGTATTCCGCTGACACTGCTCGGTATTCTGCTTATCTTCAGCGGATTCTGGGGACGAATAAGCGGAACATCCTGCTCGGAAGAAATCCTGCAGCGGTCGCAATTCCTGATTCTGGTTGTGGCTAATCAATTTGACTACCTGCTGTGGCTGCCGCTGATGGCCTATGTTTTTTTTGTCTGCCTGCTGCGTCTGACAAAGGAGCGGCTCCCAATGTGGGTGGCCGCGCTGCTGCTTGTTGCAGTTTTCTGGCATAAACTGGAGTGGCTCGGATTCCGCAGTGCGCAAACACGCGGGTTGATCATAGTCGGGATATTCGTGCTCGGTATGGCAGGGTCGTGGAAAAGGAAAATCGTCGGGCTGTGGCGAAAGGAAATGCTGACAACGCAGATACGCTACCTTAGCATCGCCATGCTCCTGATGCTGCTGGCAACGATGGTTGTTGTGCCGGCAGCCGCGTACAGCGCGTATGTGCGGGGACTTTCAATGGCACGCGACGGGCAATGACAGGAGGCAAAATCATTATTTATGCTGACCTGCCAACTGGATGATTGGCATCCCGTCTACGATTATTACCGGCGGCTGGCATTTTTCAGGACAGACCCGACAAGTAATGCAAATAGTGATGCGGACCCGCAATTAAGTTTGGCGGATCCCTACTTCTGGCAGCAATACGGCATCGCTAAAACATGGACGCCTTCGTGGCAGATGGAAATATCACTCTACGAAAGGCATGGAGACACAGCAGCGGCGGAGCAGCGCCGCCGACAGACGCAAGGCGGTATTCCGGATATCTCTGCTTTCGCGATGGCAGAACTGGATCCGCGGCGGATGATCGCGGGCGGGGAGGAATTCCCGCAACGGGCGCGGGTGACAACGCCGTGGCCGGCGGAGGAACCCGACTGGCGCGAGCGCAGTGAGGGGGAACTGCTCAACCGGGCGCGCAACTGGGAAGACAGTTTCCCTGCCGCGGCGCAGGAGGCGTACCGTCTCGCGCTGCGCAAGGATGTGCGCTATACGCCCGCCTACCGCTACTATGCGGAGTTTCTGCAGCGCACAGGGCAGTGGCAGACCGCCATCGCAGAACTGACCCCGGCACTGGCGGTGGGGGGAAAGCGCCCCGAGGACGCGGCGGTTATCTGCGCGGTGCTGGCGGCGGCGCATGCGGCGACGGGCGACACGGTGCCGGCGCAGCGATTGCAGCAGCAGGCGCAGCGCCACCGCGACAACATGATCACGCGGCACGCGCAGGTCATCCGCATGCTGTTCCATATCCCGACGCTGCCGCGCGAGGGATTCAATGACGACTGAAGCGCTGAGCCTGACGGTCGTTATCCTCTCGCACAACCGCTGCGCCGACCTGCGTGAGACGCTGCGGCAGATGAGCGCGATAGCCGGGCTCGACGATATTATTGTGGTGGATAACGCTTCGACTGACGGCAGCGCCGGCATGGTGCGGGCGGAGTATCCGCAGGTATGCCTCATCGCCAACCCGGAAAATCGCGGCACGGGGGGGCGCAATCAGGGAATCGCCGCGGCCCGGCATGACCTTGTCGTCACACTCGATGACGATTCGACGGTCAGCGCGGACGTGCTGGCGGAACTGCCGGCGCTGTTTGCCCGGCAGCCGCGACTCGCTGCGGTCGGGTTCCGCATCCTGCTGGCGGATGGCAGCGAGGAACCGTGGTTCGCCTGGAAAAAACGGGGGAACGAAGAGAGCGGCTACCTGTCCCCCGCGCTGATGACCTGCGGCGCGGCCTTCCGCAAGGAGGCGGTGCTGGCCATCGGCGGGTTCTGGGAGCCCTACCAGGTCTATGTCGAGGAGCGTGACCTCTGCACGCGCCTCATCGCGGCGGGACATGAGGTGCGCTATCTGCCGCGGTGCACCGCGCTGCACCGGCGCTCGCCGCGCGTGCGCAGTGATGCGCGCTTCGTGTACCTGGTGACACGCAATACCTGCTGGTATGTCATCCGCAACTTCCCGTGGAACGTTGCCTTCGGCAAGCTGCTGCGCTGGAAACTGCGTTCGCTGCTGCTGGGTGTGCGCAGCGGGCAGCCGCTGGCGTGGCTGCGCGGCTGGTGGGAGGGTATTTTCGGCTGCCGTGCGGCGCTGGCTGCGCGCCACCCGGTGCCGCGCGAGTGCCTGGCGGCGGTGGACGGGCGCTTTCCGGCATGACCCCGCCCGGTTGGTCGCAGCCGCTGCCCTCCATGGCGGCTGCGGCACACACCGCCTCCGTGCGGTTGACACGCATAACCGGCTGCGATATAATATAACTGCTGCAAACGGGGGATAGACATGGCCGATGACAAGCGGGATTTGTCATTAGATGAGTGTGTGCGCCAGCAGCGGGAACTGGAGAAGACCATCCAGGAGCGGTTTACCCGCCATTTTGCCTATCTTTCCATCGATGTGGTCGATTCCACAAAACTCAAGATGGGGGCGCAGGAGTCGGACCAGCTCTACACTTTCGGCGAGTACCACAGTTTCGCGGCGCGGGTGACGGCGAACAACGGCGGCAAGGTGATTTCGACGTCGGGCGACGGCATCATGGCGGAATTCGCCGCGGAGCAGGCGGCGGTGGATGCGGCCATCGAGATTATCGAGGGGATGCCCGAGTTCAACCGGACGCGCAACACGCTCGGCAAGCCGTTTGTGCTGCGCCTGGGGGTCAACGCCGGCAAAGTGCTGGTTGACGATACAAACCGCGACAACAAGATATTCTCGACGGTGATTGATATCGCCGGGCACCTGCAGAAACTGGGCAAGGCGGGGCAGCTGCTGGTCTCCGAAACGGTGCTGGCAAAACTGGAAAACCGCGACGAGTTCGAGGAATACCCGGGCAATTTTCCGGTCACGGTCTGGAAGTACCGCCATTCGCCCGACACGGCCGAGGCGCAGGCGGTCAAAATCGAGATGCGCATGGTCATCGACCCGATCAAGGGGAAGCCGGTGTCGGAATTGAAACCGGGCGACCGCGTCTTCGTCTACTTCCCCAACCGGCACGAGGGAAATCGCAAGCATCTCGAGGCGCTCGGGGTGGGGGAGGGGCGCAACCAGTCGCTCGAAGCGCCCGTGCACGCGGTGCTGCGCAATGAGTCGGGCGCCTTCCGCGTCGAGGTGGCGTTCCGCCCCGACCTGTTCGGGGTGGACAATGTCGGGACCAACCAGCGCATCAGGCATGTGCGCACGCAGGCAACCGCGGCACCTGTTCCAGCGTCGCTATGGGAAAAGGTGCTGGCGTTTTTCCGCTCGCTCTTTGGCGGCGGCAGATAGAAGCAGGAACGAATACACGGTACAGGGGGAAACAGAGACATGTTAGGAAAAATCGGCGCCATCGTTCCGGCCCAGAACTTCAACAGCAACCTGCAGCAGTATCGCGCGACGGATGCCTCGTCACGGGTCGAGCGCAACACGCCCGACCCGAACCCGATGGGCGGCGATGCCCTCGCCGGTTCGGCGCTGCCGTCAACGCTCAAACTCGGGCTTGGCAGGCAGATCGACATCTCGGCCTGACCATCGTCCGTTCCGCGCCTGCCGCCCCATGCCGAACCCGGTCCTGCTGACCGCGTTGCGCGGCATCTTCCGCGCGGTGCATGCGTGCGACCGGCGCCAGCCGGTGTTTGACCCGGCGGCGGTGCGGCGCATCCTCGTGGTCAATACCACGGCCATCGGTGACACGCTGTTGTCGACACCCGCCATCCGGCAGCTCAGGCGGCGGTTTCCGCAGGCGCATATCGCGGCGCTGGTGAGCGCGGCGGCGGCGGAAGTCCTGCAGCACAACCCGCATCTCGATACATTCGTCCCGCATCCCGGGCGGGTCAACCTTGCCTATCTCAGGCATCTGCCGCGCCTGCTGCAGCAGGTACGGCAGCAGTTCGATCTTGCGGTTATCCTGCACGCCAATGATCCTGATATCGTGCCGCTGGTCTACCTGTCGGGCGCCCCGCACCGCTACGGCTGGGCGGAAAGCCGGCTGGCGTTCCTGTTGACGCTGCCGGTGCCGACGCGGCGCACGGAACTGCACGGGCTGACGGAAAAGATCCGCAACCTGCGGGTGCTCGGCATCGACAGTGATGACGAGACGATGGAACTGGTGCTGACGGAGGAGGAGCGGCAGGCGGCACGCGCCTTCTGCACCGCTGCGGGCGTGACCGGCCCGTATGTCTGCCTGCACCCGTACGGCAATCGCCGCTCGCGCTGGTGGGGCGGCCCGGCGGAGTGGACAAAACTGGCAGAGCACCTGCGCACGGCGCATGGCCTGCCGCTGGTGCTGGTCGGCAACGCACAACCGGCGGCAGCGGACGGGGTGATCAGCAGCGTCGGGCGGCTGTCGCTGCGGGTGACCGCGGCGCTGATTGGCGGGGCGCGGGCGATGATCTCGACTGACAGCGGCCCGCTGCACATCGCGCAGGCGCTGGCGGTGCCGACCCTCGGCCTGTTCGGCGCCTCGCTGCCGGAAATCACCGGGCCGCGGCGGGCGGAGGCGCAGGTGCTGCGTGATGCGGTCGATTGCGCCCCGTGCAATGTCAACCGCTGTGATGACCATCGCTGCATGCGGCAACTGACCCCGGCGCGGGTGACCGCGGCGCTGGTCCACCTGTTGCAGCAGACGGAGTCACGCTGATGCTGGTTTCCGTCTGCATCCCCGCCCATAACGAGGAGCGCGCGCTGCCGGCAATGCTCACGTCGTTGCATGCGGCCCTGGCCCCGCCGCACTGGCCGGCGGAGTGGCGCAGCGAGGTGCTGCTCGGCGCCAACGCCTGCAGTGACGGGACGGAGACGGTTTTCGCGGAACGGGTGCGTGTCGCCGGGCGGATGCTGGCGGCGGACGCCGACCGTGTGATCGGCGTGCCGGTGGCGGGCAAGGCGCGCGCCTGGAATGCACTGACGGCGGCGGCGCGCGGCGAGGTGCTGGTCTACTGTGACGCGGATATCCGGCTGGCACCGGCGGCAGTGACGGCGCTGGTGACAGCGCTGCAGGGAACGCCGGCGGCACCGGCGGCGGCAGGCAGCCTGCTGGCGCCTGCGGGCGCGGGAGCGACCGCGCTCTACCGGCGCCTGGCGGTGAAAATGGCGGAGTTAGCGGCGAAACCGGCGGCCTTTCTCAACGGGCCTTTATACGCGCTGCGGCGCGGGGCGGTCACGGAACTGCCGGTTGCGGTCATCAACGACGACCTCTGGCTGGGGATCAGTATCGGCGCGGAGCGGATCGTGCGCGTGCCTGAGGCCATCGGCTGGCAGGCACCCCCCGCGCACTGGGGCGAGTATTACCGGCGCGAGGTGCGGATGCGCACGGGCGACCTGCAGGCGCGGGCGCATTTCGGGGCGCGGTATGATGCCTACCGGCGGGCGACCGCGGATGTGCGGTCGCGCGCGGCACGGCAGGCGGCGCTGACCGCAGAGGAGCGGGCGGTGAAACGCGCGACCGGCTGGGCCGCCTGGCTGCAGCATGCAGTCGACCGGTGCGCAGACCGTGCGGCACGACGCTGTGCCGCGCGCGCGGCGTGGGACAGCTGTGCCTGGAGCACGGCAGCATCCAGCAAAAATCCGGCGGAGCACCGCGCATGAAGCAGTGCAGCGTGCTGTTGCTGCTGCTGCTGGCCGGTTGCGGCGGTTGCGGCAGCGGGGAGCAGGCATCGGCGCCGGCAGGCCCGGCCGGCATGACGGGCGACACCTTCACGCTCGAGCTGTTTGCCACCGATACCGCGGCCGGCGAGGGGATCATCACCGACGCGCAGGGTGAGGTCTGGTCGGGCACGGCGGGAACCGAGGTGCGGCTGACCCCGGGGACGCGCCTGCTCAATGCTGCCGTGCTGCGCACCGGGACCGGCACCTGCGACCTGTTCTTTCCCGGGCGTGGCGTGGCACGACTGCTCTCCGGTACCGTGGCGGAAGTATCATGGCGCAACGGGGTGCCCCGCCTGATCCTGACCGCGGGAACGGCCGGTGCGCTGGCGGGCGGCAACCCCGAGGCGGGCCTCTGCCTGCAGGGGGGGCGGGCGGAAGTCACGGTGCGCGCGGGGCAGGCGGCGCTGCGCGTGACCGCGGCGGGTTGTGAGGTGGCCGTGGCGAGCGGCGACGCGCAGGTGGCGGCGGACGAGCGGCTGCAGTTTGTCAACATGGGTGATGTCCTCTGGCTGCCGGCCGGCGACGAACCGGGGAGCATGTCCGCGCAGGGCGAGATGTGGCAGGCCCGCTGGGCGGAACTCGAGGGCATCACCCACGCGGACGAGTTCCGCGGCCTGCCGCGCTCCGTGCTGCTCAGCGACACGCCGCTGGTGCCGGTGCGGGTCGACCCCGCGCGCGGCCTGCTGACGGTGCGGCGCGTGTCGGCGCTCGGCACCCCGCTGACGGGAGCCTGCCGCATCTACGACCAGACGCGTGACCGCGACCTGTTCGGCACCACCTTCGATTTTCCGCGTGACATGCCGGTGCGCCTGCCGGCGGGCACCTACGTGGTTGAACTTGCCTATACCGACGTGGTGTTTCCGCCGCGGGAGAACGTGGCGGTCAGCGCGGGGGAGACGGCGGAAGTGGTATTTGGCGGCTGCGGGCGGCTGGAACTGCGGCGCAGCATCCGCGCGGAAGGCCTGCTCTACTACCGCATCTACGATGAGGCGGGGGGGCGCGAACTGACGCGGTCGTCGCTGGAACTGCCGCCCGGGGGGAGCGCCATCGACCTGCCGCCCGGCACCTACCGCGTCGAGTTCCGCTACGGGGAGACGCCGGTGCCGGTGTTGACCGGTATCACCGTGGTGGCGGGAGAGAGCGTGGCCCGCGAGGTGGCGCGGTAGTTGCATTCCCCGGGCAGGAAGAGTACACTGTGCGGGCGGAGGCGGAAGAGATGGATTACTCGGTACGGGAACGTGACGGCGTGCCGGTGATTGACATCGCCGGCGATCTCGACAAGAGCGCGGCCGACATGCTCGAATTCGCCCTTGCCTCGCTGGCGGTGCAGGGCAAAACGCGCATCGTGCTCAATCTCGCCAATGTCGACTTTGTCTGCAGCACGTCGCTCGGCATGATCGGCAAGTTCCATCGCCGGCTGGCGGCGCAGCAGGGCGCGCTCGTGCTGCTGCAGCCGACGGAAAACGTGCAGCGCGTGCTGACCATCACCCGTCTTGCCGACCTGCTCAAGATCCATCACGACGAAGCGACTGCTGTCGCCGCACTGCGGCCGCCGGCCTGACCGCGGGGGCGGCCGTGCCGGAAAACGTCACCCGCCTCACTTCCTCCTACGCTGCCATCGAAGAGTATCTCGACCGCCTGACGGGTGAACCGTGGTACCGCGAGGCGGGGACCTGGCTCTCCGCCTTCGAGTTCCGGCTCTGCCTCTACGAGGCACTGGTCAACGCCCACCTGCACGGGCATGACAGTGACGAAACGAAACAGATCACCGTGACCTTTGCCGCCGACCCGGCGCAGGTGACGGTGACGGTCTGCGACGAAGGGGCGGGGTTCGATGCCGCGGCGTGGCGTGAACCCGACGACGAGACCCTGCTCGCCGGCTCAGGGCGCGGCATTCTGCTGATGAAATCGTATATGGACGAGGTGACCTACAGTGCAGGGGGGCGCTGCGTCACCCTGCGCAAGCGCAAGCCGCTGCGCTACCTGTCCGCGGCGCGCCAGCGGGTGCTGCTCGTCGACGATGAGGAAGCCATCCTGCACATGCTGCGCCTCAACCTCAAGCGCGAAACCTACGCGGTCGAGACCGCCGGGAGCGGTGAGGAAGCGCTGGCCAAACTGCGCGCGCAGCCCTGCCAGGCGGTCATTACCGACCTGCGTATGGGGGGAATGGACGGGCTGGAACTGCTGCGCCAGGTGCAGCAGCTCGACCCGCTCGTTCCGGTTGTGCTGATGACCGCGTTCTCCACGGTGGATGTCGCGGTCGAGGCGCTCAACCGCGGCGCCTTCGCCTACCTGACCAAGCCGGTGCAACTCGACGAATTGCGCGCCACCGTGCGCAACGCGCTCGAACGCGAGCGCATCCTGCGCGAGAACCGCGCGCTCTTCCGTGAACTCGAAGAAACCACCGCCTGCCTGCGGCAGATCGGGCAGATGTTCGGCGCCATCAGCGACCTCGACCAGCTGCTCGCGCTGCTGCTCGAACAGATGCTCATTATCTGCCGCGGCAACGCCGGGCTGGTCCTGTTGTGCGAAGGGGAGCGCTGGGCGCTGCGCGGGACGCAGGAATTCGATCCGGCGGCGGCGGAACTGGTGCTCGCCAAGGGGCTGTTTGTCACCGGGGAGGGAACGCTGCTGCGCGAGCGGGTGGCGGCGGAACGGCGCGCCTGCCTCGTCATGCGCGATGCCGCCACCGGGCGCTACGGGGCGCAGCTGCAGGTGCGCGGCATGGATGAGGCGCTGGATGGCGGCGCGCTGCCGGTGCTGCTCAATGCCGCGCTCCCCTTCCCGCTGCACGGCGCGGTCTATGTCCCGCTGGCGACCGCGGAGAAACTGACCGGCTTGGTAGTGCTCTTCAATCCCGCGCCCGGGGCGACGGCCGACTTTCTTGCCACGATGATGACGGTGGCGAATTACGCGGTGCTGGCAGTCGAGCGCGCGCAGCTCTTTTCCGTGGCGCTCTCCCAGCGGCGGCTGGAACACGAACTCGAACTCGCTGCGGGCATTCAGCGCCACCTGCTGCCGTCACCACCGCCCGCGACCCCGACCATGGAATGCTTTGCCGCCTGTCATCCCGCCACTTCGGTGGGTGGCGATTACTACGATTTCTTCCGCGTTCCCGGTCATCCGCACCTGCAGGGGTTCCTCATCAGCGACGTGCAGGGGAAGGGTATTACCGCCGCGCTCTGCATGGCGCAATTCGCCGCCGCGGTGCGCGCGTTCAGCGACTACCTCGATGCGCCCGCCCTGCTGGTCGAGCGGCTCAACCGCTTCGTCTTCGAACGTTTTCCTGATATGCTGCAGCCGCTTATCCTCGGGTTCGCTGATACGGAACAGCGGCGCCTCACGCTGGTCAATGCCGGCCACTACTCGCCGCTGGTCTGGCGCGCGGCGGAACAGAACGTGCACAGTGTCAAAGGGGGGGAAATGATCCTCGGCATGGACCCCGATACTGCCTACCTCGAACGGGAAACGGTGCTCGCGCCCGGTGATGTCCTGCTGCTGTATACGGACGGGGTTATCGATATGCGTGACGGCAGCGGGCGCAGCTTCGGGGTGGAGCAGTTGCGCGAGGTCTTTGCCGAATGCGCCCGGCAGTCTGCTGAGGATATCGGCCGCGAAGTGCTCAAGGCGGTCGAGGTGTTTGGCGGAGGGGCAGCCCCGTTTGACGACACCACCCTGATTGTGATAAGATCAAAATAACCGATATACCCAATAGGGGGATGCCATGGATTGCCAAACACGCGAACGGGATGGTGTCACCATCATCACGCTCAGTGGCGAACTGAAAGCGGTTGAGTCGCAGGAGATCAAGGGGCAGATCATCGCGCTGATGGAGCAGGGAAAGAACCACATCGTCATCGATATGGACGGGGTGACCTTCATGACCAGCGCGGGACTCGGGCTTATCGGGGTGACGCACAAGAACCTGTTTTCCCAGGGCGGGCGTCTCGTCCTGCTCAGGGTCCCCCAGCGTATCCGCGACATCTTTGTTATTGCCCGCCTGCAGGACGTGCTGCAGTTCAGCGACAGCGAGGAAGATGCCGTGCAGCGGGCGGGTGCGTGATGTCAGCACACCCGGCCAGCGAACTGGTGCTGACCGTCAGGCGCGGCGGCGGTGCCGTCGTGCTCCGTCCGGCGGGCAAACTGCGGGCGCTGGAGGCGGAATTTATCCTGCAGCAGGCGCGGGCACGTATCCGCGGCGGCTGCCGCGCCCTCATCTTCGAACTTGACGAGGTGACGCTGATGAGCAGCTCGGCGCTCGGCATGCTCGGGGTCTGCTGCCGCGAAATGCGCGAGTGTGACGGCCGCATCGCCGTCGTGCGTCCTGCCGCGGAAGTGCGGGAACTGCTGGAGATCGCGCGCCTCACCGACCGCCTTCCCGCGTACGATTCGGTGGCGGCGGCGGCGCAGGCCGTCGGGGTGCCGGACGGGCCGTGGCAGGAAACGACGGTGCGGCCGGGCGGAGGCGTGGCATGACGGACCCGCACTTCGACGAGTCGCTGCGTGACTTTCTCATCGAGGCGGATGAACACCTCGAATCGCTCAACCAGCACATGCTCTCCATCGAGGGAATGCTGACTGCGGGGGTCGACCTCGAGGTCATCAACACGATGTTCCGCAACGCGCATTCCCTCAAGGGGATGTCGGGGATGATGGGCTTCGCGCGGGTCAACCGCCTGACCCACAAGATGGAGAACATCCTCGACCTGGTGCGCAACGGGCAGCTGACCCTGACGCAGGAAATCATCGACGTCATCTTCGCCTCGTTCGACGTGCTGCAGGTGCTGCTCGGCGGCATCCGCGACGGGAGCGGAGAGCAGGCGGATATCGAGGAGACGGTGACGCGCATTGCCGCGGTTATCGACCGTATGCAGCCGTCCGCCGGCGCGGCCCCGGAACCGGAAGAAAAGCAGCTGACCGTTTCCGCCGCGGTAAAAGCGGAACTCAGCGTGATGGACGAGATCAATATCGGCATCGCGCTCAACGGCGGGGACAACGTTTTCGAGGTCGGGTTGCGGCTTGACCGTGACTGTTTCGCCCGCCAGGTGCAGCCGCTGACGCTCTACAAGGACCTCGAGGCGCTGGGGGAGATCCACCTGCTGCTGCCGGTGACGGAATTCCCCGCCACGCTCGCCGAGTTTATGCCGCACGAGTTCGACTTCGCGGTGCGCCTGCTGCTGGCGACGCAGGAGGACGCGGACGGGGTGCGGGCGGTGGCCGGCGACGCGGCAGAGGTGCTGCCCGTTACGCTCGGTGAACCGTCACCCGCTGCCGTCCCTGCGCCACCGGTGGTCACGGCGCCTGCGGATACTCCCGCGCCCGGCATCAACCCCGAGTATATCAAGGTGTTCATCGACGAGTCGGGCGAGGATGTCATCAAGCTCAACGAGACGCTGATTGCCTATGAACAGGATACGAAAAACGCCGATCATGTCAACGCGCTCTTCCGTCTCGCGCACCGCCTGAAGAGTTCCGCCGCGGCCATCGGTCTGAAAGACCTCGCCCAGCTGCTGCACAGCGGGGAGAACATTCTCGACCGCATCCGCGGGGGGGGGCTGCAGGCGAACGAAAAAATCGTCTCGCTGCTGTTGCAGATGGCGGACGTGGTGGCGGAATCAATCGAGATTCTGCGCCAGGGTGGTGTGCCCGACATGTCCACCGCTGACCTGGCAGCGCAATTGTCGGCGGCGGCCGGCATGCCGGCACCGGCCGCGCCGCCACCCGCGGCTGCCCCGCCCGCCGTGGCGGCCGGCGAACGGCGCGCGGGCGAAGAACGCCGTGCGCCGGGGACGGACGCACGCAAGGTCGGCGGCGAGACCATCCGCGTCGATGTCGAGCGGCTCGATGAACTGATGAACCTGACGGGCGAACTGGTCATCAACCGCGCCCGCATCTTCAACCTCATCACCTCGCTGCGCGCGGTGTTCGAGCGCAAGGATATCGTCTTCACCCTCGACGATGTGCTCTACAAGCTCGAGACGCTGCAGGAGGAACTGCAGGGAAAAGCGGGGGGACTGACCGTGGCGGCGGCGGCGCAGGATATCCGGCGCATCGACGGGCAGCTCAAGGAACTGTTCAAGAACCGTCAGACCGTCGGGCACCTGCTCGACGCGGCGCAGCAGCTCAACCGCCTGTCGACCAAGGTGCAGAACGGGGTGATGCAGGCGCGCATGCTCCCCATCGGGCAGATTTTCCGCAAGTTCACCCGCCTCGTGCGCGACCTGTCGCGCAGCGGCGGCAAGAAAATCCGCCTCGAGATCCTCGGCGAGGATACCGAACTCGACAAGAGCGTGATCGACGAACTGAACGACCCGCTCACCCACATGCTGCGCAACTCGCTCGACCACGGGGTCGAGGCGCCCGCCGACCGCATCGCCGCGGGCAAACCCGAGGAGGGGGTCATCACCCTCAACGCCTACCACGCGGGCAACCAGGTCTGCATCGAGATCCGCGATGACGGCAAGGGGATCGACACCGCCGCGGTGGGGCGCAAGGCGGTCGAAAAGGGGCTGGTGACCGAAGCGGAACTCGCGGCCATGCCGGAACAGGAAATCATCCGCATGATCTTCCTGCCGGGGTTCAGCACGGCGAAGACCGTGACGGACATCTCCGGGCGCGGCGTGGGGATGGACGTGGTCATGCATCAGGTCAAGAAACTGAACGGGGCGGTGGAGATCAGTTCGGTGCCCGGGCAGGGTACCGTGATGCAGATCTACCTGCCGCTGACGCTGGCCATCATCGATGCCATGCTCTTCCGCGTCGGCGAGGCGATCTTCGCGCTTCCCATCGAGAACGCGGCCGAGGTGATCAGTGTCCCTGCCGCTGATATCCACACCATCGAGGGGAACGCGACCATCAAGCTGCGCGACCGCACGCTGTCGGTGGTACAGCTGGCCGACTGCATCGGCAGCGCGGTGCGCGTACCGGACGCCGCGCGCACGAGCATCCTCGTCGTCGATGACGGCAGCCAGCGGCTCGGCGTGGTCATCAGCGCCATGCTCGGTAAGGAAGAGGTCGTGGTCAAACCGCTCGGTGACGAGTTCAAGCAGGTGGGCGGGGTGAGCGGCGCGACCATCCTCGGCAACGGCGCGGTGGCGCTCATCCTCGATGCGGCGGGCGTCGTGCGCCGCGCCGTGAAAAAGGCCTAGCCATGGCCACGGTTCTGACGCCGCGCCAGCACGCGTTTCTCGCGGATATCTTCAACCGCGCCGCCGCGGCGGTCTCCGACAAGGTGTCGAAGTGGACGGGGCATGCCTTTTCGGTGCAGTTCCTCGACATCGGCTACGTGCCGCTGACTGACGTGGCACAGGCGGCCGGCGGGCCCGACCTCTACAGTGTCGCCACGCTGCTGCCGGTGCAGAGCACGGTGCAGGGGCACGTGCTCTTCCTCTTTCCCGAACTGTCGGCGGGGGTCTTCGTCGACCTCGTCTTCCACCGCGTCATCGGCGAGAGCCAGGCGTGGGGCGAGGCGGAGCAGTCGGTGATCATGGAGACGGGGAACATCCTCGGCTCCACCTTCATGAACATCCTCGCGCAGGCGCTCGACCAGCCGATCTCCACTTCGACCCCGCTCTTTCTCATCGACTACACCGGTTCGATCATCGAACAGGTGGTGATGGAACACGCGCTGGTCGGGGACGAGGCGCTGCTCGCCCGCACCCGCTTTTCCAAGGACGACCTCGATTTCGAGGAGTATTTCTTCTTCATTCCGTCACCCGGGTTCCTCGAGATCATCGACGCGCATCTCGACCGGACGGCAGGGCAGGGGGCCTGACATGGCCAAGGTAATGCTGGTGGATGACGCGCTGATCATGCGCATGATGCTGCGCGACATCGTCGTGCGCATCGGGTTTACGGTGGTGGCGGAGGCGGCTAAACCGGCCGATGTGCTGCCGCTGGTGGAGGAGAAGCAGCCCGATATCGTCTGCCTCGACCTGACGCTCGATGACAGCCAGGTGCCCGCGGGGATCACCCTGCTGGGGGAAATCAAACGAAAGTTCCCGCGCGTGCGGGTGGCTATCATCTCGGCGCTCGAGCAGCAGGAAATCACCGAGCAGGCGCTGGCGCTCGGGGCGGGCGCCTACCTGACCAAGCCGTTCAACGGGGACGAGGTGGCGGCTACGCTGCGCCGCCTCGCGGTGAAAGCATAGACCAGTACCACCAATGACAATGACCATACGGTCAAGGAGGAAGGAAACATGAAAGTCAGGACGAAATTGCTGGGCGGGTTCATCCTCGTGGCGCTGATTGCGCTGGCAATCGGAACGTACGGTTTCCTCGGGTTGCGCGAGTCTGGATCCGACGGTGCGAACATGTACGCGTACGGGGTGGTGCCAATCGAGAACCTGGGGTCGATTGCCCAGGCGTTCAACCGTGTCCGGGTCGAACTGCGGGACGCGTTACGGCATAATGCGGCGGATGAAATCAAAGGAAATATCGATCGCATGATGAAGTATCGCGATGATATCAGGGAAAACGTCAAGGTACTCGCGCCGATGTTCGAGGAGGGGGCGTTCCATGCCGACAACAAGGCGCAATGGGAAGTGTTTATGGCCGCCCGGGAACGGTTTATTGACAGTCAGAACAAGTTGATAGAGATGGCGCAGCAGAACCGGGACGAGGAAGGGTGGGCGCTGATCGACGGTGAGGGGAGAGAGGCGGCGCTTGCCTATAACAATGCACTTGAAGCTCTGTCGGAGGCACTGGCCAAGGATGTCGAGGAAATGGCGGAGGAAAACAACACGGCGACTGTACGGCAGGGAACCACGATGGTGGTGCTGGCGATCGTCGGTTTCTTTATTGCCCTGGGCATCGGATTGTGGATCGTGCGCAGCATCGTGGCGGTGCTGACCGAAGTGCAGCGCGCGGCGGTGAGCGTTGCCGGCGGCAACATGACCGAGCGGGTCAATGTCGCCACGCGGGACGAGTTCGGGGAAGTGGCACAGACGCTCAACAGGATGGTCGAGGACGTCTCCAAGGTCATCAGCAACGTGCGCGCGGCGGCGGAGCAGATCGCCGCGTCGTCAGAGGAACTCTCCTCCAACGCGCAGAGCGTGTCGCAGGGGGCACAGAACCAGGCCTCGACGGTCGAGGAAATCAGCGCGTCGGTCGAGGAACTGACATCGTCCATCGCCGATGTGGCTAAGAGCGCGCAGAATGCCAACACCCTGGCCGAGGAGACCTCACGGCAGGCGGATGACGGCGGCCGCGCGGTGGGCAGTTCCGTCGAGGCGACCAAGCAGATCGCGCGCAGTTCCGAGCAGATCGCCGAGATCATCGGCACCATCAGCGAGATTGCCGACCAGACCAACCTGCTGGCGCTCAATGCCGCCATCGAGGCGGCGCGTGCGGGCGAGCATGGCATGGGCTTTGCCGTGGTGGCTGACGAGGTGCGCAAGCTTGCCGAGCGCTCGTCGCAGGCGGCACGTGAGATCACCGGGCTGATCAAGGACAGCACGGGGAAGGTGCAGGAGGGGACGAAACTCGCCGAGCAGGCAGGGACGGGACTGACGCAGATCGTCGGCAGCGTCGAGAAGACCGCGGGCGCCATCGCGCAGATCTCGTCGGCGACCGAGGAACAGACGGCGACGGCGGACGAGGTCGCCAAGGCGGTGCAGAACGTCAGCAGCATCACCGAGGAGAACGCGGGCACGGCGGAGCAGATGGCGAGCGCCTCGGAGGAACTGGCCTCGCAGGCGGAGACGCTGCGCAAACTCGTCGAGCACTTCAAGGTCTGAGGAGGAGAGCATGGCAACCGCACACAAACACGGCACGGAAAGCGACAGTGCCCGCCTGCGCCAGCTGGTCACCTTTACGCTCGGGCAGGAGGAGTACGGGGTCGACATCATGCGCGTGCAGGAGATCATCCGCTACCAGGAGGTCACGCGCGTCCCGCAGATGCCCGACTTCATCGAGGGGGTCATCAATCTGCGCGGCAATGTCATCCCGGTCATCGACCTGCGCAAGCGCTTCGCGCTGGGCAGCGCCGAGCATACGGGACAGACGCGCATCGTCGTGGTCAACGTGGCCAGCCGCGTCATGGGGGTGGTCGTCGACGGGGTGAGCGAAGTCATGCGCCTCGCCGAGGAGCAGATCGAACCGCCGCCCCCGGTGGTCGCGGGCATCGGCCATGAGTACCTGCAGGGGGTGGGCAAGGTGCAGGGTCGCCTGCTCATCCTGCTCGACCTCGACCGGATTCTCTCGGCGCAGGAACAGGACCGCATCGCCGCGCTGTGACGCGGAACTGACACGAACGGAGACGGCATCGTGACCTTACAGAAGAAACTTATGCTCGGCATCGGGGCGGGATTGCTCTGCCTGCTGCTGGCGGTTGTTGCGACCGTAGCAACGGCCACCCGCAGTTCGCTGCGGGTTGAGCGTGAGGCGCAGTGCCGCGCCATGGTCGACGCCGCGCTCGGGATGCTGCAGGAAGTGCACGCGCGCGAGCAGGCGGGGGAACTGACCCGCGAAGCGGCGCAGGTGCAGGCGCGGGCGGTGCTGCGGGCCATGCGTTATGGCGGGGGCAATTATCTCTGGGTGAACGACATGCAGTGCCGCCTGGTCGAGCATCCCGCCCGTCCCGACCTCGTCGGCAAGGACATGAGCAGCACCGCGGACGAGGACGGGGTCTACTACTTCCGCGAATTCGTGCGTGTCTGTAAAGCGGACGGCAGCGGGGTGGTTGCCTACCGCTGGCCGCGTGCTGCGGGTGAAAACCCGGTGCCGAAAGTATCCTATGTTGCGCGTTTTGCCCCGTGGGACTGGGTGGTCGGTACCGGGGTCTACCTCGATGATGTGGCCACCGCCGCCAACCATCAGGTGTTGCTGCTTACCGCGGTGGTGGTGCTGCTGGGCGCGCTCATCCTGCTGCTGGCCGCGCTCTTTGTGCGCCGGCAGGTGACGCAGCCGCTGCAGGGGGCGGTGACCTGCCTGCAGCAGGTGGCGGAAGGCAACCTGACCGTGCGCGCGCCGGCCGGCAGCGGTGAAATCGGACTGCTTGCGGCAGGCATCAACCACCTGTGTGACAATCTCGAAACGCTTATCGGGCAGTACCGTGCGGGCGCACAGATGATTCAGGACGGGGCGGGGGAAATTCTTGCCGGCACAGGGAACGTGGCGCAGGGGGCGCAGAACCAGGCGTCGACCATGGAAGAACTCTCCGCGTCGGTGGAGGAACTCAATTCCTCGATTGCCGAAGTGGCGCGCAGCGCCGGGCAGGTGCAGGGGGTGGCGGAGACCGCCTCGGGTATTGCCGCCGAAGGTGACCGCGCGGTGCATGCCTCGATCGAGGCGACGAAACAGATTGCGCGCAGTTCCGAGCAGGTGACCGAGATCGTCGCCACCATCAGCGAAATCGCCGACCAGACCAACCTGCTGGCGCTCAATGCCGCCATCGAGGCGGCGCGGGCAGGCGAGCATGGTATGGGGTTTGCCGTGGTCGCCGACGAGGTACGCAAACTGGCCGAACGCTCGGCGCAGGCGGCGCGCGAAACCGCCAAACTGATTGGTGAAAGTTCAGGCAAGGCGCATGAGGGGGCGAAACTTGCCGAGCAGGCGGGAACGGTGCTCGGCAGCATCATCAGCGAGGTCAACAAGACCGCGGGGGCAGTGGCGCAGATTTCGCAGGCGGCGGAAGAGCAGGCGAACACCGCTGACGAGGTGGCCAAGGCCATCCAGAGCAGCGCGTCAGTGACGGAGGAAAACGCCGGTGCGGCCACTACCATTGCCGGGCAGACCCGTGCGCTGGCGGGTGAAGCCGACCTGATGCTCTCCCTGACGACGATGTTTACCGTGGGGGAGCCGACGGTCATCGATAAGGGCGTGGCGGCGCACCTGCGCTGGAAAACCCGCCTGTTCAACGCTGCCAACGGCGGTGAACTTCCGGACCGGGCAGCGGCGTCGGTCGACCATGCCTGCGACCTCGGCAAGTGGATGTTCGGCACGGACGGCGAGCGGCTCAAGGGGAATCCTGTCTTCGACCGGCTGGTCACCGAACACCGGCACTTCCACGCCACGGTGGGAAGCATTATCGACCTGATCAAGGCGGGGCGCATGGACGCGGCGAAGCAGGAACTGCTGCACGGGGAGTTCCATCGCGTGTCGCAGGACGTGGTGCGGCTGCTTATTGAGTGCAAGCCGCTGCTGCGCGGAAAGTGAGCAGCGCATGCTGACCGACGCGCCGGTGCTGTCGGCAGCCGAATTCACCCTGTTCAAGGAACTGATGTACCAGCGGACGGGCATCTTCCTCAAGGAGAGCAAGATGTCGCTGGTCGCCAACCGCCTGCGCACGCGGCTGCGCGACCTCAACCTCCCCACCTACCGCGCCTACTACGACTACGTGGTGAAGAACAACGGCGAACTCGTCACGTGCATCGACGCCATCACCACCAACGAGACCTACTGCTTCCGCGAGCCCCGCCAGTGGGAATACTTCCACAGCGACATGCTCCCCGCGCTCCTGGCGCGCAACGCGAAAACCAAATCGCTCAAGGTCTGGAGTGCGGCCTGCTCGACGGGCGAAGAACCGTATACCATCGCCATGTTCCTCAAGGAGCGCCTGCCGGCCGGCTGGCACGCGACCATCCACGCCAGCGACATCAACAGCGAAGTGCTGGCGCGGGCGAAGGCGGCGGTCTACCGCCCTTACGCGGTGAGCCGCACCGACCCGGCGCTGGTGAAGAAGTATTTCACCGTGCGGCAGGTGGACGGCAGGGGACGCGCGGTGATCGACCATGCGGCGTCGGTGCAGGAGGAGTATCACCTCGCGCCGGCCATCCGCGCCATGGTGCAGTTCCGCACGCACAACCTGATGCAGAAGGTGACGGGGCAGAAATACGACATCATCTTCTGCCGCAACGTGCTCATCTACTTCGATGAGACGAGCAAAAAGCAGGTGCTGACCAACCTGTATGACGCGCTGGTGCCGGACGGCTACCTGCTGCTCGGCGCAGCCGAGGGGATGATGGGACTCAATTTGAAGTACCGCACCCTGAAACCCTCCATCTACCAGCGGACGGAATGAGATGGCGACGCTGAACGTCGGCATGGGCGACCTCAAGGTCGCCGCGCCGCCCGACCAGCTGCAGACCATCCTCGGCTCCTGTGTCGGGCTGGTGCTCTTCGACCCGAATGCGCACCTTGCTGCGCTCGCGCACATCATGCTCCCGGCCAGTGACCTGCCCGCCCCGCCGCTCCCCGGCAAATTCGCCGACACGGCGCTTCCCGCGCTCATCGAGCAGCTGCAGCGCAAGGGCGCGTCGCGCGGCGCGCTGCTGGCGAAAATCGCGGGTGGCGCGGCGATGTTCAAACTCAAGCCGGCCAACGAGACGCTGCTTGACATCGGCAACCGCAACGTGGCGAGGGTGAAGGAACTGCTCCGGGCGGCGAACATCCCGTTGCGCGCGGAGCATTGCGGCGGTAACAGCGGGCGGAAGATGCTCTTCGACCCCGCCACCGGGCAGATGACGGTGACGGTGATGGGGAAGGAAACGGTGACCCTGTGAACGGGAAGATCCGTGTCCTCGTCGTCGACGACTCCGCCCTGCTGCGCAAGATCATCAGCGATGTCCTGAATGCCGATGCGGGCATCGAGGTCGTCGGCACCGCGCCCAACGGGCAGCTGGCGCTCGCGCGCATCGCCGAACTGAACCCTGACGTTGTCACTCTCGATGTCGATATGCCGGTGATGGACGGCTTCACGGCGTTGAAAAAAATCATGACGGAGTCCCCGCGGCCGGTCATCATGCTTTCGGGGCTGACCCAGGCGGGTGCCGACCTGACCTTCAAATGCCTTGAGGCGGGCGCGGTCGACTATTTTCCCAAGCCGCTGGTCGAGGGTCCGCAGGGCATCCGCGGCATGGGCGAGGAACTCTGCGCCAAGGTCAAGGCCATCCGTCAGCAGAATCTCGGGGCGCGCCTCGCCCGGCTGTATGCCCCGCGGCCGGCGGCGGTACCGCCGGTTGTCGCCGCGCCCGCCGCGGGGGCGCTCACGGGGGCGGCGGTGGCGCTCGGCATTTCCACCGGCGGCCCGGCGGCGCTGGCGCAGATTTTCCCGGAACTGCCGGAACAGTTCCCGCCGCTGCTGATTGTGCAGCACATGCCGAAGGAGTTCACCGGGGCGTTTGCCGAGCGGCTCAACCGGCTGACGAAACTGACGGTGACGGAGGCAAAGGACGGCGAACCGGTGCTGCCCAACCATGTGTACATTGCGCCGGGAGACCGTCACCTGCTGGTGACACGCAGCGGCACGCAGGTGCGCACGGTGCTCTCGGTGACTGACAAGGTGGACGGGCATCGCCCGTCGGCGACGGTGCTGTTCCGTTCCGTGACCCAGGTCTACGGGCGCAAGGCAATCGGTGTCATTATGACCGGCATGGGACGCGACGGCGTGGACGGACTGAAGGAGTTGCGCGCGGCGGGCGGAGTGACCGTGGGGCAGGACCAGGAGACGAGTGTCGTCTACGGCATGCCCGGTATCGCGGCGAAGGAACAGGTGGTCGACCATCAGGTTCCCCTCAACGGCATCATCCGCAAGGTGACCGCGCTGCTGAAATAGCCGGAGACGGGTGTTGACAAATTGACAAACTTTCATTTTGGCGCTTTTCCCGCCGCTTTTTGCTTTTGCCCTTGAGTATGCTACTGTCTGTCCATGCTTGATTTCCGCATTGATAACGTGAATTGCCTGCAGGAGAAGAATCTCCGCCGTCTGTCGGTCGGGGTGCGCGGCAAGCGCATCGCGTATCTTGGCACGGCATTGTCTGCCCCGCCCGCCCGCCGGGTCATCGACGGGCGCGGGTTGACCCTTTCCCCCGGGTTCATCGACGCCCATACCCACAGCGAATTGTATCTCCTGCGCGGCAAGCGCGCCCTGGCCAAAATCGCGCAGGGAATCACGACGGAGATTACCGGCAATTGCGGGCTCGGGGTATTTCCGTTCCGCAGCACTGCGGCCGCGCGTGCCTATCTGCAGGGGTATCGCGGGGTATTCGGTGACGGGGCGGTGACGTGGCGGACGCTGTCCGGCTATGCACGTGCTGTGACGGGACGGACGCCGGTCAATCTCGCGCCGCTATCCACGTATGGCACGTTGCGCCTGTATGCTGCCGGCAACGCGTCGCGTCCGCTGACAGCAGCGGAACGCCGCGCGCTGGCGCGGCAGTTGCGCACGGAACTGGCGCTGGGGACACGCGGGCTGTCGCTCGGCATGATCTATCCCCCGTGCAGTTACGCTGACGAGACGGAACTGCGTGCCGCGTTGCGGGTGCTGGCGGAGTTTCCCGGGCGGGTACTGGCGGTGCACGGGTGGGACGAAGGCAACCAGACGGTGGAGAGTGTGCAGCGCGTGCTGGCGCTGACGCGCGGCCTGCCGCTGCGCGTGGAACTATCGCATCTCAAGGCGTATGGGCGTGCCAACTGGCATAAGTACGATACTCTCGCGCGCGTGGTGCGCGCCGCGCGCCGCCGCGGGCAGGATGTCGGGTTCGACATCAGTCCGTACGCGGCGGGGAGTACGACTGCTAATGCGCTGTTGCCGCCGTGGGTGCAGGCGGGCGGCCCGGCGGCGCTCTGCGCGCGGCTGCGCGACCCGCAGGTGGTGGCACGACTGCGTGAGGAACTGGCGCAACCGGCAACTGACTGGGAAAATTTTCTGCGGACTATCGGTACGGACCGCATCCGGCTGACCAACCTGCGCGTGCATCGCCGCCTGGCGGGGCGCAGCATCGCGGAAGGCGCGCGACGGCTGCATACCGACGTGGTGAGTGCACTCTGCCGCGTTATTGCCGACGAGCAGGGGCAGGCGGGAATGCTGATGTTCTCGATGGACGAGCGGCGCGTGGCGCGACTCTGCCGCGAGCCGCTGGCGGTGCCCGGCAGCGACGGATTGTTCGGCAAGGGGATGCACCCGCGCGCGTTCGGCACCATGCCCGCGTACTTCCGCGCTGTCACGCGCGGTCGCGACGGATTGACCGCGGGTGAAGCGCTGTGGAAGATGAGCACGCAGGGCGCGGAACGGTTCGGGCTGCATGACCGCGGGCATATCGCCGTCGGTGCGGTTGCTGACCTGGTGCTGCTCGACCTGCCGCGCTTCGCCCCGCGCGCGACCTATGCAGAACCTGAACAGACCCCCACCGGCGTGCGTGCGGTCTGGGTCAACGGCATTCTCGCGTATGACGGAATACGTGTGTGTGCCTGCCCCGGGCGAGTACTATAGTGGATGGTTAAGGTGTTCGGGGTAAAATGCACACCAACCCGTGACAAAGTGTCACAGGTTGGTGCCTGACGATGCTCAATGAGTTACAGAGTTTGTGCATTGGGTGGAAATGGGTGGAAATATATCGTGGTTTGCTGATAACGCAATTGATTTTCTAAACGCATCATGCTATAGGATTATTTGGAGGCAAAACGATGGCTATAACTAAAGTAAAACAGGTAAGGCAGAAAGTTGCGCAGGGGAAATTTAATCAGGCAGCTGTTATGCCTTATGGATTGCGACATGCTGATTTTGCGATGGCAATGCAGGATGTTTATGATTTTCTTCACGACGTTAATGGTTTTCTTATCGGTAAGGGACTACAGCGTTTGGATGATATGCTCCGACCGGCGATTATGTCGGGGGTGTTATCAGATATGTTGACAGCAAGTTTAGCGCAACATGCCAGAACTCTAGTGGAAAATGGATATTTCAACGGACATCCAGACCTTGTCGTGCAGGGAGTGTATAAGGATAATGCTGTAAAATCTGGTACGGAAGGAATAGAAATTAAAACGACCCGAAAAAGTGGAGGGGCGGTAGACACACATGGTGCTCGCGATCAATGGATGTGTGTGTTTGTCTACGATCTTGACAATTTAACTGAACCGGCTATCCAGCGCAATCCGTTGCAGTTTACAGAAGTATACTTGGGCCTTGTGCAAGTGGATGATTTTCGGAAAAATGCACGTGGCGAACTAGGCACTCGTACGGCAACGCTACACAAGGATGGTATCCATAAACTTCGTGCCAACTGGATTTACCGTTTGTGATACTCCTGTGATACTCCTACTGTATGGGCAACGATGATAACCGTGGTATGGCTTTGCATGCGAGACGATAAAAATGAGGGTCTTTCTCGATCCCGATACTGTTGTAGCCGTTTGCTAATGCTGCCGCGAGCGTGGAACCGGAGCCGGCGAAAGGATCAACAATTGTTCCTTCACCGAGCGGAAGGCTTGCGCGAACAAGTTGTCGCATAAACGCCTGCGGTTTTAGGCTTGGATGTGGCGCGATTTTTCGTTCGTTGGTCCGTGTTGGTGAAGAATGTATAACGTCTCCGAATGGTTTGTCGGTTGCCGGTCGGCGGAAACCGCCAGTCTTCCAACGGCGTAAATTGTCTTGGACTCTTCCTTCAATTGGCCTGCGATACACAAGCCAAGGTTCCCACATGGAGCGGGGCATGACGCTGACATCACTAAATTCTGTGTGGGCTGATTTTGGGCGGTCGCCGCCCCGCATAGTCATCACCAACCGAATAATTTCTCCGCGCCGCTCAAGGCCGGCCTGAGAAAGCGCCGCTGAAACGATGTATGACAGCAATGGATTGGAGGCGACTATTACATTGGCGCCGGGGACTAATTTGGGAAGGAGTTTGCGGCCCCAAGCGTAGAAAAACTCCTGTAGCTCGTCCAGTTGGTACTTGGTAAGAACGGTAAACCTCGGCAACGGTGAACGTTTGACACCATCAAAGGATGGTGGAATACGCCACACGCCCCCGCGTCCATTGCGCAATTTATCCTGTTGTTCGACCGAATACTCATGCAAGCCGTATGGTGGATCAGTTATGACCGCGTGAATGGATAGATCTTTTTGCGCGTCAAGCCAATTCAGGCAATCGGTGTTATATAGCGCTGAATTTTTATAAGTGAAACTGGGGG
>CAZWUZ010000018.1:0-26679 GCA_964637655.1 uncultured bacterium | reverse complement strand
AGGCAGTGCCCGGTGGTGAAGGCAGTGGCATGGTCAAAACGGCCCGCGTGCGTGCGGTCGACAATGCGGCTATGCGGTAAGTGCGCGGGCTTTCGACGCCTGGGTTACAATACTATTGCCATGATGTTCTGCCACATAGTTGCCCGGCAGACATCCCATCGCCTCAGCTGCGGTCAGGCGTTCATAGTTCGCGGCCGAGGGTGAAGGTCCACTGCACCAGTTCCGACAGTGCGGGATGGATGTGGATGGCGTCGGTGATGGCGCTGACCGGCAGTTTGCGGGTCATCACCGGCAGCACCTCGTGGATGAGGATGGAGGCGTGCGGCCCGATAATGTGGAACCCGAGCAGCTGCTGCGACTTTTTGTCGATCACCGCGGCGCAGAAGCCGGGCACGCCCATGGCCCGGCCGCGGGCGTTGCCTGTGTAATTGAGCTGGCGCGCAACCACGTCATACCCTTTGGCGACGGCCTGTTCGTGCGACATGCCGACCGAGGCGATTTCGGGATAGGTGAAGGCGGCGTAGGGGACCAGTGAGTAATCCGCCGCGTGGCGGCGATTATTGAACAGATTGTCCGCCAGCAGTTCCGCCTGGTGTTCGCCGATATGGCGGAAGGCGGGCGTGCCCGCGCAATCACCCATGGCCCAGACATTTTCCTGTTTCGTCTGCAGGAACTCGTCAACCACAATGTAGCCGCGCGCGTCGAGCGCAATCCCGCCCGCGGCGCAAGCGAGCGTGTCGGTATTGACCTGACGACCCGCCGCGAGGAAAATCTCCGCGGCCGCCACCGTCAGTTCACTGCCATCGGCCTGACGGCAGCGCAGTTCCTTCGCTTCGCCCGCCGCCGCGACTCCCGCCACCGAGGTGGCGGTGAGCACGCGCATCTGGGTCGCCACGCTGTGGTTGAAATGCTTGCGCAGCGACGGCTCGATGCCGGAGAGGAGTTGGGGTTGCGGCTCGATGACGGTTACCGCGCTGCCCAGTGCGGCGAAAAAGCAGGCGAATTCCATGCCGATGTAGCCGCCGCCAATGACGGCCAGCGAGGCGGGAACGGACGGCATGGTCAGCACGTTCTCATTGGTGTAGTAGTTGATGCCGTCGAGCCCGGGAATCGGCGGTCGCAGCGCGCGCGCCCCGACCGCGATGACCAGCCGGTCGCCGACCAGGCGCTGGCCGCCGCACTCGACAATCCGGTCGCCGGCGAAATGCGCCGGTGCGCGGTAAAAATCGAGGTTGGCGGTGGTGGCCAGGAGCTTTTCCAGGCGGTCGCGCCAGAAGGAGACAATGCTGTTGACGTGCTCGCGGATAACGCCGAAATCGACGCTCTCCACCCGGCTGTTGATGCCGAACCGCGCACCGTCCCGCGCCGTGCGCGCGACTTCGCCGCTGTGCAGCATGACCTTGGTCGGAATGCAGCCGCGATTGAGGCAGGTCCCGCCCGCCGGCCCGGGATCGATGAGTGCGGTGCGCAGCCCCCTGCCCGCAGCGGCGAGCGCAACGGAACTGGCCACGCCCGCGCCCAGCACTATCAGGTCATAGTGTTGCATGTATTCCTCCGCCGCGACCGCGCGCGGTCACAGGGGTGTACCCCGCCGGCAATCACCAACCGGAACATCACGGATCACGCTCACGGAACAGTGCCACCCGCTGCTTTGTGCCCTTGGCTTTATACATTGCCGCATCGGCATGCTGGAGCAGGAGGTCAGCCGTTTCACCATGTGCCGGATAGATGGCAATACCAATACTGGCATTCACCGAAAGCACCGTCCCCTTCAACTCGCAGTCATCGGCAATCCGGCTGACCAGTTCCCCGGCCAGGTGGACCACGTCGGCTTCCTGGTTGGTTTCCAACAGCAGACAAACAAACTCATCGCCGCCCCAGCGACTGGCCATATCTTCTTCGCGGAGGGTGGCGTGCAGGCGTTTTGCCACCATAATCAGCACCTGGTCGCCCACCTCATGGCCATACGAGTCGTTGATGTCCTTGAATTTGTCGAGGTCAATAAACAGCACGGCGAGCCCCCAACGGTGCCGTTTTGCCTGGATGAGCCCGTGGTCGAGCGCCAGGGCAAATGCCGCACGGTTCGGCATGCCGGTAAGCGGGTCCTGCAGCGCCAGGTTGCTTGCTGTTTGTTCTTTGGCCTGCGTTTTCGCCAAATCGTCGCGCACCCCGGCCAATTCGATCTGCGTGTCGGCGAGAGCGGATTCGACGACTACCCGTTCCGCCACTTCCTCGACAAGTTGTTTGTTTACCTGATGCAGATCGTCTGCGACTTTGGCAACTTTGTGCTCGACCTCTTCGTTCTGCGCGATGGCTGCTTTGACGGTCCGCACAGGAACACGGCTGTTGTCGTCCTGCTTGAGCGTTTCGTTTACCGAGTTCAGTTCACCGGCGGCCTGCTCAACGGTGGCTTTGATGTTCTCGTTTTGACTGAGCACGTGTTCAAGCGACGTGCTCTTGACGGGCCTGGCGGGTGTTGGCTCATTTGTTGTGGACGCCATCAGTCATCTCCTGCCGATCCGGCCGGCACGAACAGATGTAGTGGACACTGCCGCCGCCCGCCGTCAACTGGCCGGATGGTAATAGGTCAGGGCCTGCGGCATGAACTTGTTGAGATTGGCGATGCGGGTCTGGTCCGACGGGTGGCTGCTCAGAAACTGCGGCGGCGCGGAACCCGCCTGTCGGGCCATCCGTTCCCAGAAGGCGACTGCCTGCTGCGGGTCATAACCAGCCATCGCCATAAAAATGAGGCCCAGTTCGTCCGCTTCCGTTTCCTGCACGCGGCTGAACGGGAGCATGAGTCCCACCTCACTGCCGATGCCGTAGGCCTGATTGTACATGTCGCGGGTCTCCTGCGGTTTCTGGTGCAAGGCCTGGTCGAGAGCCAGACCGCCCAACTGAATCATCAGCGCATTGGAGAGCCGCTCGTTGCCATGCTTCGCCACGGCGTGGGCAATCTCATGCGCGAGCACCACGGCCAGTCCGGATTCATTCTGCGTGATGGGCAATATGCCCGTGTAGACCATCACCTTGCCGCCGGGCATGCACCAGGCATTTGCTTCCGTGTCGACGACCAGATTATATTCCCAGGCATAGCCGTCGAGTGCCGCGGCCTGCTGCTGGTCGGCAAAATAGCGGGTTACCGCCTGCTGGATGTTGGCGCCAACGCGCTTGACCAGCCGGGTCGCGGCGGCGTCACTGCTCAGGGTGTTTTCCTTCAGGAATTGCTGATACTCATCGTGCGAGGTGGAGATGAGGGTCTGCTCGGAAACGATATTGAACTGCTGCCGCCCGGTAATCGGCACATTGGCACAAGCGCCAATCCACACCGCCACCGCCACGACCGCAACTGCCAATACGCCCTGATACGTTTTCATCAATAGGCTCCCCGCCCTGCATATAGGCACAGTATACCCGCTGTCCGGACAATTGACCATTGCTGATTTCCGCTTTTGTCTGACGTATTTCGCTGTTCAGCCCGTTGGCCCCCGCGCCTGCTGTCCATCGCGGGAGCCCCGAAAAGCCGCGCTTGACGATGCAGGGAGTACGATGCTGGGAGACGCGCCGCATCAGGTGGCTCTGCAAGGTCGCCGCAGCTGGCAGCGCAGGCGTGTCGTCCGGGAAGATGCGCGTGGCTGCATGCCGGCCAGCTTGCTACGGGGTAACTATTCACCCTCTCCCGCTGCCTGCAGTGGGCAGGGGTGAGGGTGAATAATGTGTGCGCCTTGCAACCCTCACCTGACGCTGCGCGTCTTCCTCTCCCGCTATGAACAGCGGGCGAGGGGACAGACGGGCTGAATAGTTACGCTACGGGGATCATTACGGGGAACGAATCACGGCCGTACGTGTGCGCAATTGCGGAAAAACGTCGAGGCAATGCGGAAAGCAGCCATGGCAAATAGCGGGGGTGCTGCTACAATGGTGATAACGGATTGACGCCAAGGAGGCGAGCCATCGACACGCCACGCATACCGGTTGTACTCAGGGATGACCTCACGATTGTGCTGTGCGGCGAGGCGGGTCGCGGACTGCAGACCATCGAACAGTTCCTCAACCGCGTCTTTGCGGCTGCCGGCTATCAGGTGTTTTCGACCAGCGAACTCATGTCGCGGATCCGGGGCGGCAGCAACTCGACCATGATCAGGGTCGCGACCAAACCTGTCGCTGCCCCGCTCGACCGTATTGATATCTGCGTGCCGCTCGATAGGGATGCGCTGCCGCATCTTGGCCGGGCAGTAACGGAACAAACCGCAATCATCGCTGATCGGGCGAAGGTTCCGTTCGACCGGCCGGCGTTTGATATTCCCTTTGCCGCGCTTGCCGTCGCAGCGGGGGGACCGCTGTTCGAGAATACCGTTGCGGCCGGTGCGCTCCTTGGTCTGTTCGGCATCGAAGCCGGCCTCATCGAGCGCCAACTCGCCAGGTACTTCGCGGGCAAAACGCCTGATATCGTCGCGAAGAATCTTGCTGCAGCCCGGAGCGGTTACGCGGCCGGCGCCGCGCTGGCGGCTGATGGCCGGCTGTCCTGCCGGATCACGGCGGACCCCGAAGTAAACAACATGCTCCTGTTCAACGGGGCGGATGCCGTCGGGTTCGGTTGTCTGGCCGGCGGGTGCAACTTCATTTCCTCCTATCCCATGTCGCCTGCGACTGCGGTCCTGAATTTCCTCGCCCGCGAAGGGCGTGAATTCGGCGTGGTTGTCGAACAGGCCGAGGACGAAATCGCGGCGCTGAATATGGCGCTCGGCGCCTGGTATGCGGGCGCCCGGGCCATGGTCACGACCTCGGGCGGCGGGTTCAGTTTGATGACCGAGACCGTGAGCCTCGCGGGCATGATCGAGTCGCCAGCAGTCATTCACCTCGGGCAGCGCCCCGGCCCGGCAACCGGTTTACCGACGCGCACCGAACAGGGCGACCTCGACCTCGCGCTGTATGCGGGTCACGGCGAGTTCCCGCGCATCATCTTCGCCCCGGGCTCACTGACCCAGGCATTTGCACTTGCCCGCCGCGCGTTTGCTGCGGCCGATGAGTATCAGGTCCCGGTATTCGTCCTCACCGACCAGTACCTGCTCGACACGTATGCCTTGACCGCGCCCTTCGCTGTCGCCGACGTGCCACCCGCGGTACGAATCGTCAGGACGAACGGGGACTATCGTCGCTATGCCCTGACGCCGGACGGGATTTCACCGCGCGGGATTCCGGGCCACGGCGACGGCATCGTCGCATGTGACAGTGACGAGCATACGGAAACCGGCTATATCACCGAGGACAGCGAGGTCCGCAAGAACATGGTCGAGAAGCGCCTGCGCAAGGCCGAACGCGTCAGTGCGGGGGCGGTTCCGCCCTCGCTGTATGGCAGTCCGGACAGCGCGCATCTTGTGCTCTGCTGGGGCTCGTCACTGGCGGCAGTGTGCGAGGCGGTCGCCCGTCTCGACCGGCAGGATGTCAGCGTGCTGCATTTCACCCAGGTGTTCCCGCTCGCGTCCGGCACCGGCGAATTCTGCGCCACCAGTCGCCGGCGAATCCTCGTCGAAGGCAATGCCACCGCCCAGTTCGGCCGGGTGCTCGAACAATATGGCCGGGTCAGGATCGACGAGCGCATCCTCCGCTACGACGGCCATCCCTTTACCGCCGACGGGCTCGCCGCCGACCTGGCGAAAATCATCGGGCAGGAGCCGACCGCATGAGCGCCACTCCCTTTGACCTTGCCGGCTGCGACGTCGCCTGGTGTCCGGGTTGCGGGAACTTTGCCATTCTGCAAATCGTCAGGCAGGCGTGCGCGGAACTCGGCCTTGCGCCCCGCGACCTCGTCGTGGTGAGCGGCATCGGCCAGGCGGCCAAGACGCCGCAGTATTTTCGCACCAACATGTTCAACGGCCTGCACGGCCGGGCCTTGCCGGTCGCGACCGGTATCAAGGCCGCGAACCCGACCCTCACCGTGATCGCCGAGGGGGGCGATGGCGATATGTACGGCGAAGGGGGCAACCATTTCCTCGCGACGATCCGCCGGAACCCGGATATCACGCAACTCGTGCACAATAACATGGTGTACGTCCTGACCAAGGGGCAGGCCTCGCCAACTTCGGAGCGGGGCTTTACCACGCCGGTGCAGGTTGCGGGCGTAATCAATGAACCCTTCAATCCGGTCGCCGTCGCGTTGGCGCTCGATGCGTCATTCGTCGCGCGCGCCTTTTCCAGCGATATCCCCAAGGCCGTGACCATCGTCAAGGCCGCGCTCCGCCATAAGGGGTACAGTCTGGTCGATATTTTCCAACCATGCATCACTTTCAATAAAACCAATACTTACAAATGGTACCAGGATCATACCTATTATCTGGACGATGCCTGGGACCCGACCAACCGCGCAGCGGCGTTTGCCAAAGCAGTGGAAAAAGACCGCTATTGCCTCGGGGTGATGTATACCGCGCCGCCCAAACCGGTTTTCGAGGAGGCGGTCCCCGGCAATCTCACCGACAAGACCCCGCTTTACTTCCGTCAGCCGACAGCTCCCCGCAAACTCGAGGCGCTCATGCACGTCAGCGGTGACATATGACGGATGTTACCGGGCGATGTGCTGCGCGGCACGCGCATGGTTGACCAGCGCGGGCATTGCCGGAAAACACGAGGATCCTCATTGACAGCAGCGTGACCCGGTTGTGCCCCGGCTGCTGTAGCTGCTGCGGAGATACGACAAGCCAAAGAGGAAACAGCCAATGGTCACCGCTGACCATCGCGGCTACAATGGTAGAGTAGCGGCACCTGTTCAGGCCGGCTATTGCCTGTTTTCCGTGACGGGAAGCAGGTGAAGCCCGTACCGGAAAGCGAAGGCTATGGCAATGCAGACGAATCCACTGCAACAACTGGCGACACTCGGGCAGTCAGTGTGGCTGGACTATATCCGGCGTGATTTGCTCACCGGCGGCGGGCTCCAGCGTCTTATCGACGAGGATGGTTTGCGGGGCATGACCTCGAACCCGGCCATATTCGCCGCGGCGATTGACGGGAGCCATGATTACGACAAGCATATCAACTACCTGACCGTGGCGGGGAAGAGTGCCGGCGAAATATACGAAGCCATCAGCCAGCATGATGTGCAGAGTGCTGCCGAAGTGTTCCGCCCGCTCTATGATGCATCCGATGGCCGGGACGGCTATGTCAGTTTGGAGGTAAATCCTGATCTGGCGTATGACACCAGCGGGACGGTGGACGAAGCCCGCCGACTGTGGGCCGCGCTGCACCGGCCGAACGTCATGATCAAGGTGCCGGCGACAGACGCCGGGCTGCCCGCCATCCGGCTGCTTATCAGCGAGGGGATCAACGTCAATGCCACCCTGCTCTTCGCGGTGTCGCGCTACCGCGAGGTGGCCGAGGCGTATATCGAGGGCATTGCGGTGCGGGTGGAGCAGGGCAAGCCGGTGCAGTATGTGGCTTCCGTGGCCAGTTTCTTTGTCAGCCGTATCGATGCGCTGGTGGACCCGCTGCTGGCGGCAATCATCGCCCGGGGCGGTGCGCCGGCCGACCTCGCGACCAGGGCCTGCGGGCAGGTCGCCAGCGCCAGCGCGGCCATGGCGTATCACCTCAGCCGGGAACTGTTCAGCAGCGAACGATTTGGCGAACTGGCCGCGCAGGGCGCCCGGGTGCAGCGGCTGCTGTGGGCAAGTACCGGCACCAAGAACCCGGACTACAGTGACATCAAGTATATCGAGGCCCTGATCGCCCCGGGTACGGTCACCACCATTCCCCGCGAAACGCTTGCGGCCTATCGCGACCACGGCCGGCCGGAGGCACGGCTCGGACAGGCGGTGGAGGAAGCCCGTCACGTGCTGGCGCTGCTGGGGCAGCTGGGCATCAACCTCGACACCCTCACCCGGCAGTTGGCGGAAGAAGGGGTCGCCAAATTCAGCCAGCCGTTCGACGCGTTGCTGGCAACCCTCGCGCAAAGGTCAGGGTTGCATGCCCTGCTGGAGAGCACTGTCGCATGATGCCGCAGGATGCGGTCAGCGCGTCACCGCCGGACAAGGGGTGGCACAACCGGCCGGCTGAAGACGTGCTGACGGCGTGCGGGGCATCAGCGGCGGGACTGACGGCAGTGACGTCGCGCCGCGCGCTGGTGCGCAAACTGGTGCAGGTTGTACGACCGGCCCGGCGGGCTGCGCACGGTGGCGGCGACCGCACCCCGGGTGACCGGGAGACGATACATGCCGCGGCGGATTAGCAAGGGGTTTTCGTTCGGCCTGACGTCGGGTGCCATCACCACGCTGGGGCTGATGGTCGGCTTGCATGCGGAGACGCAATCAACGGCGGTGGTAATGGGTGGGATCATGACCATTGCCGTCGCTGATTCGTTTTCCGATGCGCTGGGCATCCACGTTGCCGAGGAGGGTGAAAACGCGCATACGCCGCGCGAGGTCTGGCGCTCAACGCTGATGACCTTGCTGACCAAGTTCGGGTTTGCCCTGACCTTCCTCATTCCGGTGCTGCTGCTGCCGCTCGCCACGGCGATCGTGGTGAGTGCGGCGTGGGGCCTGTCCGTGCTGGCTGTTCTCAGCTACTGCATCGCCCGCAATCAGCGGGAGCGCCCGTGGAAAGTTATCGGCGAACATCTCGGGGTGGCGGTGCTCGTCATTGTTATCGCGCACGTTATGGGCGTCTGGATCGCCGCGCATGTGCCATAACCTGACACGGGATAGTGCTGCGGATAAACGTCAATGAATTGCGGCATTTGCCACTGGTCGTGAGCAACCGCTGCGGATATACTGTGATCAGGCACTGAAACGTGCGCGGTACCGGCGCAACCGGTACGCGCGGAGAGCAGGGAACAGCGCATGTATACCGCCACTGCCGTTGCGGGAAAGCCGAAAAACATTGGCATTCGTCTTGCCTGGTCGCTATTGCTGCTGGTGGAAGCGCTGCTGGCGCTGCGGTTTGTCCTGAAACTGTCTGGGGCCGGTCCGGAAACATGGTTTGCGCAGGCGGTTTATGGCCTGACGGCAGTCGTGGTCGCACCGTTTTTTCAGGTGATTCGCAGCAATCAGGCAGCGGGCAGTACGTTTGAATATGCCACGCTGCTGGCCATGTTCACCTGCTGGCTGGTGGTGATGGCCAGCAGTGTGCTGTTCCGGCAAAAACATACTTGACCGGTTGCACGCTGCCGGGTAACTGCAGCGGGAGCAGGCACGACCAGCGCGACGCGCGGCTGTTTCGCCGGCTGCGGCTTGCGGATAATAGTCAGGACAAAGCGGAAACTGCCAATGGGCTGATCGTCTGATAGTGGTTATACTACTTGAGGATATCCGGACCGAAGCAAGCAAGCAGGAGGAGCGTTATGATCATGAGGGGATACCGGCCGAAGTCGCGCCTGACCGCCGGCTGGCGGCATAATGCGCCGGCAGCAAGGGCAGGCAAACCTGTCACCGCACGGGCGAGCACCGTGCCACCGGTAGGGAACATCCGCCGTGCTGTCACCGGCGTGGCCATGGGACTGCAGTTGCCGGCACGTGTCCGGCAACCGGGCGCCCATACTATCACGACAACGAAGGTAGTGAACGGCGGAATATTTGCCACCAGGAGAAGTGTTCATGGCCAAAGCAGGCAGCAGCGAAACCAGACGCGGGCGAGTGGTCGCCCGGCAGGCGTTGCTGGTGCCGGGTTCGGCACCTGACCTGCCCGACATCCGACGCGCGACCATTGCGCTACCCGTAGGCGGGCGGGGCGTGGGCCCGTGCGTCAACCGCATCAAACTTGAATTGTTCATTGAATTGCACTGGGAAGGTTAGCCGGACACTATTCTCCACCTGTCGCATGGTGCTTTGACCGGTGTGTTCAGGCCGCGGCTGCGGCTACTATTGCAGGGGGGGAGAACGGGTACATGAAAGTACAGATCATCGAGAACGCTCAGGGGTTTGCGCTGGCAATGCCGGGTGTACTGCCGGATGACAACGCGCTTGCCGATGCCGGTGCCGACCTTGCATATTATTGCCCGGCGCGCACCACCGGCCAGCATCGACGTGCCGGAACTGGCGGGCATGCCGGGCAGGAAGCGCCACCGGCATGCTGCGGCATTGCTGCCGGGGTCATGCCGGACCAACCCGCTGATGCACAGCCGGCGGTGCTGTCGGGAGCGAAAGCCGCCCCGATGAAAGTGATGATTGTCGATGACGATGAGATATTTGCGGACGAACTGGCTGATCTGCTGAGTTGTGCCGGCTATGCGGTCGAGGCGTTTGTCGACAGCGTGGCCGCGTTGAATGCCGTGCACCGGGTGAAACCGGCGGTGATCATCCTCGATATCAAGATGAACAAGGTCAACGGTTATCAGGCGGCGTGGTACCTGCGGAAATTCCAGGAAACCGCCGCGATCCCGATCATCGGCATATCGGGGTATGCCGGTGATGGCGATCCGCAGCAGATAGCCGCCGTGTGCGGGATGAACGCGTTCCTCAAAAAGCCGTTGTACCCGCTCGATATCATTGCCCGGCTCGAACAACTCACGGCTGCTCCGGCAGCTGGTGCGGGCCCGGCAGCACCATTTGTCCCGGCGGCGTCCCGAGCCCGTGCGGCCAATGATGACCGGCAGCCGGCGGTGCTGACCGCGCTGACCAAACCAAAGTCATTCAACAAACGTTCGAGTGACAATTATCCACCGCGGCACTGAGTGGCCCACGACCGGCATGAACCGGACCGACCGGTGCCGGCGCGGGATAACGTAACTATTCAGCAGGTGTGAAAAAATGCATTATAGCGGTACCGTCACGGCATGCAGAGCGTCACGGCTTTCACCACAGAGCACACAGAGCACACGGAGCGCGCACGCGTCATCCGCTCGTGCTGCTGTCTGTCGTGAATGAGTATGGGGGATTGTCGCTGCTTGCACCAGCAACAGTATTGCGCGGGCTGAAGCCCGCGGCTACCACGGCATAAATAATTCTCCCCTGCTGATGAGCTGTCCTTTTCCGTCTCCATGTTTCTCTCTGTGTGCTCTGTGTGCTCTGCGGTGAAGAAAATCTGCTGGCTCCGTAGTGGTAAAGCAGTTGCCGTTCCTTGCGGTACCGGCACGGACTGCAGAGCGTCATGGCTTTCACCACAGAGCACACAGAGCACGCGGAGCGCGCACGCGTCATCCGTTCGTGCTGCTGTCTGTCGTGAATGAGTATGGGGGATTATCGCTGCTTGCACCAGCAACAGTATTGCGCGGGCTGAAGCCCGCAGCTACCACGGCATAAATAGTTTGCCCCTGCTGATGAGTTGTCCTTTTCCGTCTCCATGTTTCTCTCTGCGTGCTCTGTGTGCTCAGCGGTGAAAAACTGCTCAGCAGTTCTGGATTCCCGATAGCATATCTCGGGAATGACAATATTTCACACATTCTCAGGCCGCTGTATGTACTTCACCTTCTCCCCCGTCGGGGGAGAAGGCGGGGAAGGCTCCGCAGGCCTTCAGATGCGGAGACCCGCGGAGGCATCCTGCCCTCTCCCGTTTTGCACCGCGGGAGAAGGAGAATAGTTGCGAAAAGTCAATACAATGCGGAAAAAGCCAATCGTCGCACCCGGCGATTGCGGGTATACTTGCTGACGGAAGAAAACGAATGCGGCGTATGGCGGGGGCAATGGCACCATGAGAAATGTGCTGACGGGACTGGCGGGTATCGCGGTGCTGATGATGCTGTGCGGGAACGCGTATGCCGTGGATGTGCAGGATGTCCATCGCATCTATTTCACCATCGATCAGGCGGAACTCCTGCCGGTTTCCCAACTGGTGCTGCACGGGGTGGCGGAAATGCTTCGGGCCAACCCTGAGCAGCACCTGTATCTGGTCGGCCATACCTGCGACCTTGAGTCGCACGCCTACAACGACCAGCTGGCACGCCAGCGGGCCGACCGGGCCATGGCGTATCTGGTGAACGAAGAGGGGATTGCGCGGGAGCGGCTGATCGAGTCAAGTTTCGGCGAGGAGCAGCCGCGCTACGAAAATGTCGATGAGCAGGCGCGGGCGCTGAACCGGCGGGTCGTATTGACGATGGACGTACTGGCTGCACCCGCGTCCGTGCCGGCCCCCGCGCCGACGGTTGCCTACCTGCTCATGACCGGCAACAGCGCGTTCGCCAACGGCGACTATGCCGGCGCGGTGGTGCGGTATCTGCAGGCCGTGACGCTCGAACCCGGCAACACCAGTTGCCTGAACAATCTCGGCGCGGCGTATTTTCAACTGGGCGATTACGCCAATGCGGGATATTACTACGATACCCTGCTGCGGCATACGCCCACCAGTGCGCCGGCCTATCTGTACCTCGGCATCTGCCGCAATTATCAGGGCTATCGCGATCAGGCAATCCAGTGCTGGGAGTACTGCCTCCAACTCGAACCGAAGAACGTGACGGCCCGGCAGCTGCTCGAGCGGTACCGGCAATAATGAACAACCGGACGGAGAGTGCAGGAAAATGGTCAGGACAATGGGCAACTTGCCAATGGGCGTGAATACCCGTTACGGGTATACTTGACACAGGAAAAGGGGGTGAGCATCATGGGTGGAAAGACAGACATCATCAAAGGACGCATCGAAGAAGCGACCGGGGTGCTGGCGGGCAACAGCAAATTGCGACAGAAGGGCAAACGGGACCAGGCTATCGGCCATGCGGAACGGGTAGTCGAGAAAGCCGCCGACAGGGCCACGCAGCGCCTGCGTACCTGACGTGGCGGCCATAGAAAGGCGAAACATGACCATGAAATGTGCAACATACGGAGGGATGCCTCTGGCCTTCATGCTGGGAGCGTTGACGGGTGCAGCGGTGGCGCTGTTGTATGCGCCGGCTTCGGGAGCGGCAACGCGGCACAAGTTGGCGGAAGATGCGGCGCGATTGCGTGCCAGTTCAGTGGAGAAGTATGATCACGCCCGGGACTATGTGGTCGGGAAGGTTGAACACGCCCGGGACTATGTGGCCGGGAAAGTTGAGCGGGGCCGGGCCTCGGTGCAGAACCGCACGGAGGCAGTTGACGCTGCTGTCCATGCGGGCACAGAAGCGTACCGTACCGCACGCGAACAGCAGTAATCAGGTACAGCAGCGGCCGGGCGGGAACCCCGCCCGGCTTTTGTCTGCCGTACGCCCCTGCTGGCGCCCGCCATGGTGCATGTAAGTCAAGCCAAAGCGCATCGGGCCAATGGTTGCCGCAAGCATGGCGCGTATACTTGTGACAGGTGGCAGAGGTGTGCACCGCCACTGCTATTCGGGCGAGGGAACGCATGGTCAGGATTCTGATGATTGACGATGATTACCGGATGCGGAACCAGGTCAAAATGATTTTCCGCCAGCAGCCCGGCCACGAAGTGACGGCAGCGGTGGAAGGCAGGTTCGGGATGGCGCAGGCAGTGGCCAACCGGCCGGACCTCATCCTGCTCGCGAGCGAACTGCCGGATGTGGATGGACACGAGGTGTGCCGCCAGCTCAAGGCCAATCCCCACACCCGGGCAATCCCCGTCATCATGCTCTCCCGCCACGGGGCATCGGCCGATGTCACCAGGGCGTACCAGAGCGGCGGCAATGACTACATCATCAAGCCGTTAGTCAGCACGATTCTGCTGGCCAAGGTGGCGAGCCATCTCGCTTCGGGCGCGGGGCGCCGGCGCCAGCTGGTGCCGGCAAGCGGGGAATCAGCCACGAGTGTCAGCACCCTGCCGGCAGCATGCGCCGCGTAGCCGGCTGCCCGGCGCACCACAGCGGATAAAAGTCAGGCGAAAGTGGAAATTGCCAATGGTTGGATAGTACCCGGGCGGGTATACTTATGAGTATGTTGATCATGGTGTGCGGCTGACGCGTGCGCGACACTGCCGGTGAAGGGGAAGGCGTGAACAACCAGCGAAAGGTGAAGAGAGCATGGCCCGGTCTCGTGGTATTGCTGGTGGTGATGGTGTGCCTGTGGTTCTCCGCGCCCGCCGCTGCTGACGTCATTATTGCGGAAATGTGCGATCCCAAATTCAACATCACCAGCGACCGCTATATCGAAATATACAATACCGGATCCTGCCCGGTGGATCTGACCGGGTGGAAGTTGTACGCGATTGGCGATGGCAATACTTCATATATCACCTTCAATTTGTCAGGCACCATCCAGCCGGGCGAGGCGCTGACCGCCGGCAGCACCACCTGCACCTTCACCACCCATGCTTTTCCCACTGCTTCCGCCTGGACCAAGTGGGATGGCGGCACCAACGACGGGGCGCGACTGGTGAACAGCGCCGCCGTCACCGTGGACCAGTGCCTGGGGGTGAAATTCTCCGACAGCGCTATCGTCAGAAAGGCGTGGGTCGGAGACGACACCACCGTCTATATCGCCGGCAATTGGACCCTGACCACGCTCGATTACAGCAGCGCCGCGCCGGCCACCCCGGGCACCCATGCGTGCCAGTATCCGCGCGCCAAACTGTATATGACCAATGTCGATAGCGGCCCGCTGCGGCACGGGACCAGCGACAGCAACACCCTGTATGCCGGACGGCTCGATACCGGCCCGCGCCTCATCGGCGTGGTTATCAATAAGGCCGCCGGTACCGCCGACCATAGCGACGTGCCCTATCTCGCCCTGTGGCGTGATGTGGACTGCGACAGCACATGGAGCGCCGGCGACGTATCGGTCGGCACGATACCGTGGGATGCCGCGCGGCAATGCTACCGGATGACGGGCGCGACCTGGGACCAGACGGCATTCGCCCCGTGGAACTTCGTCATCACCGCCGGACTGGCGGATACCGCGGTATTGACCGACGGCCAGACCTTCAAAATCGAACTGCGCAGCGACAGCGGCTTCAAAATCGATTATGACCCGGGCACCACCGCTGATGACACATGGACTCCCTACCTCTCGGCAACGCAAACCAACGCCAATCTGAAAACAATCAACACCAGAATATCGACTGCGGAACTGAATATAGTCAAGCAGGCGGCGGGCTACATCCGCTACAACTCCAGCAACAACCTGATCATGGCTTTTACCATTCCTGATAACGGCGGCTGCACGTATACGCTCAATGATGTACGGCTAACCCATGCCGGGACCCTGACCCCCGCAACCGATTACACGCTCGCGCTCTGGCAGGATATGGACGATAACGGCAATTTCGACCCGCATACCAGCGATGCTGCCGGGTCATATCCCCTGACGTGGAACGGCGGGAGTTCACGGTGGGAGGATAACGGCGGCAACCTGGAAATCGCCATTCCGCCCGGCGGCCAGCGCTTCTTCATAGTGGTCACCCCTACCGCCGGCGCCGCCCACAACGAAACGCTGATTCTGACCCTCCCCGACCCCTGTTTTACGCTCGATCCGGATATCAACGATATGGACGCGGCGGTGAGCAGCAACCAGTTCACCTACCAGAGCCGCGTCGCCTCGTTCTCGGTGTCCGTGCCAAGCGATACGCCGGTCAACGGCGCGTTTACCCTGACCATCACCGCGCGCGACCTGCTCGGCGCGGTCTATACCGATTTCACCGCGACCGTGGACCTGTCTGTCGATAGCGGCACCATCGCGCCCGCGCAATCAAACAGATTCACGGCCGGGGTGCTCAATCAGACCTTTACCATCAACACCGTCGGCGACAGCAATGTCATCCGTGTGACGTATCACCCCGACACTCCGGTCATTATCGCGGAAGTAAATTCCTGCACTGCTGCCAATGCCTCGTATGTCGAACTCTACAACCAGAGTGCTGTAACGCAAAACCTCACCGGGTATAAGTTGTACTACTACGATAATGGCGCCGGCGCCCCGACCGCAACGCAAAATCTTGCCGGCAGTCTCGTGCCGGGGGCTTACCTCATCATAGCGCGGAAGCCCGGCGACTTTGACGCGACCTACGGTTTCGCCTGTGATTTTGACGAAAACAATATGAAACTTGACGGTGGCCTGGATGCGGTGGGCCTTTACGACGGCAGCAAAGTGGCGGATAGATTCAATAAAGTCCCCGCCACCGCGGCCTGGACTGACAACCACCTGTTCGAGCGGGTATCACTCCCCAATCGCGGCGACAGTTTGGCCGCGCATTGGAGCGATATCGGACTCGACCGGCTGGGCACGCCGAAGGCGGCGAATGCCAATGTCATTCCGCTGGCGTCGGCGATGACCGGGACCGCCGTAATTTCAATTACCCCGCAAAGCGGGTTCGGTACGGCTGTGATTATCCAACCTGCCGGCGCCTTCGCCCATGCGGGCGACAGTCAGCAAACGGTCGGCATAGTTATGCAGGGCTCATCCATCTGGCCGGTAATGGACACCATCTCCATCACCATTCCAGCGCTTATGAGCTGGGCCGCCGCCGTGGCAAATGTGACCTGCTCCGGGCCCGGTTTCACTGGCAGCCAGATGGTTACGCTTACCGGTTCGGGCAGTGCCGCCGATTCCTACATCGTAACGATTTACGGGAGCATGATCACCAGCAGCGAAACCGGTCTGGTCACGATCAACTGGCTGAATTTCGACGGCGGGACCGGGAAGCACGTCGCCAACTGCATCCAGTCGGTTACCATCAAGACCGCTCAGGACAAGTATATTCCGGCCGCAGTGGCGAACGCACCGGCGTTCAGCGTTCTGATCCCGATGACGGCGATCAAGATCAGCGAGGTGGGCCATTCCTACACCGGCCAAAGCAAAGACGAGTTCATCGAACTGTACAACACCCTGAGCTGCAGCGTCAGTATCAGCGGCTGGCGACTGCGCTATGGCAATGCCACAACCAATCTGCGGAGCAGTGCGGGGATTCTGCTGACCACCTTAGGCGTGACCGCCGTCATCCAGGGGCGGGGGTATTATCTGATTGCCGATGTAAATGATTATACCGGGTTGGTCCCGGCCGACGCCACCTGGGACGGCGACAATATGCTTGCCACCGGCGGCCACGTGGCCATCGATACCGGCGCCACTGCGGGGATCGCTGACCTGTTCGGCTGGGGGAGCGCCGCCTACCCGGAGGTAGATGCGTTTGCGGATATCCCGGTCGACCGTGAAGCGGCCTCGATGGTGCGCAAGGCCAATGCCTTTGCAACGGCCGAGTCGATGTTGACCGGCGCCGACCGGTTTGCGGGCAACGGCTTCGATTCCAACAACAACTATAACGACTTCGTCAAGACCGCCGGACGCGACCCGCAGAACTCGCGGTCGGCGCCGGAACCAAGCTTCGACGGCTACGGCTCAATCAGCCCGACCAACCGGGTAGCCAAAAGCGGCCGTGGCGAGTGGACCATCACCTATCGGGCGGGTACCGACTCTTTTGCCAACGGTCGGGTTGACTTTGTCATCCCGACGGGGTGGACCGCACCGCAGAACACCGTCGCCACCAATCCCGGCTATATCGGCGTTTCAGCCATCGATGGCACGCTCGGGGCTGTCAGCATTGCCGGTCAGACCATTCAGGTGCCCGTCACCGCACTGCTGGCCACCACGGGCGAGATCAATGTCATCTACGGCCATACCGGTGGCGGCGTCAACTGGGGGGCGCTGGCGGTGGCGCGCGCGACGACAGGCACCGATACGTTCGTCGTCAAGAGCGATAACGACGGAGTCAGCACAGTAAACCTGAAAACCGCCTCGCCGCAGCTTACCACCGTCAACGTCAATAGCGTCACATTTATCCCCGCCATCAACCCGCGCAATTTCGTCGGGGCAACCTATCTGCTGACGGCAATATCCAAGTCGGGCAGCGATTCAGTGTACGGCACCAAGGTGAATTTCGCCATCACCGGCGACGGCTCGGATTCTTACCTGCTGGAAGCAGCCGGCTATCGCTACCTGGCGGGCAGCACCCTCACCAGTATCACCGGCTACACTGACAGCAACGGCAAGGCGGCGGTTGTCTTCAAGGTGGGCAGTTACAATACCTGCACGCACACGGTAACCGTCAACGACCAGTCAACTCCCACCGGTCCGTATAAATACTACGACACCACGCGGCTTGGCTTTCCCGTCATCAGCGAAGTGGGGTGGAGCGGCTTTGTCAACGAATATGTGGAAATCTACAACCCCACCATGGACACGTTGTCATTCACCGATTCCTCCTTTCATTTCGGCGACAAGGACGGCGTGAATACCATCGCCAGCAACGCCGCCCTGGCCGGGAAAGTCATCGGGCCGCATCGCTACCTCCTCATCGAGGATGCGGAACTGGCCACCCCGGCGCCGGCCGACTACCTCAATGGTGCCATGGATCTTTTCGACGCCCCGCCCGGCGACTCGTTTATTGCCTACTATGACTCACGCACGGTCAATGAGATTGTTGACGCCCCCTACACCGGCATCTGGTACGCGGGTGGTAATATCGGCGGCTACCAGGTGGCGATGGAACGAATATGGATTGATCGCAGTGCGCGGGCGGCGGTCTGCTGGGCCAACGGCGACTCGATTTTCCCGATGAACGGGGAAACGGGCAAGGGCAGTCCCGGTTTGCCCAACCAGAGCGCCCTCTACGCCTCAACCGTCAGGGCGGCAACCATCTTCAGTAATGCCGACAGCGTGGCCATCACCGTAACCCTGTTGTTGAACTCCGGCGATACCCAGCCGGGCCACCGGGTGGCAATCACCAACGCCAACAGTCAGCACGGCTGCAGCCAGCCAATCGGGGTGACGGATGAAAACGGCATCGCCATCGGCTATGCCCAAGGCAACAGCGGCAATGGCACCTCCACTGTTTCCGTCACGTATCCGCGCGGGGTCACGGAAACCGCAACGGTGATATTTGATTATACGCCGCCAGCCATACATGACGAAGTCCACAGCAATATTTCGGACACCAGCGGCGAGACCCCGCTGACGGTTGCCATTCAGGTTACTGATACGGTGTCCGGACTGGTGGCCTTCTATCCGAAAATTCGCTATGCCTGGAGCAGTACGGGCATGTACGGCAATTGGCAGAACATGGAACTGGTCGCCGGCGACTCGTATGCGTATGCCATCCCCGAAGTGTGGGATGAACATTCCGGCGAAACCCTCAATTGGCAGGTGCTGCTGCTGGATCAGGCGAATAATTTCGATACCATAACCTACGCTGAATATATCGATACCTCGCCCCCGCTCCAGGTGAATATACTCTTCCCGGCCGATACTCACGATACCATCGTCGGGGTCATCCGCGTTACCGGCACGACCTTCGCCACTGCCGCCGGGGATACAGTGTACCTCTTCATCAACAGCAACGCCAGCGCCGAAACCGTCATCGTCATTGCGGCGGCGAACGGCGACTGGAGCGGAACCGCCGCCCTCAGCGGGTATGACAGCACGGTCATCGTAACCGCGCAACTGCTTGACCGCTACGGGCGCACCCGGTACGACAGTATCACGGTAATCTACATTCCCAATCTGGCGCCGCCCATCGTCATCATGGTGCCGGTCGACGGCGAAACCTACACGGGCAACGTCACCATCACCTACTGCATCTATGACATTGACAATAATGCCTGCACCGTGACGGTCCAGTATTCGGCGGACAACGGAGTGACGTGGCAGGACGCCACCATCAGTTCCGGCAGTGTCAACGGGGTGGCGGCAGACGCTGACGGCGAGACCTATGCCATTGTCTGGGCATCGGGCACCGACCTGCCCGACACGACCAGTTGTCAGATCCTGGTGCGGATGTTCGCCTATGATGGGCGGGATACCGGGGCGGCGGACACCACCGGGGCCATCGGCATCGACCAGCAGCCCCCGGCGTCGCCCACCGGACTCAGCGCGACCGCAGATATGGTTGCCGATCCCGATATCGGCATCTGGCTGGCCTGGAACAGCGTTGGCGGCGATACGCTCGGCTACCATGTGTATGTCGATACCGACGGGAACGGTTTCGCGCAGCGGCTGACGTCTTCGCCGGTAACCGACACCACGGAATACTTTGTGGAAGAATCTTTCCTGACGCTCAGCTGCACCTATGTATTCTATGTGACCTGCATCGATGCGGTTGGCAACGAATCGCTGCCTTCCGAAACTGCGGCCGCCATGTTCGACATCACCCCGCCGCTGCTCTATGGCATCTCGCGCACCGATATCTGCGATACCAGCGGACCAATACCGCTGACGGTTACGGTCAGCGTGTCTGACACCCTGAGCGGTCTGGCGGCCGGATACCCGAAGATCCGCTACGCCTGGGAGAGTACCGGGATTTTCGGCGCCTGGCTGGCCATGACCCCTGCGGGCGGCACCACCTACACCTGCGACACCTCCGCGGTCTGGTTTGACCATGGCGGCGAGACCCTGACCGTGCAGTTTACGGCAACGGACAATTCCGGCAATGGCGACACCATCACCTATGGCGAATACATCGAATTGACACCATGGCCGACCATCGGCATCACTTTCCCCGCCACCAATCACGACACCAACATCATGGTTGTTACGGTCACGGGCACGACCGCGGTGACTACGGCGGGTGACACGGTATTCCTTTACGTCAACAGCACGGATAGCGCGGAGACCTGCATCGTGCTGGCGGCGGCGAACGGGACGTGGAGCGGTACGGTTGCCCTTACGGGAAACGATGCGGTCATCGCGTATGTCTACGACCGTTATGCCCGCTACGGGGAGGCGGGCATTGCCGTCAACTACCTCAGCAACGTGGGCCCGCTGCTCGACATCCGGGCACCGGTCGCCGGCGAGACCTACACCGGCAACGTCACCTGCACCTTCGTTGTTGCCGACAGCACTGCCGACGCCTGCACGGTCTGGTTCACTTACTCGACTGATTCCGGTGTTACCTGGCTGAGTCCGACCATCGTCGGGAATCTGGCCGGGATCAGCTCGTCAGCGACGGGAGAGACCCATGCAGTGATTTGGCAGACCGGGACTGATTACAGCGGGATGAGCAGCAGAATCCTGCTGCGGGCGAGTGTTTGTGACGCGCTCGATACCGGTACCGGCGACACCACCGCCTGTTTCGGGATCGATAACCTCGCGCCAGAGGCCCCGACGGGCTTGACCGCAACTGCCGACACGGCAGTGCCCGACACGGGCGTATGGCTGGTGTGGAACAGCGTGCCGGGCGATACGCTCGGCTACCATGTGTATGTCGACACCGACGGTAATGGCTTCGCGCAGCGCCTGACACTGATGCCGTTGACCGATACGACGGGCTATCGCGCGGTGGCTGTCACCCTGGGCGAGACGTATGTGTTCCATGTGACCTGTGTCGATACTTACGGCAACGAATCGCTGGCTTCCGCTACCGCCACGGCACCCATGCTGCTGCCCTACAAATACCAGGATACCGTGTCGCTGGGCGGCATGCCGATCCTGCCGCGGCCGGGCGCGCGCGTGGCCTGGCGGATTGGCGCGCACAATAACGGGTTCGGGCCGGCGCAGAATGTGGTCATCAGCGACGCCATCACCAGCGACCTGAAATACCTGCCCGGTACCGCGGACACGGTCGCGGCACGCGGCTATCAGGCCGTCATCGATTATTCGCATGATTCGGGCGTGTCGTGGGACAGCTCGCAGGCGGCGCCGGTGACGAATGTCCGCTGGACCATCACGGGCGGGCAGTCCACCGGCAGCAGCGTCGAGGTGAAACTTGAGACGCTTATCAGATAGCCGGCGGCACCATGTCCCGGCCGCGTGGGCGCGCAGTTACTGCCGGGCATCAGGGCCCAACCGCAGTGCGCTGCTGCGCGTGGGGCTGATGCTGGGCATGCTGGGACTGGCGCTGGTGGTGCTGCTGTTGCCCTCACCAGCAGCCGCCCAGGCGGCTGACACGCGTGCGCTGGACTGGCTGCTGACCCCGGTAACCGCGTCGTCCGGGGCGCGCCGCGGGCACGTCACGAACGCAACCGTTACCGTGCTGGGCGAGCAGGCGGCACTGCTGACCTGGACAACAGATGTCCCGGTCACCGACGAGATCCTGTATGGTCCGCTCGACCGGCCGATGACCCCGCTCATGAATTTCACTCCCGTCACGCAGCATCACCAGCAGTTGCGCAATCTGCTGCGCGGCACGGTGTACCAGTATGCCATTGTCGCGCACGATGCGGTGACGGGCACCTTTGTTACCGCGGGCCTGCCGTCATTGCGCTATGAACAGCTCAAGGCGACGCGGGTGGACCCGCACACCCTGACCGTGGCCTGGACCACCAATCTGCCGGCAGATTATCACCTCGGGCTGAAACGGGCGGGTGATACGGTCTGGCTGACGGAATATGACGGAACCGCAGTACAGCGCACCCATGCCGTGCAGTGTGCCGGATTGTGTCCCGCAACGGAATACCGCTACCTCATCCAGAGCAGTGACAGCAGCGGGTATACCGTCAATTCGGGCGAGCAGCGGGTGACCATGCCGGAAAATAATCTCGCCCTGCACCGGCCGGTGACCGGCACTTTCACCGAATATCATAACGAACCGGAGGTGCAGCGCGACAGCGATCCGCTGGCGAACATCACTGACGGTGACGACGGCTTTTTTACCGGGATGATCAATTCCGGCGAAGTCAATGCCGCCGCGCAATGGGCGACCGTCGACCTGGGCCGTGCCGTGCCGGTGTGGCGGGTGGTTACGGTGTGGCGGAAACTCGCCTATCCGGAATCATTCCGCCTGCTGGGCAGCAGCGACGGCGAACAGTGGGAACTGCTTGCCTGGCAGCTCAATGCGGCAGGCGGAGTTGCCAGTTATTCACAGCGGGGTGACCCGATCCTGACCGTCAGTACGCCAGTGGCGGGATCGCTCTGCCGGTATGTCAAGGTCATGGTGATGCAGGGCGACCGCATGTATGTGAAGCATCCCGAGTGGCGCTTTGTCACACTCGCGGAAATGAAAGTGTTCGGCGCAGAGTAACCGGGGTCATCGGGCATGCCGTGCGGCAGCCGCCCCCGCTCTCTCTCCCCCCCGCTCGCCGGGCAGTGCCGCCCGATGCGGATTATCGGCAGATAAAAGTGCATCTTACCAATGGTTGCATCCTCCCGCTGCGGGTACAATGGTAACGTGAAAATAATCGACGTGTGTGCCGTCGTGCAGAGGGAGGAACTGGCGCAGCAACAGCAGCGTCTGGCTGGCACGTGCCGGTCAGGCAGCAGGGCAGCAGGATGCAGCAGTACGGCATAACTTGGTAGTGCCGATTTTGCAGCAAGGAGAAAAGCACCATGACACGAAACACTACATGGCTGATGCTGGTTATGGTGGCGGCATTGTTACTGCCGTCCGCGGCGCGTGCCGAACTGTCCGATGTTCCGTCGGGCACGATGATTACCAACAGTTGTACGATTGCGGCGGTGTCGATTACCGCGGTGATCGCCCATGCGACCGGCTCCGCCGTCGAGACGATTTACGGCGATACGCTGGGCAAGCCGGTGGAAGCGTTCAGCGGCAATTTCGGTGAAACCGCGACCTTTACCTATGACGTCTACAATACCGGCAATGCCACGGACAGTGTCTGGGTCATGCCGGTTATCGTCTATCACGGCACTGACTCCGGGTTTATCGTGACGGTGTGGAGCGGCCCCGACACCCACAGCAGCATGACGTCGGTCTGGGATCCGGCTGACAGCGTCATCGTCGGCCCGATCAGCGAAGACGGCACGGCGCAGTTCCATGTGCAGGTGACCATTCCCGCTGCCGCCGGCGGCACCACGGATGACGGCGACTCGGTGAGCGTGTTCTTTACCATCGGGCGCAACTTCGCGGTAACGCCCGCCTACAGCGCCGATGACAACAGCTGTTCGTATGCGGAAGCATTGGCCAGCAGCGGCTCCAATACCGGGTCGGTCGACGTTGTCACCATCGCCGGCGCGATCTTCACCCTGAACAAGACGGGCACCTGCACGAAGGACGGACTGCCGTCAGGGCTGAAACCGGGCGCGACGATCACCTATCAGCTCGCGTATGTGAACATCGGGTCAGGTGCGGGCGTGAACATTGTCATCTACGATTGCATCGATACGGTCAACCTCAAATTCCTCGGCTATGACACGGCGGCCGGATGGCTGGCGCAATGGGCGGGCGCGGAACAGGGTGACTTCAGTTATGGCGCGGCGGGCTGGACGAGCGGCGTGCCGGCGGGCCTGGCGGCAGTACGCTGGGTGCGTTTTATCAACGCGAGTGTAGCCGCGGCCAATGCCGGCGCGAATTACGTGCGCGTGATGATTCGCTAAGCAGACAGGAACGACGCTGTCATGCGCCTGATCCGGTCTGCCGGGGCACCTTGTGTGGCGTAGCGGGGCGCGGTGTATGACGCGTGTCCTGCCCGGCATGCTGGTGGTCTGCCTCGTGCTGGCCTGGTCGGGCGCCGCCGCAGCCATGACGCCGGTGGGCACGCTCATCACCAATTCGTGCACCCTGACCCGACAAACCAGTGCGTCTGTCGTGACGGCGCAGTGCGACATGGTCATGGGCAACTGGCTGGCGGTTGCCGGCGATACCTGGCTGATCGCCACTGCCGGCGACACGGTATGGCTGCCGTTCAGCACCACCAACGAATCCGGTCTGCCTGACACGGTGACGCTGGCGGCGGTTTCGCGGCTGAACTGGCACACGCAACTGTACGACAGCATTGGCAGTGCGCCGTTGCCGGCAGTACAGCAGCTGGCGGCGGATCAGGTGCTGCGGTTCAGGGTGGCGGTGTGGATTCCGGGCGGTGGCGGCGTGGTTACTGACACCGTCTCGGTTGGCGCGGTTTCCACCGCCACTGCCACGGCGTGTGATTCCGCCACCGCCACCATCAGGCGGGCGGGACAGCAACTGCATCACTTCGTGCTGGCTGCGGCGCCGCTGCTGGCAACGTTCGGCATCGGCGCGCCGCCGGCAGTGTATGCCGGGGTGGCGTTCTCCATTACGGTCACCGCTTACGACAGCGACAGCAACCCCATCGATGCCTACGTCACGGCAGCGACGCTGCAGGTCGATACCGGCAGCGTGGCGCCGGGCATGCTGGCGGCGGCGGGGTGGAGCCACGGGGTGTGGCATGGCGTGCTGACCCTCAGCGACTGTTTCGATACCGTGCACCTCGGCATCAGCGACGCCGGGATTACTGATACGGTGGCGATCATGGTTGTCGACTACCACCTGATTCTCGATCAGGCGGTCTACCATGGACTGGCCGGGCCGATGCGCATTACGGTGACGGACGCAGTGCAGGATACGCCGCCGGGCGTGATCAACACCGTCAGGGTGCGTGTCACTTCGACTGCCGATGCGACCGGCATCACGGTGCTCCTGACGGAGACCGGGCTGACCACGGGCTGTTTTACGGGCACGGTCGGATTTACGCAGGGGCTGTCACAGAGCGATGCCATCCGGGTGGGCAATGGCGGCCTGCTCACGGTGACCTATGATCCGGACGGGGCCGACACCGTGCCGGCGATAGCGGTGCAGGCGACCTGGCTGGCGCTTGCGGTTGCCGATCTCGAGCGCGTGCGCAGCTGGCCGAACCCGTACTATCCCGACCGCGACGGGGACGTCACCATCCACCAGCTGCCGTCCGATCCGGGCATGGTCATCGCCATCTACAACATCGCCGCGCAATTGCTGCGCACCCTGCGCGCGGGTGAGGAAATCACGGTTACTGCGCCGGAGAATGTGGCGCGCTGGGACGGGCGCAGCGAGTCCGGAGAAATGGTGGCGAGCGGCACCTACGTGTATGTCGTGCAATCAGCGGCCGGCACGGTGGTCCGCAAACTGACCATGATCCGATAGGAGAAGGCAGATGACACATCAGGAATGCTGCACCCGGCAATGGCCGTATCGCGAAGCGGGCAGGTGGCTGCGCGCGTTGCCGGGAATAGTGGCAGCACTGGTGCTGCTGTCCAGTACGGTCGCCCTGGCCGGGGCTGACGGTACTTCCGGTGCGGCGTTTTTGAAACTCGGGGCGGGGGCGCGGGCGGCGGCGCTGGGCGGCACCTACGTGGGCATCGCTGACGACGTGTATGCCGCGCGGTGGAATCCGGCCGGTCTGGCGCAACTGACTTCGTTCCAGGCGGCCGCGCAGCATCTGAGTGAGTTTGGCGGCATCACCCACCAGTATGTTGCGCTGGCCATCCCGTACGGCCCGCAGTATACGTTCGGGGCTGACGTCATCGCGGCCCAGGTTACGGACAACTATCGCACGGAACTGTCCGACCTGAACTCCTTCAGCAATCAGGATATCGCTGTCGGCCTGAGTGCGGCCTGGGCGGTATACCCGCAGGTGGCGCTGGGCATTACCGGGCGCTACCTCGACGAGCGCCTGGCGGATGCCACGGCCCGCGGCTGGGCAGTTGACCTGGGGCTGCTGTATCGTCCAACCCGACAATGGAGTTTCGGGCTGGCGGCGCTGAATCTCGGGCCGCCGATAACGTTCGTCAGGCAGGCGGCGAAACTGCCCATGGTGCTCAAGGGGGGCGTGGCGTATCACTGGACACCGGCCCTGCTGCTGGCCGCCGACATCAGTTTCCCGAACGATGCCACGGCCTATGTCAGCGGCGGCATTGAGTATCAGGTTACCGACTACTTTGCGCTGCGCACCGGCTACGAGGCGGGAACCGACTTTCATGGCATGGACGCCATGAGTGTCGGAGGGGCGTTCCAGTACGCGGGCTTTACGCTTGACTATGCTTTTGTGCCGCGCGGTGATTTGGGCAATACCCACCGTTTCGGGTTGCGCGTCGCTTTTGACAGTTTAGGGTTCCGGGCCAATCCGCTCGTGCCGGCGGAACCGGCAGCAGTGGCAACCTATGCGGCGCAGCCATTGACGCG